>NZ_JBHVQS010000065.1:0-46404 GCF_042886435.1 Streptomyces sp. NPDC058000
CCACCCCGCCACGGACCGTAGCCAGGAGCTGCGTGCCCGGGCGGAGGGAACGAGAACGCGGGCGACCAGTCGGACATCCAAAACCGTTCGGGATGACCGCAGTGACCAGGTACGGGTCCAAGACTCACTCCTGATCACTTAGTTGGAACGGTTGACCATGACGCTACGTCAGGGTTGGAGCCTGGTCGCATGACGAACGACAGCATTTCCTCGACCCGGCCCGCGCCGCCGATCAGCTCGACTCGGCCCGCCCCGCCGATCGGAGGGTTCCAGGAGATCGACGGCCGCCGCATTTTCGTGCATCGGTCGGGCAGCGGCGGACCGGCCGTGGTGTTCCTGCCGGGTGCCAGCGCGGTCGGCCTGGACTATTTCGGTGTGCAGCAAGGGGTTTCGCAGTTCACCACCGCCGTGGTGTACGACCGCGGCGGCACGGGCTACAGCGATCCCCTCCCGCTGCCGCGCACCGCCGCCGCGGTCGCCGCGGAACTGCGCGAGCTGCTGCGCGCCCAGCACATCGCCGCCCCCTACGTCCTGGTGCCGCACTCCCTCGGCGGCCTCTACGCGCATCGGTTCGCGCAGCTGTACCCGCAGGACGTGGCCGGTCTGGTCTGGCTGGACGCCTTGCACCGCGACTGGGACGACTTCATGCCGCCCGCGGCGAGTCTGGCCGCGGTCGAGCAGATGGCACCTGACCGGGAGCAGTTGGAACGGATGCGCCCGGCCCTGCGCAAGATGAACGCCGAGTTGCTCGCGGACCACCCGGAACACATGCGGCAGGCGCTGATCGACGCCAAGGCGAGTGACGAATGGACCCACGCCGGCATCGCCGAGCGCACCAAGTTGGCCGAACTCGCCACCGAACTACGGGCCGGGCCAGACCTTCCCGACGTTCCGGTGATCGCTCTCACCGCGGTCGGCACCGACCCCGCCCAGCAGGCGCTGACGTCGGAGCGGACGCTGCGAGAGATGCACGACGGCCACACGAGAATGGACGCGGCCCTGGTAAGCGCGGTCTCGCACGGGGAACAACGCATCCTCTCCGACACCGTCCACCACCGACTCTGCTTCGACCGCCCCGACGCCGTGGTCCAGGCGATCCGCGACGTCGTCGACCGAACTCGCCTCTAGGGCCGGCCCGATGGATCAGGGCCGGGTCCGCGCCTGGCCCACCGGACGCTCCCTAGACTCGGCACGACCACAACTGCACGAAGACCCGAGGAGGACGGTGCTCACGATCAGCCAGCTCGCGGCAACCGCCGGCGTGACCGTGCGCACCGTTCGCCACTACCACCACGTCGGCCTGTTGTCCGAGCCCGAGCGCGATACCTCCGGCTACCGCCGCTACAACGCGCAAGCGGCGGTGGATCTCATCCGGATCAGGACCCTCGCCGATGCCGGGGTGCCGCTGGCCCGTATCGACGCGCTGCTGCATGCGCAACCGGCCGAATTCGCCGCGGCCATCACCGACATCGACGCCGCCTTGCAGCGCAAGATCGACCAACTCGCCGAATACCGCCGCAGGATCGCCGAACTGGCCGGCGGCGAAAGCCTTGTCCTGCCTCCCGAGGTGGTCGCCATCCTGAACCGCATGCGCGGTCTCGGGGTCAGCGAACTGCGGGTACGACTGGAGCGCGACTCGTGGATCCTGATGCAGGCACTGGACCCGCACGCCATGCCGCAGCGGATACGGGAGAAGAACGCCGGCTTCGACGACCCCGAGACGACGCGCCTGTATCTCGCCTGCGATCAATCGGTCGACTGGGATCCGGACGATCCACGCCTGGACCGACTCATCGACGACCTGGACGCGTGGGAGATCACGCACGAAGGAGACAGCGACCGGGCAGGGTCCCTGAAGCTGGTCTCTTCCCGGATCTCCGAGGCATCACCGGCATGGCAACGCATCATCGATGCGCTCGCCCACCGCGCCAAGCAGCGCCGAACCGCCGGGCACGACAGCTGAAGCCGGCACCCTGGCCAGGTCCGACAGCGGGATGAGCTCCCGGAGCCGGTCGTAGGCGTCCGTCGCCTGATCGGCAACGCGGTGACGCGGTGACGCGGTGACGCGGTGACGCGGTGACGCGGTGACGCGGTGACGCGGTGACGCGGTGACGCGGTGACGCGGTGACGCCTCCGGGCTCGCTGCGAAGCCCGCCACCGACCATCGGGCAGGTGCGGCCCGCGTAGTCACCTGCACCGCGCCGCGCACCGCGACGAGCGGCACGCCGATGGCTACCGCGAGGACATCCGGTTCATCGTTCATCCTGGCCGCCCCACCCGGAAAGCGGCCGACCAGCGCACCCGGTCACACATGGCGCACGCCACTATTGCTAGCACTTGCTTGCAATAGTTAGCACTGCCGTGCAGTATCGAGACATGGCATCTCTCAATGTCGGCAACCTCGGCGACTTCCTGCGGGAGCAGCGGCGCACCGCGCAGCTGAGCCTGCGGCAGCTGGCGGATGCCGCGGGGGTGTCCAACCCGTACCTCAGCCAGATCGAGCGCGGTCTGCGCAAGCCGAGTGCGGAGATCCTCCAGCAGCTGGCCAAGGCGCTGCGGATATCCGCCGAGACGCTGTACGTCCAGGCCGGGATCCTGGACGAGCGGCGCGGCCCGGACGGCGCCGGGGTGCAGACCGCGATACTCACCGACCCGTCGCTGAACGAGCGGCAGAAGCAGGTCCTGCTGCAGATCTACGAGTCCTTCCGCAAGGAGAACGGGCTCGGCGCCAGCGACGCGGACGACGGCACGGCGCACCGGTCCGGCAACGGACCCGAGGACGGGGGCCACCCCCATGAGGCAGAGGCCGACGGCGGCCCGCACGCCACCTGAGCAACCCCATCGTTTCCAGGAGGAACCACGTCATGGCCATCACCACCGATGACCTCCGCAAGGCCCTGACCGACACGACCCCGCTGTACGCCCTGGCCGGTACCGCCGACCTGGCCGCCGAGAAGCTGAGCGAGGTGCCGCAGCTGGTCGAGAAGATCAAGGCCGAGGCACCCAAGCGCTTCGAGTCGGTCCGCAGCACCGACCCCAAGGACATCCAGGCCCTGGTCACCAAGCAGGCCAAGGAGGCCCAGGAAAAGCTGACCGATCTGCTGGGCTCGCTCGACGGGGACCTGAAGAAGTTCCGCGACCAGGCGCAGGAGCTGGCGCTGCGCGGCGTCGGCCGGGCCGCCGAGGTCGCCGTGCAGGCCCGTGAGACCTACGACGAGCTGGCCGAGCGCGGCCGCGGCGCGGTGCAGAACTGGCGCGGCGGCGCCGCCGAGCAGGTCGAGGAGCTGGCGGTGGCGATCGAGCCGGAGTCGGCGCCGAAGACCGAGGCCAAGAACGGCACGGAGACCGGCAGCCGCGCCAAGACCGTGCCGGCCAACGGGACCCGTACCGAGGCGAAGGCCACCGCCTCGACCGAGCCGAGGACCGCCACGGCGAAGAAGCCGGCCGCGCAGCGCAAGCCCGCGGCGGGCCCGGCGAAGAAGAGCACCCCGCCGTCGTCCGCGTCGTGAGCCGCCGGTGAGCGGTGGTCATCGCACGGGCCGGGCACTCCGCACGTGTCCGGCCCGTTGTCCGGGTACGGTGGGGCTCGCAGGAGCCACACAGACCGAGATGACAGACCGAGTTTCCTGGCGAACGGCTAACGGGCGGTGGACGGCGTGCTGATTTACGGATTCCAGAGCATTCTGAGCTGGGTTCAGCTCGCCCTAGGCATCTATTCCGCCGTGATGCTGATCGACGCGGCCGTCCGCCGCGACGACGCCTACCGCGCGGCCGACAAGCACAACAAGGCCATGTGGCTGATCTTCCTCGGCGCCGCCACGGCGCTGCTGTTCCTGCTGCCGCTGCTGTCGTTCCTGCCGATCATCGGCCTGATCGCGGTGATCGTCTACACCGTCGACGTCCGGCCGGCGCTGCGCGCGGTGGCCGGCGGCGGACGCGGTCCCCGCCGGGGCTCCAGCTCGGACGGGCCCTACGGGCCGTACAACGGCGGCCGCTGAGCCCGGGCGGGCCCGCCTCCGCGCCTTGGCCATCAGCGCGGTGAACACCCTCTCCCAGGTGCCGTCAACGACCCACATCCGCAGCCGGTCGTAGACGCCCCGCCAGTTGCCGTACTCCTTTGGCAGGTGGAGGGAGCAGCGGCTCGATCCGCGCCCACTGCGCATCATTCAACGACACGCACAGGCCAACGCGCAGACGTCCCGGAGGGGAACGGCTACCGGCTGTCCGCGCCGTCGGCCGGATCAGCAGCTGTCCACCAGGCGATGACGCGAGTGGCCACCGCTTCGGGTGGCCGACTCGAAGGAAGCCCGAAATGGGCCTCCAGCTCATGCCGCAGGTACTCACCGATCTCCGCCCGGTCGGCACCACCGTGGAGCCTGCGGAACAAAGGGCCGATCATGCAGTCGTACTCGTCCTGGACGGCATCAGCGACACCGATCGGATCCCACTCATTGAGCAGCCGCCGCAGGTCCTTCTGAGCGGAGGTGTTCCAAGGGCGCATCTGCCCAGAGTGCCATCCGGGAACGCCAGCGATCACTCATGGCGTCTTGAGCCTGACGACAGGCCCTAGCTCCGGTCCAGCAGCAGGACCGCCACGTCGTCCGTGAGTTCCCCGCCGTTCAGGGCGCGGACCTCCCGCACCGATGCCTCCAGGAGTTCCTCGCCCGTCAGGCCGCTCGCCATCTGGCGGGTGACCAGCTCGGTCATTCCCTCTTGGCCCAGCCGCTGGGTGCCCTCGCCGATGCGGCCCTCGATGAGGCCGTCGGTGTACATCAGCAGGCTCCAGGCCGCGCCCAGCTCGACCTGGCGGCGCGGCCAGCGGGCCTCCGGCAGCAGACCGAGCGCCGGGCCGCCGAATTCGTACGGCAGCAGTTCCGGCCGCTCGCCGGCGCGGGCCAGCAGCGGCGCGGGGTGGCCGGCCAGGCACACCCCGGCGCGGTGGCCGTCCTCGGAGATGTCGACGGTGCACAGCGTCGCGAAGATCTCGTCGTCGGAGCGCTCGTTCTCCAGCACCTTCTGGAGGGTGGCCAGTAGTTCGTCGCCGTACAGTCCGGCGAAGGTCAACGCGCGCCAGGCGATGCGGAGTTCGACGCCGAGCGCGGCCTCGTCGGGGCCGTGGCCGCAGACGTCGCCGATCATGGCGTGCACGGTGCCGTCCGGAGTGCGGACGGTGTCGTAGAAGTCGCCGCCCAACAGGGCACGGCTGCGGCCGGGCCGGTAGCAGGCCGCGAAGCGCAGTTCCGAGCCGTCGAGCAGCGGCGTGGGCAGCAGGCCGCGTTCCAGGCGGGCGTTCTCCTGGGCGCGCAGCCGGGACTCGGTGAGCTGGCGCTGGGCGAGGTCGGCGCGCTTGCGTTCCACGGCGTAGCGCACCGCGCGGCTGAGCACCTTGCCGTCCAGCTCGTCGCGGAAGAGGTAGTCCTGGGCACCCACCCGCACCGCGTCGGCGGCCCGCTCGGCGTCCGTTTCGCAGGTGAGGACGAGGACGGCCTGCGAGGGCGCCATGCGCAGCACGGCGCGCAGGGCGGCCAACTCGTCACGGGGGGTGCCGACGGCGTCGGCCCGGGCCGGGATGGCGGTCCCCCCTGGACCGAAGCGCGTCGAAGGTCCTTGGGGGAGCTCCTCGCGGCCGGCCGGCTCGGCCGGGGTGAGGTCGAGCAGGATGCAGTGCACGTCGTCGGTGAGCAGCCGCTCGGCCTCGGTGAGGTTGCGGGCGGTGCGCAGCCGGACCTTGCGGCCGGCCCAGTCCCACATCTCGGGGACGTGGTTGTTCGGGTCCTCGCCGATGAGGAGCAGGGTCAGCCCCTGGGCGGGCGGCTCCGGCGCCGGCTCGGCGGCGGCGAAGGCGGCGGCCGTGGGGTCCTCGACCGCGGACTCCTCGGGCGTGACGGAGGTCACCGGCTCGGCCGTGGTGGCGGGCGCATGGGCGGCCACCGGGCGGGCAGCAGTCCGTCCGGCCGGAAGTCGCCGGTCAGCGGCCGGCCGCGGCAGGTCGGCCTCCGGGAGGTCCCGGGGCAGCGGGGCGGGGCCGAGGGACGCCTCCGGCGCACCCTGTGGCGTGCGGGAAGCCTCGGAGCAGCCCCCGTGCGCGGGCGTGCCGACGGCGGCGCGGGCGGTTTCCGCGCAGCCGCGGTCCACCGATCCTGCCTGGTGCGGCAGCACGGCCGTCCGCTGGTGCGGTACGGGTACGGGCATGGGTCTGCTTCCTTCCCTCCCCCCGAGGGGTACGGCGGTGCACCGACCGGCACACCGCCGTGCCCGGTTCGACCCTTGCTCGTCGGTCAGCGGAGCGGGGCACTACCGGGCATCGAATGGCGACCATAGCGCCCGGACCACTGCACACGGAATGCCCTTTGGCACGCGGCCTTCGTCATATGCCAGGACTGATAAGCCATTTCACCTGCGGTGGCCGGGAAGGGGAATGACGAACATCACCCCGGGCGAGCGCATTCAGCTACCGGATCGCTACGGCAAGGCGGCCGTCGATCATCCTCGGCCCGTCGCGCGAGAGGAAACAATGAAGTCGCGGCAGTGCTGTCCGACACCACCGACATTCCGCCCGCACGGTACGGAATGAGCGCCCGGAAAATGTCCGGAATCACTCCGTACCGCCATTGACGGCGGGCGCCGCGCCCGCTCAGCCGGCAGAGCCCCCGTCCGGCCGGACGACGCCCAGGATCGGCATCGAGCCGGCGCCCGTGATCGTCACCTGCCGGCCCGGGCGCGGTGCGTGCACGATCGCGCCGTCGCCGAGGTACATCCCGACGTGGCTGGCGTCCGAGAAGTAGATGACGAGGTCGCCCGGGCGCATAGCCTTGAGCGCCACCCGGGGCAGCTGCCGCCACTGCTCCTGCGAGGTGCGCGGAATCGTCCGGCCCGCGGCCTGCCAGGACCGCAGGGTCAGCCCGGAGCAGTCGAAGGTGTCCGGCCCGACCGCGCCCCAGACATAATTCTTACCGATCTGCGAAGTGGCGTACGAAATCGCCTTCTTGCCCTGGTCGGACGCTTTGTTGCTGATGTCTTTGAGTACGCCGGAGTCGAGCCATTTCTGCTGGGCCAGCAGCGCCTGGTCGTCCTCCAGTTTCCGCAGTCGTTCCTTTTCCTTGGCGGCCAGTCGGGATTCCAGTTCTTTCGCCGCGTCGATCTTGTCGTTGATCTTCTTCCGGGCGGCGTCCTTCTTCTGGCGATTGGTTTCCAGTTGCTCCCAGCGGCGACTGGCGTCCTGGGCGTAATCCTCCAAGTCGCTTTTGAGGTGCGTGAGTTGGCTGATCACACCCTTGACGGCCTGCTGTCCCTTACGGGCCAGATCGGCATTGGCAAGAAAGACCTCCGGGTCGGCGCTGAGCATCAGCTTCGCCTCGGGGGGAATTCCGCCGGTGCGGTACTGGGCGCTGGCCAGCGCCCCGGCCCGGCGCTTGAGGGTGGCCAGCCGGCGCTGTGCGGCGTCGATGGTGCGGGCCAGCTCGACGATCTTCTTCTGCTGGAGCTGGACCTGTTCCTCGGCGGCGTTGTAGTCCTCGGTGGCCCGCTCCGCCGTGCGGTAGAGGCCCTCGATCTCCTTGCGCACCTCGTCGAGGTGGCGGGCGTCGCCACCGGGCGACGGCGTCGGGGCCGGAGTGCGCTGCGCCGCCGTCGCCGTCCCGCCGAGCAGTCCCGTCGCGCAGAGCACGACCGCGGTGCACACCGCCAGCCGGCCGCCCCGTACGCCCCGCCCCGCACCCCCGCCCCGAACGCCCTGTTGTGCCCCCTGGCTCCCCACCAGTCACCTCCGGTCGTTCCGCACCGATTCGTGCGCTCTCCTTCGGCGCGGATGCTGCCATACCGGCCGGTAATTCAACAGAGCGACGGGCCGTTTCGTGGAGGGAAACGGGCGCTCGGGCCCGGAATCCCGCGCTCCAGGGCGGCGCCGCGCACCGGAACCGGGCGCTCCCCGGCGGCGCTCCCCGACCGCGCCCTCTGACCTCGGCCGCACCCCGGAGGCGGCCGCCCGCACTCGTCCGCACCGCACGCAGCCGACGGCCGAGGTTCACCGTGCGTTCACTCCGCTCCATCGGCCGCTTCACCTGATCTGCCTAATTTCGGCCGTACCGAGTGCGCGGCTCGCCGGAAGGCAACGCGACACCGCCCCGTCCCGTCACCACCCCGCACGCCGCGGAAACGGCGCGCACCAGGAAGGAACTCTCGACAGTGAAGCTTCAGCGCAAGAACCGGGTTCGCGCCCTCGCCGTTGGCGCTCTCGCCGTCTCCGGTGCCCTGGCCCTGACCGCGTGCGGCTCCGACAACACCAGCGGCGGTAGTGGCGGCGGCGGCAGCTCCGCCAAGGCGGCCAACGTCAAGTGCGACGGCAAGGGCAAGCTGCTCGCCTCCGGCTCGTCGGCGCAGAAGAACGCCATGGACGTCTGGGTGCAGAACTACTCGGGCGCCTGCCAGGGCACCGAGATCAACTACCAGCCCACCGGCTCCGGCGCCGGCGTCACCACCTTCCTCCAGGGCCAGACCGCCTTCGCCGGCTCCGACTCGCCGCTCAAGCCCGAGGAGATCGCCAAGTCGAAGACGCTCTGCAAGGGCGGCCAGGCGATCGACCTGCCGATGGTCGGCGGCCCGATCGCGGTCGGCTACAACGTCCCGGGCGTCGACAACCTCGTCCTGGACGCGCCGACCCTGGCGAAGATCTTCGACTCGGAGATCAGCAACTGGAACGACCCCGCGATCAAGAAGCTCAACCCGGGCGCCAAGCTCCCGGACCTCAAGATCCAGGCGTTCCACCGCTCCGACGACTCGGGCACCACCGACAACTTCACCAAGTACCTCAAGGCCGCCTCCGGCGGTGCCTGGAAGCACGAGCCGGCGAAGAAGTGGGAGGGCGCCGGCGGCCAGGCGGCGTCCGGCTCGGCCGGCGTCTCCTCGCAGGTCAAGCAGACCAGCGGCGCGATCTCCTACTTCGAGCTGTCCTACGCCACGGCCAGCAAGATCCCGACGGTCAAGATCAACACCGGCGCCAAGGCCCCGGTCGAGGCCACCGTCGACAACGCCTCCAAGGCGATCGCCGAGGCCAAGCCGGCCGGCCAGGGCAGCGACCTGGCGCTGAAGCTGAACTACACCTCCAAGGCCGAGGGCGCGTACCCGATCACCCTCGTGACCTACGAGATCGCCTGCGACAAGGGCAACAAGGCCGACACCCTGCCGGCCACCAAGTCCTTCCTCACCTACGTCTCCAGCACGGACGGCCAGGCCGCCCTCAAGGCCCTCGGCTACGCCCCGCTCCCGACCGAGATCGCCGACAAGGTCCGCAAGACCGTCGCCACGCTCTCCTGACCCGCCGGGCGGCGGTCCCGGTGAACCACCCGGGACCGCCGCCCATCCGGTGCATCGCCGCGCAGGAGCCCCCGCAAGGCTCCGCAGACCGGAGAAACCCATGGATTACTCAGCACACCCGACCACCGCAACGCCCCCGCCGCCACCGGCCGCCGGATCGGTCTCCGGCAAGGCGGTCCGCCCCGGCGACCGGATCTTCCTCGGCCTCTCCCGGGGCTCCGGGATCGCCCTCCTGGTGATCATGGCCGCCATCGCGGCCTTCCTCACCTACCGCTCGGTCCTCGCCATCTCCGGGGACAAGAGCAACTTCTTCACCACCCTCGACTGGAACGCCGTCGGCACCGAGCCCAAGTTCGGCATCGCGGTGCTCGCCTTCGGCACGCTCGCCAGCTCGGTGATCGCGATGCTCATCGCGGTGCCGGTCGCGGTCGGCATCGCGCTGTTCATCTCGCACTACGCGCCGCGCAAACTGGCCTCGCCGCTCGGCTACGTCATCGACCTGCTCGCCGCGGTCCCCAGCATCGTCTACGGCCTGTGGGGCGCGCTCTTCCTCGTCCCGCACCTGAGCGGCCTCTACGGCTGGCTGAACGACTACCTCGGCTGGACCGGGATCTTCAGCTACAGCGACGGGGCCGCCCGTTCGCTGTTCACCGTCGGCATCCTGCTCGCCATCATGATCCTGCCGATCGTGACCAGCGTCAGCCGGGAGGTCTTCCTCCAGGTCCCGCGGATGCACGAGGAGGCCGCGCTGGCCCTCGGCGCCACCCGCTGGGAAGTCATCCGGATGTCGGTGCTCCCCTTCGGCCGCTCCGGCGTCATCAGCGCCTCCATGCTCGGCCTGGGCCGGGCGCTGGGCGAGACGATGGCGGTCGCCACGGTCCTCTCCCCGAGCTTCCTGATCAACGCCAGCCTGCTGGACCCGGGCGGCGGCACCTTCGCCCAGAACATCGCCAGCAAGTTCAGCGAGGCCGACACCTTCGGCCAGGACGCCCTGATCGCCTCCGGCCTCGTCCTCTTCGTGATCACCCTGCTCGTCAACGGCGCGGCCCGGCTGATCATCGCCCGCCGCAAGGAGTACTCGGGGGCCGCAGCATGAGCTGGGGGAACCGCCCAGCGGTAGCTGGGGGAGCACGCGAGGCCGCCGGGCCGCAGACGAGCACGAAAGCCGCACCTCTGCGCCGAGTGGGCGGAGAAGCGAAGAAAGAGGGCGCAGCATGACCGTCGCCACCAGCCACCGGCACCGCAAGGTCGCCGAGCCGCGCACCCCGCTCGCCCTCAAGCAGTCCCGGCTGCCCCGCTGGACCCTGCCGGTCCTCGCGCTGGTCGCCGTCGCCGCCGGCTGCGGCGTCGGGCTGGCCGCCGGCCTGGACTCCGCCGTCCAGTGGGGCCTGATCGCCGCACTGGTCTTCATCCTCGGGACGTATCTGCTGACCGCCGTCGTCGAGGGCCGCCGCCAGGCCAAGGACCGGCTGGCCACCACCGTCGTGTGGACCGCCTTCCTGCTCGCCGTGGTCCCGCTCGCCTCGCTGCTGTGGGAGACCGTCGCCCGCGGCTCCAAGGTCCTGGACGGCTACTTCCTGTCCCACTCGATGGGCACGCTGCCCGACGCGATGCCCGGCGGCGGGGTCTACCACGCGATCATCGGCACCCTGGAGCAGGTCGGCCTGGCGACCCTGATCGCCGCCCCGCTCGGCCTGCTGACCGCGATCTACCTCGTCGAGTACGGCCGCGGCACGCTCGCCAAGGTCGTCACCTTCTTCGTCGACGTGATGACCGGCATCCCCTCGATCGTCGCCGGCCTGTTCGTCCTCTCCGTGTGGATCCTGATCCTCGGCTTCGGCCCGTCCGGCTTCGCCGGCTCGATGGCGCTGGCGATCCTGATGATGCCGGTCGTGGTCCGCTCCACCGAGGAGATGCTCAAGCTCGTCCCGAACGAGCTGCGCGAGGCGTCGTTGGCCCTCGGCGTCCCGAAGTGGCGCACGATCCTGAAGGTCGTCCTGCCCACCTCGATCGGCGGCATCACCACCGGCGTGGTGCTCGCCATCGCCCGCATCACCGGCGAGACCGCCCCGGTGCTGCTGCTGGTGTGGGGCGCCAAGACGATCAACAACAACCCCTTCGAGGGCGCCCAGCAGTCCCTGCCGCTCTACGTCTTCCAGCAGTGGCAGCAGGGCTCCGACGCCTCCTACGACCGGGCCTGGGCCGCGGCACTCGTGCTGATCGCCTTCGTCATGGTCCTCAACCTGGTGGCTCGCGGCATCGCCCGCTGGAAGGCCCCGCGGAGGACGAACTGAGCTGCGGCGGAGGCTGGGTGCCGCGCCCGAGGAACGAGGGCGTGGCACCCGGCCGGAGCGGAAGCGAAGTGCAGTCCGACCATCCCGGTCAGCCCGGCCGCTGACCAGCCCCACCACGAAAGAAGCAGTGATTTCCATGGCCAAGCGAATCGACGTCAGCGGCCTGAACGCGTACTACGGCGCCCACAAGGCCATCGACGACATCTCCATGACCGTCGAGCCGCGCTCGGTGACCGCCTTCATCGGCCCCTCCGGCTGCGGCAAGTCGACCTTTCTGCGCACCCTGAACCGGATGCACGAGGTCACCCCCGGCGGCCGCGTCGAGGGCAAGGTGCTGCTGGACGACGAGAACCTCTACGGCTCCGGGGTCGACCCGGTCGCCGTCCGCCGCACCGTCGGCATGGTCTTCCAGCGTCCCAACCCGTTCCCCACCATGTCGATCTTCGACAACGTCGCGGCCGGCCTCCGGCTCAACGGCACGTACCGCAAGAGCGAGCTCAAGGACGTCGTCGAGCGCTCCCTCAAGGGCGCCAACCTCTGGAACGAGGTCAAGGACCGCCTGAACAAGCCCGGCTCGGGCCTCTCCGGCGGCCAGCAGCAGCGGCTGTGCATCGCCCGCGCCATCGCGGTCGAGCCGCAGGTGCTGCTGATGGACGAGCCCTGCTCGGCGCTCGACCCGATCTCCACCCTCGCCATCGAGGACCTGATCGGCGAGTTGAAGGAGCGCTTCACGATCGTCATCGTGACGCACAACATGCAGCAGGCCGCGCGGGTCTCGGACCGCACCGCGTTCTTCAACCTGGCGGCCGTCGGCAAGCCCGGCAAGCTGATCGAGATCGACGAGACCGAGCGGATCTTCTCCAACCCGTCGGTCCAGGCCACGGAGGACTACATCTCCGGACGGTTCGGCTAGGCCGTCGCCCTCCCGGCGGCCGCCCCCGGTGTCCTGCGGTGCTGCATGGCGGTGCCACCACAGGGCGAAGGGCCCGCCCCTCCTTCCCGGGGGGCGGGCCCTTTCACGTCGACGCGTACCGTCCGCGGGACGGCACCCGGAACGTCAGCCGAACGCCAGCTTGATCAGCCAGAACGCCAGGGCGGCGACCAGCGCCGCGGCCGGCATGGTGATGAACCAGCCCATCACGATGTTCTTGGCCACGCCCCAGCGCACCGCACGCGAGCCCTTGGTCGAGCCGACGCCCATGATCGAGGCGGTGATGACGTGCGTGGTGGAGATCGGCGCGTGGAACATGAACGACGCCACGTACATCACCGAGGCGGACGTGGTCTCCGCGGCGAAGCCCTGCGGCGGGTCCAGCTCGATGATCCGCCGGCCCAGCGTCCGCATGATCCGCCAGCCGCCCGCGTACGTACCGAGCGACATGGTGATCGCACAGGCCAGCTTGACCCACAGCGGAATGGCGTCGTTGGCCTTCTCGACGTCGGCGATGACCAGGGCCATCACCACGATGCCCATGGTCTTCTGGGCGTCCTGGAGGCCGTGCCCGAGCGCCATGCCCGCCGCCGAGACGGTCTGCGCTATGCGGAACCCGCGCTTGGCCTTGTGCGGATTGGCCTTACGGAACAGCCACAGGATCAGCACCATCACGAAGTAGCCGAGCACCAGGCCGATCACCGGCGAGATGAACATCGGCAGGACGACCTTCGAGATCACCCCGGACCAGATCACCGTCGTACCGCCGGCGAGCGCGGCACCGACCATGCCGCCGAACAGTGCGTGCGAGGACGACGACGGCAGGCCGAAGTACCAGGTGACGAGGTTCCAGACGACCGCGCCGAGCAGCGCGGCGAAGAGGATGCCCATCCCCTTGGCACCGTGGGGAGTGGAGATCAGCCCTTCACTGACCGTCTTGGCGACGCCGCTGCCCAGAAAGGCACCGGCCAGGTTCATCACGGCCGCCATCGCCAGCGCGGCCCGCGGGGTCAGCGCCCGCGTCGACACCGAGGTCGCGATGGCGTTCGCGGAGTCGTGGAAGCCGTTGGTGTATGTGAAACCGAGCGCGACCGCAATGGTCACGACAAGCGCGAAGGTGTCCATGGCCGGGGCTCAGGACTCCTTGACCGCGATGGTCTCGACCGTGTTGGCGACGTGCTCGAAAGCGTCCGCCGCCTCCTCCAGGATGTCCACGATCTGCTTGAGCTTGAGCACCTCGATGGCGTCGTACTTGCCGTTGAAGAGGTGGGCCAGCAGCTTGCGGTGGATCTGGTCGGCCTGGTTCTCCAGACGGTTGACCTCGATCCAGTACTCGGTGAGGTTCGACATCGTGCGGAGGTTCGGCATCGCCTCGGCGGTCAGCTCGGCCGCCCGCGCCAGCACCTCGATCTGCTGCTCGACTCCCTTGGGGAGCTCCTCGACCTTGTAGAGGACGACCAGATCGACGGCCTCCTCCATGAAGTCCATGATGTCGTCGAGCGACGAGGCGAGGGCGTAGATGTCCTCGCGGTCGAACGGCGTGATGAACGAGGAGTTCAGCTGGTGGAAGATCGCGTGTGTCGCGTCGTCCCCCGCGTGCTCGGCCGCCCGCATGCGTTCGGCAATCTCAGCCCGTGCGGAGGCGTCCGCCCCGAGCATTTCCATCAGGAGTTTGGAGCCGGTGACGATGTTGTCCGCGGAAGCGGCGAACATGTCGTAGAAGCTCGTCTCCCTGGGGGTCAGACGAAAGCGCACGTGAAATCCTCGGGGTGCATCGGATTCGGTCGAGTTGATGCTAGGCGCATCATCCAGCCACAGCTAACCGGCATTCCTTCAGTGTCGCCCATCGGGCAGCATGCTCTGCACGGGGTACCGCGGGTGCCCTCAAACTTCGGTACGATATACCCGCCGGGGGTATACGGACCGCCTCAATACCACGGGAGATGGCCATGACGACCACGGACGCGGGCACCAGCGGCGGCACCGCAGCCGCCGCGGCCTGCCACGGCCCCCAGCCGGAATCCGCCCCCCGCACCGGGCCCGGAGCTGTGACCGATACCGCTGTGGAAAATCCGGCGCCGGGCGGTCACGGCTACGCCAAGCAAAAGGACGCGCACATCAAGCGACTGCGCCGTATCGAGGGCCAGATCCGCGGCCTCCAGCGCATGCTCGAAGAAGACGTCTACTGCATCGACATACTCACTCAGGTCTCGGCGAGCACGAAGGGCCTGCAGTCCTTCGGCCTCCAACTGCTGGAGGAGCACCTGCGGCACTGCGTCGCCGACGCCGCCACCAAGGGACCGGACGCCATCGACGCCAAGGTCCAGGAGGCGACCAAGGCGATCGAGCGGATGCTACGGAGCTGACCGCCGCGGAGCCGGGCGCGTCAGGGCGGGTCCGGCGCCCCCCGGTCGGGGCCGTCCCGGCGCGGAGCCCCGGCCACGTGCAGGAGTTCGTCGATCCGGTCGTTGCTGAGCCGGTCCTCGCTCGCGGCCGCCGCCGCGATCATCAACTCACCGGTGAGGTCGATCTCGGCCAGGGCCACCTGGTCCTGAACGGTCGGATGGCGATGGGCGGGCACGTCCGACACCTCCTCCCTTCGAGCGCCTTCCCACGCCTCGGTGGTTACCGCCAGCGTAGGGAGCGCCGCCCGTCCCGCACATGACACGGAAGGACCATTTCCGCTCCTGCCGACCGCCGCGGACGCGACCCACGAGCCCCGGCCCCCGAGGCCCCGGCCCCCGAGGCCCCGGCCCCGACGACGCGGCCCACGCCGCCGCCCGCTAGGACGACGCCGAAGCGATCTTCCCGGTGAAGATGTCGCGCCGGTCCGGCAGCCGCACCGCGACCACGGTGCCGAACCCGTACAGCTCGGTCGTGGAGGTCACCGACGCCCCCGCCGGCGCGCCGTTGGCGAACCGGAACCGCTGGCGGACCTTGCGCAGCCGCCCGGCGTCGTCCAGGTACGCGTCGAACGGCACCACGGCGGTGGTGAACCCTTTTTCCGCCGCCACCAACGCCGGCCGGGTCCGCGCCGACGCCCTCCCGGCGGCCGCGATCAGATCGGTCGTCCCGCGGTAGTGCCGCACCACCACCCCGTCCAGCCGCTCCTCCCCCTGGAACGTCACCTCCCGCGCGCCGCGCAGCAGTTCGGCGGCGGCCAGCGGGTCGGTCACCCCGCCGGTGACCAGATTCCCGTCGGACAGCGTGGCGGTGTCCACCCGCACCCACTTGTCGACCGGCACCCCCGCTCCCCGGTTCTTCATGAACAGCGCGCCGGGCGCCAAGATCTCGGTGATCGGCTGGTGGCCGCCGCTGGGCTTGCCCTTCAGGTCCGGCAACACCACCCGCAGCTGCCCGCTGGCGGTCGCGAAGTCATAGCCCCCGATCCCCCGGATCGCCACCCGCGTCCCGCCGCTGACCGTCTCCATCGCCGTCCGCACCTTGGCGGTGCCGGCCCGCACCAGCGCCTCGACGCCGCGCCGCAGCTCCACCGCGGCCGCCGCCCGCCCGGGCGCCGCGTGGTCGTCCGCCGCGGCACCCTCCGGTGAACAGCCCGTCGTCGCCAGCAGCCCCGCCATCAATCCCGTCCCGCACGCCACGGCCGCGGCGACCGCACCGCCTCGTCTGTCCTGCACCACCATGCGTACGAGCCCCCTCGGCCGCTGCGTTCGGGACCGCCTGGGCCGGCCGGTCCGCTCGGGACGGTCGGACGTTCCGCCCCCGGCTCGTCTGACGGTGCGTCGACCGATCCGTTCAACGACCGTTTCGGGGCCTCGTCACGCAACGGCACCCCGGGCGCGGCCCCGGTCGGCGCACTCCCGTCGCCGCCCGCCGGACGGGAATTCCGCGGCAGGGGCTAGCGTGGCCGGGTGCCCGAATCCCTCCCGCACCACGTCTTCACCACCGAGCGCGGTTCCTTCTGCCTGGCCCGTTGCGACTGCGGTTGGACCGGGATGGCCCGCCGCGCCCGCTCCCAGGCGCGGACCGATGCCGAGCGTCACCTGGCCGCCGCGCAGGGCAGCCACGGCGCCGCCCCCGGACGCCCCGTGGAATGACCCGGTCCGTTCCGGGAACCCACCACCCCCCGCGCCGCATCTGGGTAATCAGGGACACAACAGCACCGCGCGGCAACGGACTTCACTCGCGTTACCGGACGGAACGGCACAACGGGGACGCGTCCGGTCGCCCCCGCCCGGTGCGGTGTCCCGGCACACGCCCCGCGACCACCCGCCGGACGACCGGCGGACCGGGGCCGGACCGTACGACAACCAAGGGGGATTCATCCCAGTGAAGCGGCGCACACTCCTGACGGCCGGCGGCGGACTCGCGGCCACCTCCCTCGCCCTGGCCACCGGCTGCGACGCCCCGGGCGGACCCGCCGCAGCGGCCTCCGGCAGCGGGACCACAGGCGCCATGAACACCGCGGCCGCCGCCAAGAGCCCCGCCACCCAGACGGCCTGGAACGCACTCGGCAAAAGCCTCGACGGCGACCTGATACGCGCGTCCGACGCCTCCTACACCTCCGCCCGACGCCTCTACAACACCCGCTTCGACACCCTCAAGCCGTCCGCCATCGCCTACGTCAAGCACCCCGGCGACATAGCCGAATGCCTGGCCTTCGCCCGCCGCTACAACGCTCCGGTCGCCATCCGCAGCGGCGGCCACTCCTACGCCGGCTTCTCCAGCGGCGACGGCAAGCTCGTCATCGACGTCTCGGCGCTGAACAAGGTCGGCGCGCCGTCCGGCGGCACCACCCGGATCGGCGCCGGCGCCAAACTCATCGACGTCTACGAGGGCCTGGCCCCGCACGGCGTCACGGTCCCCGGCGGCTCCTGCCCCACCGTCGGCATATCCGGCCTCACCCTCGGCGGCGGTCACGGCGTGGTCTCCCGCGCGTACGGCCTGACCTGCGACAGCCTGGTCGGCGCCACCGTCGTCACGGCCGACGGCAAGACCGTCGACTGCGACCAGGACCACCACCCCGACCTCTTCTGGGCCCTGCGCGGCGCCGGCAACGGCAACTTCGGAGTGGTCACCGAACTCCGCTTCCTCACCCACCCGGCGCCCCGCGCGGTGATGGGGTACATGACCTGGCCGTGGTCGAAGGCCGCGGCGGTGCTGGGCTCCTGGCAGAAGTGGGGCCCGGACCAGGCCGACGAGATATGGTCCGCCGCCCACTTCGACGCTCGCCCCGGCGGCACCCCCGCCGTCTCCGTCGCGGCCTTCTCCCTCGGCGGCTACCGGGACCTCCAGAACGCCGTCGACAAGCTCGCCGACCAGCCCGGCGGCCCCGGCCCGGCCACCCACGTCAGCCTCACCCCGATCGGCTACCTGGACGCGATGGAGGCGTACGCGGGCTGCTCGTCGAAGTCCACCGCCCAGTGCCACATGCCGGGCACCCTCCCCGGCCACACCGGCGCCGGAATGCTGGGCCGGGAGACCTACGCGGCCCGCTCGCACTTCTTCGACCGCTCACTGTCCGCGGCGGGCGTCCAGAACCTGCTGACGCAGATCGAGAGCGGCGGCCGCAAGGGCGTCACCGGCAACGTCGCGCTGACCGCGCTGGGCGGGGCGATCAACCGCGTGGGCGCCGGCGACACCGCCTTCGTCCACCGCCGCTCCCGCTTCCTCGCCCAGTACCTGGCGTCCTGGCCGGCCGGGGGCTCCGGCGCCACCAGCACCGCCTGGCTGAACGGCTTCCACAGCGCGATGCAGCGCCACTCCTCGGGCGCGGCGTACCAGAACTACACCGACGCCGGCCTGTCCGACTGGAAGTCCGCCTACTACGGGACGGCCGCCGCCCGCCTCGACAAGGTCAAGCAGAGCTACGACCCGCAGCGGCTGTTCAGCACCTTCGCCCAGGCCCTCTGACCCGCCCCGGACACCTACGGAACGCCGATGGCCCGGCCCCCCTTCCACAAGGGGCCGGGCCATCGCCCTACGCTCCGTCGGACGCCCGGGCTCCGGGCACCCGGACCGTCAGGCCGGATCGGACCGTCAGGCCGGATCGGGAGGTGTCACGCCGCCAGGTCCTTGTCCCGCTCGTCCTGATGGCGCAGCGCCGGCTCCGCGGCCATCACCGGGCCGGGCTCCACGCCCCGGCCGGCCGCCACCGGCTCCGTCGACCGGCCTCCGGCCCGAACCAGCCAGGCCAGCGGCGACCGTTCGACCGCCGTCATCATCGGCACCAGCACCGCCTGCGCGAGCGGCGCCAGCAGCAGCGCGACGGCCGTGCCGAGGGCGAACCCGCCGACCACGTCGGTCGGGTAGTGGACGCCCATGTAGACCCGGCAGAACCCTTCGAGCAGCGCCAGCCCGATCCCGATCAGGCCGAAGCGGCGGTGCGCGATGAAGAGGCCGACGCCGACGGCCATGGTGAGCGTGGCGTGATCGCTGACGAACGAGAAGTCGCTCTTGCCGGGGATCAGCACCGTCAGGCCGGCGTGGTCCTTGAACGGCCGCGGCCGCTCGACGAATCCGCGGATCGGGATGTTGGCCAGCAGCGCCAATCCGGCGGCCAGCGGCGCCCAGACCAACCCGGCGATCGCGGCCGGCCTCTCCGGCCGGCGGCGGGCGGCCCACCAGGCGATCAGACACAGCACTCCGAGGGCGGCGACGATGCCGTACTCACCGAGGAACTCCATCGCGCGGTTCACCCACTGTGGAGCGTGCTTCGCGAGGCCGTTGATGCCGTCGAGCACGTCGACATCGGGGTTCGGCCCCTCGAATGCGAGTCCAGCCATCTACCGTGGCCCCTTATCTTCCGCGCGCCGTGCGAGCGCCGCCCTGTGCTACCAACCCCCGTTGCCGATCCGCGTGACCGTCGAGCCTGTGCTGCCGCGAGCGTTGCCGTGTCCCCACGCCAGGGGAACGCGCCGCTCGCCCCCGGCGTTCCACTCTCCACGGGATGATCACCAGGACGTTATCGAAGCTTGATGCGTCACCGCAGTTCAGGACTTATGTTCACCCGCCGTTCCCGGTGGGGAGCGCTTTCGCGCCATCCGACGTCACGCGGGTGGCGCCGATGTAGTCCGGCGTATCGATCTTGTCGAACCGGATCACCGCTCCGGTGTAGGGCGCGTTGATCATGTACCCGCCGCCCACGTACATGCCCACGTGGTGGATGGACCGCGGGTCGTTCAGGTCGTACGCGAAGAACACCAGGTCGCCCGGGAGCAACTCGTTCCGCTTCGGGTGCGGGCCTGCGTTCCACTGGTCGTTCGCCACCCGCGGCAGTTCGATGCCCACCGACTCGTAGGCGGCCTTGGTCAGCCCCGAGCAGTCGAACCGCCCGCCCTGGTCGGCCGTTCCGTTGCCGCCCCACAGATAGGGCGTGCCGAGCTTGCCCTGGGCGTAGTAGATGGCGCCCGCGGCCTGCCGGGAGGACGCCACCGGGCCGACCGGGGCCTCGAAGCTCTTGGCCAGCGTCGTGATCGTCTTCACGTAGTTCTGCGTCTCGCCGTACGGCGGCACCCCGTTGTACTGGATGACCCGGTACGCGCCCGCGTTGTAGGCGGCGAGCATGTTCTCGGTGGCGTTCCCCGCCGCGCCCTTCACATAGCCGGCCAGTTCGCAGTCGTACGAGGCGGCCGACGGAATGGCGTCCTCCGGATCCCAGATGTCCTTCTTGCCGTCGCCGTTGCCGTCGATGCCGTGAGTGGCCCACGTCTCCGGGATGAACTGCGCTATGCCGCGGGCGTCCGCCGGGCTCTGCGCATGCGGGTTCCAGCCGCTCTCCTGGTAGAGCTGCGCCGCCAACAGGGCCGGATTGATGGCCGGGCAGAGCGTCCCCCACTTCTGCACCAATGACTGGTACGCGGCCGGCACCGCCCCCTTGGCCAGCCCGACCGCCCGGCCCGCGGCCCCCGCCAGCCCGGCCGCCGCCCCATACGTACCGATCACGAGCAGGCCGACCAGGCAGAGCATCAGCCCCACCCCGAGCCCACTGGCCATCCAGAATTTCCGCACCCCACAACCCTCCCCCATTCAGGCCCGGTTCACAGCCCTTTCGCCGGCCACCGCGCGCCCTGCCGCCGCATCCCGGTGCACGGGCCGGCGCACAGGGCGCTTCGAACGGTGTGCGATTCGCGTCACATCCGCCCGCCGCCACCACGGACCCGCCGAACCGCCCTCCCCGCCCCGCCCCTTGGGGCACGCCTCAGTGGACACCGCCCCACCCTCGCCCCACTCCTCCCCCCACCCCGCCCCGACAGTCATTGCTCAGCGTTATCCCCCGTGATACACACGGTGAGACAAAGGGAGGCGGCGGACGGCGGACGGGGCCACCCACACGACACCCCCACCGGATCCGTCAAAGAAAGCCGCCAAGTCGACATCTGATGGCGTCTTCGTCAGCGAAGATGGAGACTGGATCCGTGCCGAACGGCACGGCCTGGCAACTACCCATAAAGGGGCGGTGAGTTCACACATGTTCATTGCAGCCCAAAAGGGCGACATCACCACCATCATCGGCGGAATCGCCCCGGACTGGGGACCGTTCGGCACACTGGGCAACGAGGCCCGCGTGATGGTGGAAGTCATCATGGCGGTCGCGATCCTGATCTGCCTCGGCATCGCCATCTGGGGCGCCGCCAAGCAGCGCATCGGCGCCACCGCACTCCGCGACACCTTCAGTGCCGAGCAGGGCAAGGGCCTGATCGTGGCCGGCCTCACCGGTGTCTTCATCATCGGTTCACTCGGCACGCTGTTCACCATCGTCTACGGCATGGCCGTCTAGCCGCCGCGCACCGGCGGCCCGACGGCCGGCCGCCGGACGGCCCGGGCACCCCGGCGGGACGGGCACCACCCTTCACCCTGCCCGCCACCACCGGCCACCACACCGCGCACGTCGGCACGTACCCGTCCCGGCGCCGCCCCTCGTGCGCCCCCGCCCGGCCCCTCTCCGCCGTCCCGTGCCCCCACATGTCCCACCCCCTTGCCCGAGGCCCCATGCTGACGCTCACTCACCCCGGACCGCGGGGCCCTGAGCCGCGCCGTGACCACACCCGCCACCAGCGGGCCGATTGGGCTGCCCGTGTCGCGGGGACAGGTGGTTCCGGAGACAAGCAGGCCGCGGCGGGCGTTCGGCGGACGAAGGGCACAAACGCCCCAGAGTCCCCCATTCGCCTCTGCCGCCCAGCAACTGAGGACCCGTCACGGTGAGATGTACTCGTACCACTTCACCCGAGCCGCCGCCCGCGCAGCTACGGTCATATGAAGGCGGCACACCTACGGCACGGACGGCGAGGGCGGCAGCGGCGATGGCGGCAGAGGGGGCACAGGCGCGATGAGTATCGGCGACGACGGAGGCTACGGCGACGGCCGCGGCTCCGGTACGGGCCAGACCAGGACCAGACTTCCCGACGGCGAGACCGACACGTACGGCACACCCCGCCGCGCCCGGGCCGGCCTCTCCAGCCGCAACCTCATCACGGTCGTCGGCGTGGTCGTCCTGCTGCTCGCGGCCATCGCCTTCGCGAACCGGGGCGGCAGCGGCAACAGCGAGACCGACTCCGGCTCCACCGGCCCCGCCAAGGACCGGGCCGCGGCCCAACCGACCGCCCCCACCGGCACCAAGCCGGTCACCGGCAAGACCGGCGACATCGCCTCCGGCTTCCCGAAGACGGAACAGGGGGCGCAGTCGGCGGCGGCGAATTATGTGGTGGCGCTGGGCTCCAGCCCCATGTTCAACCGCGACCAGCGACACCAGATCATCGGCACCGTCATGGCGCCGTCGGCCGTTGACGCCGTCCAGGCCAAGCTCGACACCCTCTACTCGCCGCAGTTCTTCAAGAACGCGGGACTGAAGCCGGACGGCACTGCACCGGCGGGGATGGCATTCGTCTTCCGCACCATCCCGGTCGGCACCAAGGCCACCGCCCTCTCCGCCTCCGAGGCAACCGTCGACGTGTGGTGCACCGGCCTGCTCGGCCTGGCAGGCGAGGGCTCCACCAAGCCGGTCACCACGAACTGGATCACCTTCACCATGAAGCTGACCTGGACCGGCAACGACTGGAAGACGCTGAGCTACACGCAGAAGAACGGTCCGGCGCCGGTCAGCGGCGATGTTCCCGCGTCCGGGGCGAAGGAGATCGCGGGAGCGGTCGCAGGGTACGGAGGTTTCACCTATGCCCGGTAATCCGCTCGGCCGCCGCACGCTCTCCCGCGTGTCCTTGGTGACGGCAGTTCAAACCTCGCTGATTCTCTTCGCCACCCGGGCCTTCGCCGCTCCGAGTCCCAAGCCTTCCGGTGACACCTGCGATCTCGTCCCCGGCGCGCAACAGCAGTTTTGCCAGACCGGCGACAAAGCCGGCACCGGTGTGCCCAAGCTGCCGACCGGCAACCCACTCGACAACAACCCCCTGGACCCCCTCGGTTCGCTTGCGCAGGGGTGTGCCAAAGCTGCGGCCTGGATTGTCGATAAATTGTCGGAGGCCGTGAAGGCCACCTCGCAGGTGGACTTCACGAATGCGGCGTTCCTGCGGCAGTACGCGGTGGTCTTCGCCGCGTCCACCGTGCTCACGCTGGTGCTGTGGCTGCTGGCCGTCGCCAAGCGGGCCGTGCGGGGGGTGCGGCTGACGGAGGCGATCAGTGAGGCGGTCGGGTTCCTCTGGCTGACGGTGCTGGCGTCCGCGTTCACGCCGTTGATCCTCTACACGGTGGTGTCGGCGACCGATGGCGTCACCGAGATCATCGCGAAGGGGACGGGGGCGCAGACCGACACGTTCTTCGGGGCGTTCTCGCAGGCGTTGACCAAGGGGACGGACATCGGCGGCGGCCCGATCATGCTGATCGTGGTGTCGTTGGTGTCGGTGCTGGCCGCCGGTGTGCTGTGGCTGGAGCTGGTGATCCGGGCGGCGCTGCTGTACGTCGGGGCGCTGCTGGGGACCGTGGTGTACGCCGGGCTGGTCGACAAGAACATGTGGGGTCACGTCCGCCGCTGGGCGGGGATCATGATCGCGGTGATCATGGTGAAACCGGTGATCGTGATCGTGTTGGGGATCGCCGGTGCGCTGTCCGGGGACAAGGGACCCAACGCCTTCTCGGCCGTGGTGTCCGGGCTGGCCATCATCGTCCTGGCGATCTTCGCGAGTGCGGTGATCTACCGGTTCGTGCCGGGCTTCGGCGACGAGATGGTCTCGGCGCGGTCCAGCAAGGGACGGGCCACCGACGGCAGCCAGGCGGCCGCCATGATCTCGTCGCCCGCGGCGCTGGTGTCGCAGGGCATCAAGACGCACAGTTCCCGCCGGTCGGGCGGGGACGGCGGCGGCGCGCAGGGCGGGCAGTCCCGGCCGGCCGACGCGGTGTCCGGCGGGGTCGCCGCGCACGGCTCCCGTTCGGCCTCGACGGCGCCGGCCCCCCGGACGACCCCCGGTACCGGCGGTCCCCGCACCGGCAAGACACCTGGAGGTGAGGGGCGTTGAGTTCGCCGTCCCAGCCGATCGCGCCGCGGCGCACGTACTTGATCGGCCGCGCCCGGCCCAACGCCGTCGTCGGCAAGAACCGGGAGACCGGCGAGATCACCCTGATCATCGCCGGTGCGTTCCTCGGGATGATGTGCGGGCTGTTGGTGCCCTCGCTGCCGCTGCGGATCGCCAGCCTGACCGGTTTCCCGATGCTGGGGCTGGCCCTGGTCTACGTCCCGTACAAGGGGCGCACGTATTACAAGTGGTTCGAGATCCGGCGGAGTTTCCGCCGTAGCGTGCGCAAGGGCGGGGCGGTGTACCGCTCCGCGGCCGCGGAAGCCGGCGTACGGCTGGACGGGAGAGAAGTGGAGATCGGGCCGCCGCCCGGGATCGGGCGGATCAGTTGGCTGTCGGCGCCGTTCGGGCCGGACGAGATCGCGGTGCTGCTGCACGCCGATCGGCGGACGGTGACCGCGGCGATCGAGATCGAGGGGCCGGGCGTCGGCCTGCGGGACAGCGAGGACCAGGAGGCCCTGGTCGACCGGTTCGGGACGTTGCTGAAGCACGTGGCCAACGGGGACGGGTTCGTGACCCGGTTGCAGATGCTGGCGCGGACGCTGCCCGCCGATCCGGACGCGCACGCCAAGGACGTCGCCCAGCGGGGGGACACCGGCTCCCCGCACTGGTTGCGTGAGTCGTACGAGCAGTTGCAGTCGATGGTGTCCACCTCGTCCGAGCAGCACCGGGCCTATCTGGTGGCCTGTATGCACTTCAACCGGGAGTTGGCCGCCGAGGCGGTCACCATGGCCCGGGCCGCGGCCACCCAGCGCAGTGGTCTGCTGCGCCGGAAGCTGGACCGGGACGCCGGGCTGGCGGTGGTGATGGCCCGTGAGCTGACCGACATCTGCGCCCGGTTGACGGAGGCGGACATCCGGGTGCGCCAGCCCCTCGGGCAGGCGCGCCTGTCCTCCCTGGTGCACTCCATGTACGACCCGGACCACCCGATCGACCACATCCAGGCGATGAGCAAGCGCAACGCCTGGCCGGCCGAGCTGGACGCGACCGAGCCGACGTACCTCCAGGCCAAGACCCGGGAGTCGTCGACGCGGGCGCCCTGGTGCCACGCCACCGCCTGGGTCAAGGAGTGGCCGCTGACCCCGGTGGGCGTCAACTTCCTGGCACCGCTGCTCGTCCACACTCCGGACGTGATCCGGACGGTCGCGGTCTGCATGGACCTGGAGCCCACCGAGGTGGCCATCGAGCGGATGCTGACGGAGAAGACCAACGACGACGCCGAGGCGAGCCGGGCGGCGAAGATGAACCGGGTGGTGGACCCGCGGGACGTCGCGCACCACGGGCGGGTGGACCAGCGCGGCGAGGACCTGGCGTCCGGTGCGGCCGGGGTCAACCTCGTCGGCTACCTCACCGTCTCGTCCCGTTCGCCCGAGGCGCTGGCCCGCGACAAGCGGACCATCCGCGCTTCGGCCGGAAAGTCCTACCTCAAGCTGGAGTGGTGCGACCGTGAGCACCACCGGGCCTTCGTGAACACCCTGCCGTTCGCGACCGGTATCCGCCGTTAACGCCGCCAACGCCACTTAAGCCCCGGGAGGCGCGTACGCCATGGCCATGTTCGATCCGCTCGGTGCCCTCACCGAAGCCTTCACCAGCTTCCTGTTCGGGAAGGTGGAGACGACACGGCTGCCGGTACGCACCTCCACCGGCCAGGCACAGGCGGTCTACCTGCCGACGGCGGCGCCCGGGCTCGGCGACTCGGGCGTGATCATCGGACGCGAGGTGTACTCCGGCAAGGGGTACATCTACGACCCGTTCCAGCTGTACGGACAGCAGCTGCCGGCGCCGCACTGGCTGGTGCTCGGAGAGTCCGGCAACGGCAAGTCCGCGCTGGAGAAGACCTACGTGCTGCGGCAACTGCGGTTCCGTGACCGACAGGTCGTGGTGTTGGACGCGCAGGGCGAGGACGGCGTCGGCGAGTGGAACCTCATCGCCCAGGAGCTGGGGATAACCCCCATCCGCCTGGACCCGACCGCCGCCCTCAACGGCGGCATCCGCCTCAACCCGCTCGACCCCTCGATCACCACCACCGGCCAGCTGGCCCTGCTGCGGACGATCATCGAGGTCGCCATGGGGCACGGTCTGGACGAACGTTCCGGCTTCGCCTTGAAGGTCGCGCACGCGGCGGTGCTCAGCGGGCACGAGGACGAGGTGGACGGGACGGACGGGGTGGACGAGACGGACAGGGCGCCCCGTGCCGTCCGGCAGCCGGTGCTCTCCGACATCGTCGAGCAGTTGCGGCACCCCGAACCGTCGTCCGCTGAGGCGATGAACGTCGACATAGACGACGTCCGCGCCTGGGGCCTGGACGTGGCGCTGGTGCTGGACCGGTTGGTCGACGGTGACCTGCGCGGCATGTTCGACGGTCCGACGACGGCGGGCATCGACCTGGACGCGCCGCTGATCGTCTTCGACCTCTCGCACATCGACCGGAACTCGATCGCGATGCCGATCCTGATGGCGATCGTGGGGGTCTGGCTGGAGCACACCTGGATCCGCCCGGACCGCAAGAAGCGGATCTTCCTGGTCGAGGAAGCCTGGCACATCATCAACTCGCCGTTCGTGGCCCAGCTCTTCCAGCGCCTGCTGAAGTTCGGCCGCCGGCTGGGTCTGTCGTTCGTGGCCGTCGTCCACCACCTCAGCGACGTGGTGGACGGGGCGGCGGCGCGGGAGGCCGCGGCGATCCTCAAGATGGCGTCCACCCGCACCATCTACGCCCAGAAGGCCGACGAGGCGCGGGCCACCGGGCGGGTGCTCGGACTGCCGCGCTGGGCGGTGGAGATCATTCCGACCCTGACCCCCGGCATCGCCGTCTGGGACGTCAACGGCAATGTGCAGGTCGTCAAGCACCTCATCACCGAGGCCGAGCGGCCGCTGGTCTACACCGACCGGGCGATGACCGAGTCGTCCCCGCTGCCGACGGACGAGGCCCGCGCGCTCGCGCGGGCCGCGGACGCCGAGGCGGAGGCGCGCGCCGAGGCCATCGCGATGGAACGGCAGTTGCGGAACGAGTCGAGCGAGACGGTGGCGTGAGGCGCGGATACGACGCGGACGGCCGGGGCGACGACCGGGGCGATGGTCGTGGCTACGACGGCCGGGGCTACGACGGTCATGGCGACGACGGCCGCTACGACCGCAGGGACGGCCGGGGCGGCGGTCGTCCCAGGAACCGTGGCGTGCCCGACACGCTGCTGGTGGGGCTGATCGGTTTCCTGCTCGGGCTGACCCTGGTGGTGTGGACGGCGACCGGTCTGGCCGGGCTGTTCGCGCACGGCGGCTGGCCGTCGGGGGTGACGTACACCGGTACGCCGATCGCGCTGCGGCACCTGATCGCCGCGCCGCACGACATCGCGGCGGCCTGGCCGGACACCCCGAAGGGCCAACTGTCGGGCTACGGCCTGTTCTGGGGGCTGTTCGTCGGCGAGCTGATGGTGCTGCTGGTGCTGGCGATCTTCGCGCTGGGGACGGTCACCCGGTACCGGGCCGTCCGGGCGACACAGCGGGCCCAGCAACGGGCCCAGCAGCGGGCGCAGGCCGCACGGGGGCGGCACACCGAGCCGGTCGTTCCCGCGGGGGCGGAGACGGCCGTGCCGGCCGCTCCACAGCCCGCGGCGGCCCCGGCGGCTCCGGTGCCCGCCGTCCCCCAGGTGCCGGCCGCGGCCCCGGAGCCGTCGCCGGCCCCCGGCCCGCTCCCCGAGCAGCGCAGCACCGCCCCGGCCCCCGCGCCCGCACCGGCCCCCGCACCTGAACCGACGCTTCCGCGCGTCCAGTTCGGCAGCGACCGGGCCGTCCTCCGGGCCGCGGCGCTGGCCGCCGCCACCGCAGCCGCCGGACCGCTGGTCGTCGCCACCACCGACCCCGCCCTCTGGGCCGAGACCAAGGACGCCCGCGCCAAACTGGGCCCGCTGCTGGCCTACGACCCCACGCACCGCCTCGACACCCCGGCCCGGCTGCGCTGGTCGCCCACCGCGGGCTGCGAGGAGATCGGCACCGCCGCCGCCCGCGCCACCGCGCTGCTGGCCCCGGTCCGCCCGGCCAGCGCCCTGGACTCGGCCGTCGCGGACGCCGCGCAGACCCTGCTGCGCTGCTGGCTGCACGCCGCCGCGCTGGACGGCCGCCCGTTCCGTCAGCTGCACCGCTGGGCGCACGCCGCGGGCGGCGCCCAGGAGCCGGTCCGCATCCTGCGCACCCATGCCAAGGCGTCCCCGGGGCAGGCCGGCGAACTGGAGTCGGTACTCACCGCGCACACCGAACGCCGGGAGATGGCAAAGGAGTTGCTCGGCCGGGCGCTGACCGCGCTCTCCTCGGTCCACATCCGCGACGCCAGCAATCCGCTGCGATCGGATGCGCTGGTTCTCGAATCATTCCTCGCCGAGGGGGGAACGCTGTACCTGGTGGGCGAGTCCATCGAGGACCCGCCCACCGATCCGGGTGCGATGCCGCTGATCACCGCACTCCTCTCGCACGTGGTCGAGCACGGCCGCCGCATGGCCGAACGGTCATCCGCCGGTCGGCTCGACCCACCACTCACCCTCGTCCTGGACGACATCGCGGCGCTCGCCCCGCTGCCCGCCCTGCCGGGCCTGCTGGAGACGGGCCGGGAGCGCGGCCTGCTGACGCTGGCCACCATGCGCTCCCGGGAACAGGCCAGGGCCCGTTGGCCGCAGGGCTTCGCGCCGGCCTGACGCACCCCGCCCGGCCGACGCGAAGTCCTGCGGCCAACGGGCCTACCCGACCGCCGCCACCACGCGGCGCGGCGGCGCGGAGACCAGGTGGTCCGCCAGCTCCGCCCAGTGCCCGGACAGGTAGAAGTGGTCGCCGCCGGGGAAGACCCGCAGTCGGAAGCCGTCGGCGGTGTGCTCCTCCCAGGCGGCCACCTCCTCGACGGTGACCAGCGGGTCCCGGTCGCCGGTCAGCGCGGTGACCGGGGTGGTCAGCGGCGGACCGGGCCGGTGCCGGTAGGTCTCCACGGCCTGGTAGTCGCTGCGGACCACCGGCAGGGCCATCGCCAGGACATCCCGGTTGTCCAGCAGCCGCGGGTCGGTTCCCCGGGTCCGCCGGATCTCGTCGATCAGCCCGTCGTCGTCCCGGAGGTGGACCGTACCGCCGCGGACCTTGGACGGCGCCCAGGCGCTGGAGACGATCAGGTGCGCCGGGGCGACCCCGTCGCGCGCCAGGAGGCGGGCCACCTCGTACGCCACCAGGGCGCCCATGCTGTGGCCCAACAGGACCAGCGGGCGGTCGGTCAGGGCTGACAGCGCCTGGTACGCACCGGTCGCGAGCGTCACCAGGTGCGCGACGCGGGCCTCCCGGATCCGGTCGTTGCGGCCCGGGTACTGGACCGCCAGCACCTCGTACGGGCGGCCGCCGACGGTGCGGGCGGCGACGGCGGTGGCCAGCGGCCGGTAGGTGCCGGCGCCGCCGCCCGCGTGCGGGAAGCAGACGACCCGGGCGGCCGCGGCGGCGGACTGCGCCGGCCCCGGGCGCAGTCGCCGCAGCCACGGGTCCGCGGCGGGGGCCGACCGGGGCCGCGGGAGGGTGAGCGCCCGAGCGTCACATGCCACGGGTGTAGCCCCCGTCGACCGTGAGGGACTGTGCGGTGACGGCGGCCGCCCGGTCGGACACCAGGAAACCGATGAGTTCGGCGGCCTCCCGCGCCTCGACCAGCCGCCGCAGCGGGATGGACTTGCGCGCCTGGCGCAGCATCCGCGCCAGGTCGGCGCCGATCTCCTCCGCCGAGGCGGCGATCTCGCGGCGCAGCATCGGGGTGTCGATCCAGCCCGGCAGCACCGCGTTGACGGTGATGCCGCGGGACGCCAGGTCCAGGGCGAGGCCCTTGGTGTAGCCGATCAGGCCGTGTTTGGAGGCGCAGTAGGCGGTGTTGCGCATCTTGCCGGCCTTGCCGAGGATCGACGAGACGTTGACGATCCGGCCCTTGTCGACGAGGTACTCCAGGCAGGCGGCGGTGACCGCGAAGGTGCCGTGCAGGTTGATGTCCAGCACCCGCAGCCAGGTTTCCTCGTCGTCCGGGCCGTTCTCGTCGGCGACGCCGGCGTTGTTGACCAGGATGTGCAGGTGGCCGGCGGCGCGCAGCGCGGCGCGCAGTGCGCTGCGGACCGTCTCCCGCTCGCGCAGGTCCGCGACGAGCGTGGTGGCCTCCGCGCCCAGGTCACGCACTTCCTTGGCGACGGTGTCCAGCGGAGCGGCGTCCCGGTCGAGGAGGATCAGGTGGGCGGCGCCGGACTCGGCCAGCAGCAGGGCCACTTCGCGGCCGATGCCCTGGGCGGCGCCGGTGACCACGGCGGTCCGGCCGGCCAGTTCGCCCGGTACGGGTCCGGGTACGGGGGTGTCGAGTTCGCTCATGGCCGGCCCCTCACGCCATCTTCAGGCCGCCGTCGACGTGCAGTACCTCGCCCGTGGTGTACGTGTTGCGCGGGCTGGCGAGGTACATCACGGCGTCGGCGATCGTCTCGGGTTCGGCGTACTTCTTCAGCAGCAGCCGGCTCATGATCTCGTCCGCGCCGTGGGCGCGGATGGTGTCGGTCATGTCGGTGTTGATGACGCCCGGGGCGACCGCGTTGACGAGGATGCCCCGGGAGGCCAGCTCCACCGCCATCGCCTTGGTGAAGGACTCCAGACCGCCCTTGGCCGCCGCGTAGTTCGACTGGCCGCGGCCCGGCTTGGAGGCGGCGGCGGAGGAGATGTTGACGATCCGGCCGTAGCGCTGGCGCAGCATCGCGGGCGCCGCCGCCTGGAGGGTGAGCATCGGGGCGACGAGGTTGGTGCGCAGTACGTCCTCGATGTCCGCGAGGCTCTGGTTGACCAGCAGTTCGTCGCGGGTGATCCCGGCGTTGTTCACCAGGACGTCGAGCCGTCCGAAGGCGGCGCGGACGCCGGAGACGACCGTGTGCGGCACCTCGGGGTCGGAGATGTCCCCCTGGAACAGCTCGACCTTGCGGCCCAGCTTCGCGATCTGCTCGGCGACCTGCTCCGCCTCCGCCGTCGCGCTGCGGTAGTTGAGGGCGATGTCGCAGCCCTCCTCCGCCAGCCGGACGGCGATGGCGCGGCCGATGCCCCGGCTGCCGCCGGTCACCAGTCCCACCTGACCTGCGAATTCCATGAGCTGACGGGTCCTTTCTGATGAAGTCGGTCGGCCGGCTGGGCCGTTGGGGCCGGGCGCCGCACGCGGGGATGCCTGCGACGGGTCGCGTGCGGCGCCCGGGGGTACCCCCGGCGATGGCCGGGGGAGGCTCACACCGAGTGCGCGCTCTTGTAGTCGGCCAGCCGCAGCCCGTGCGCGTCGGCCAGTGCGGCGATGTCGATGACCTGCTGGCGGCTGATGTTCCCGTAGGAGTAGTGCCGGTCGATGCCGGCCAGGCCCATCAGCGCGGTCTCCGCCATGCAGGCGAAGAGCTGGCCGGCCTCCAGGAAGGCCCGCGCCGAGGGGTGCAGGCTCTCGCCGTTGGGCGTGGCGACGATGCCGCCGAGCATGTACGCCAGGTCCGGCCGCTGGGTGGCCAGGTCCGGCACCGCGTTGTTGGGGACCGCGATGTCGCAGACCACCGCGTCCGGCGCGAAGTGCTCCCCGGTCAGGAACGGCTCGGGGCTGTTGGAGGCGCACAGCACCAGCTGCGCCTCGCGGAGCGCGTCGCTGTCCTGGGTGACGGTCAGGAACGGGTCCTGGCCGTAGCGCTCCTCCAGGTACGCGGCGATCGCCTTGCCGCGCTCGGTGTCGTCCGCGGACGGGCCGTCGGCCAGCCACTTGGCGATCAGCGGCTCCTCGGCCAGCCGGGCCGGGATGCCGGTCAGCTCGCCGCCGTCCGCGATCCGCGCCCAGCACTCCTGGTAGATGCCGTGCACGGTGTTCCGCAGGCGCCGCGCCGAGCCGTCCCGGCGGCTGCCGACCAGCACGATCCTGCTGAGCTGCTCGGCGAACAGCTGGCTGTAGACGGAGGCGATGTTGCCGGCCGCGCCGACCACCGCCAGCGTGGCGTCGGCGACCGCGAAGCCGCGGTCGCGGGCGCCGCGCTCCATGGCCCGTACGCCCATCGCGACGGTCAGCGCGTTCCCGGAGGTCAGCGCGATGCCTGGGACGTTCAGCGAGGTGCAGTTGTTCGTGACGATCGAGGTGTACATGCCGAGCCCGGCGACCTCGCAGCCGTCCTCGCGGGCCGCCTGCACCCGCTCCTCGACGTCCGCCCGGATCCCGGCGACGTCCCCGGAGGCCAGGTAGCGGCCCATCTGCTCGGAGCCGACCATCAGCGGGTAGAGCGCGAACTCCACGGCGCTGCCCAGCGGCGAGTCGATCCGCACGGCCGGGTAGGGCGCCGCCTTCTTCACCGGGTCCATGCCGAGGACGAAGGCGCGCAGCGCGGCGTCGCCGAGGTCGGCCAGCGCCGGGTCGACCTGCCGCAGGTGGGCCGGGGTGATCAGGTGGTTGACGAACGCCACCTTGCGGACCGGGCCGGTCACCGGGCGCGGCTCGCCCTGCTCGTAGCCCTCGATGGCGCCGCGGAAGTCGCGGATCTCCGCCCGCGGCTTGGGGATCGTCCGGTCGCTGGCCGGGTGGACCAGGTGCAGGGTGTCCTCGTAGCGCAGGATGCGGCAGAGCCGGTCCAGGGCGCCGCGCAGCCGCTCGATCTCCTCGTCGGTGAGGAACGCGGACGGCTGGATGCGCAGGACGTTGCCGGCGCTGCCGGTCGGCGCCATCCGGATCCGCTCCTGGCGCAGCAGGTAGCCGGAGAGGAGGTAGCCCAGCGCCCCGGTGTAGGCACTGCCGCGCAGCACCATGGAGCGGGCCTCGCCCTGGTCGCGCAGCTGGACGCCGATGAACAGGCCCTTGCCGCGGATGTCCTCGATGATGTCCGGATAGGCCGACTTGAGGTCCGCCAGCATCGCGACCACCCGCTCGCCGCGCTCGGTGACCTGGCGGTACGCCTGTCCGTCGGCGTCCTCCAGCATCGCGACGACCTTGCGGGCGATGGACGAGGAGAAGTCGTCCATGGCGAACGTCGAGCTGTGGATCAGGTCGAACTCGCCCTGGTACAGCGACCGGCGGACCAGCATCGCGGAGACCTTGGCCAGGCCGCCGCCCAGCGACTTGGAGAGCGTGTAGTAGTCGCCGCGCAGCCCGATCAGCGAGCTGGCCAGGAAGGCGCCGCAGCGGCCCATGCCGCTCTGCACCTCGTCGATGATCAGCGCGGTGCCGACCTTGTTGCAGAACAGCCGGATGGCGCGGCCCTGTTCGGTGGTGAGCGCGTGGATGCCGCCCTCGCCCTGCACCGGCTCGACCATGAAGGCGGTGATGGCCGGGAAGTCCCGTTCGACGACCCGTACCCGGCCGTCGGCCAGTTCGGTGTCGAGCAGCACCACCCGCTCGTCCTCGGCGATCCGGTCCAGCAGCTCCGGCTGGTCCATGGGGACGAAGCGGACCCGCGTGCCCAGGTTCTGGAACGGGGTGCGGAAGCCGGCGTTGTAGGTGAGCTGGACGCTGCCGACGAGCTTGCCGTGGAAGGACCGCTCCAGCGCCAGGAAGAGCGGTCTGGTGGCCAGCGCCGCCGCGTTGTGCGCGCCGATCGCGGCCAGCAGCCCCTCGATGCCGGCGGCCGGGGCAACCTGCCCCTGGAGGGCGGGCAGCTGGTAGGCGTCCGGGTCGACAGCGGCCGTGCCGCGGCGGACCGCGTCCCGGGCCGTCTCCAGATGCGCGGCGGTCTCCTCGGCCAGCGCCGCCACCTTGGTCACCCGGACCAGCTCGGCGTGCTTGACGGCCGCCTCGACGGCCTCGGCGCCGCTGTTGCCGAAGGTGGCCAGGTACGGCTCCTTGATGCCGGTCTCCCGGCGGACGACGTCGCTGAGCTCGGCGCCGAGCCGGCCGGCCTCGCCGCGCAGCGAGAACTGGGCGTGCACGGCCCGGTTCTGGTCCAGCAGCTCCTTGGCGTGCGCGACGATCTCCGGGTGGTTGTGTCCGAAGATCAGCGAGCCGTAGCCGCCCATCAGGTCCAGGACCGGCACCAGTTCGCCCTGGTCGTCGCGGTGGTAGAGGGTGTTGCCCTCGGCCCGCTCGTACTCGACGTCCAGCCCGAGGGCGGTGAACACCCGGCCCATCTGGGGCTGCACGAATTCGGTGAACGCTGAGGTAGCTGACGTAGCTGACGTAGCTGACATGGGGTGGTGGTCTCCTAGACGAGGTGCGGCCGCTTGGCGAGCAGTGCTCCGGCGAACCCGTTGAAACTGCTGTGCAGGCTGAGGACGGAGTCGATCCGCCGCTTCCGGGCCGACCCGGTGACGAAGTCGGTGCCGTCGTCCGGCGGGGTCGCCAGGTGCGCGATCGGCGGCAGCTCACCGGTGGCGAACAGGCTCGGCGCCAGGGCGAGTTCGGCCAGCGGGCCGGCGGCCCCCAGGGTGCCGATGACCGGCCGTACGGAGCTGACCGGGACGCCGCTGTCCTTGAGCAGCGCGCGCAGCAGCTCGGCCTCGGCGGCGTCGTGCTGGACGGTGCCCTTGCCGTCGGCCAGGACGGCGCCGAGGGTGTCCGGTGTCACCCCGTGCGCGGCCATCAGGCCGCGGGCGCTCTCGGCCAGCGCGGCCGGGCCGACGCCGCTGTCCACGGCGGGCCGCAGCGCCGCGCCCAGCACCTCCACCAGCGGGCGGGCGCCGCGCGCCGCGGCGTCCCCGGCGCGCTCCAGGACCAGCGCCACCGCGCCCTCGGCCAGTACCGAGCCGTCCCGCTCGGCGTCGAAGCTGCGCAGCGAGGCGGTGCCGCGGCCGCCGGCGGTGAGGTTGCCGGCGCGGTACTGCGCGGCCAGCTTCAGCGGCTCGTTGTAGCTGCCGGCGCCGACCACCAGCGCGGTGTCGCAGTCGCCCCGGCGGAGGCTGAACGCGGCCCGCTGGAGGGCGCCCAGCGCGGCCCCGGCGTCCTGGACGAAGGCCGCGCAGTCGCCGCGGAACCGCTGGGCGATGCTGACCAGCGCCAGGGTGTTGTTGTTCAGCGCCCGGATGACGGTGAACGGGTTGAAGGTCGCGGCGTTGCCGAACGCCTCCGCCACCACCCGCGTGAGGTCCGCGCCGACCTGCGGCGAGGTGTCGGTGCGGGCCTGGTCGAGCGCCTTGTGGAAGGCGGCCACGCTCAGTTCGGTGGAGTCGTCCTGGGCGACGTAGAGCCCGCGCCGCTCCTCGGGGATGGCCTGCCAGCTGTCGCCGGCCTGCCGCATGGCGTCCTCGGCGGCCAGCACCGCGTTGAAGGTGAAGGCGGTGCCGAACTTCCGCAGCTTGTGCGGGACGCTGTCCCGGCTGGCCTGCTGGAGGTCGGCGGGGACGTGCCCGAAGTGGGTGATCTTCTTCGTCCGGACGTAGGGGTCCTGGTAGGCCGCGAGCGCGGGCCGTGCCTCGCGCCAGGCCGTCCACAGGGCCTCGGGCCCGCGCCCGGTGGGCAGCACGGCGCCGATACCGGTGACGACGATCGCGTCGGGGTCGAAGGAGGGGTCGGCGGCCGGGTCGAAGCCGGAGCCGTCAGCGCCAGGGACGACGCCCGCGCTCGAAACGATGTCAGTGCTCATAACCACGCACCACCAGACTGGCGTTGAGTCCGCCGAAGCCGAAGGAATTGCTCACAGCCACCGACACCTCCTGGTACCGCGCCTTGTCCGGCACGTAGTCCAGGTCGCAGGCCGGATCCGGGTTCTCCAGATTCAGCGTCGGGGGCACGATGCCGTCCCGTACGGACAGCACGGTGGCGATCAGCTCGGGCGCACCGGCGGCGGCGATCAGGTGTCCGAGCATGGTCTTGTTGGCGGTGACCGCCAGCTTCCGGTAGTGCTCGCCGGCCGCGAACACGTCCTTGATCGCCCGGGTCTCGATCGGGTCGTTGAGGGGGGTGGAGGTGCCGTGCGCGTTGATGGAGTCCACCGCGTCCGGCGCCACCCGGCCGTCGGCCAGCGCCCGGCTCATCGCCAGCGCGGCCCCGTGCCCCTCCGGGTGCGGGGCGGTGACCTGGTGGGCGTCCAACGAGCTGCCGAAACCGGCCAGTTCGGCGTAGATGGTCGCGCCGCGCCGCCGGGCGCTCTCCTCGCTCTCCAGCACCACCATGGCCGCCCCCTCGGCGGCCACCAGCCCGCTGCGGTCCCGGTCGAAGGCCCGGCACAGCCGGTCCCCGAACAGCTCGGACGTGGACGGCGCACCCAGCAGGTGCAGCCCGGTCATGGTCGGCAGGTTGAGCACCGAATCGGCGCCGCCCACCACCATCGCGTCCACCTCCCCGCGCCGGATCATCTTCATGCCGTGGCCGATGGCGTGGGTGGCCCCGGCGCAGGCGGTGGAGAAGTTCAGCGCCGGGCCGCGCAGCCGGTGCCGGGCCGCGATCCCGGCGGCCAGCGCGTCGTTGGTGCAGAACAGGCCGCTGGCCCGGTCCAGTCGGTCGCGCCGCCCGAAGAGCGTCTGCCAGCCGGGCTGCCCGTCCTCGCCGATCGCGTGCAGCAGTTCGTAGGGGTCCCGCTCCGGCACGCCCGAGCCGACGGCGGTGCCGATCCGGCCCACCGGGCCCGGCCCGTCGATTCCGGCGTCGGCCAGCGCCTGCGCGGCGGCCGCCAGCCCGAACCGGGTACGCCGCTCCAGCGGCCGGTCCGGGTCCGCCTCGGCGCCGTGGCGCGCGGCGAACGCGGTGTCGTCGACCGGTGCCGCGTAGCGCACCGGGAAGTCCTCGACACCGGGCAGCTGCCAGGCGCGGATCGCCGACCGGCCCGCGGTCAGGCCCTCCCACATGGTCTGCCAGTCGAGCCCCAGTCCGCAGACGGCGCCCAGTCCGGTCACCACGACGCGGCGGCTCATTTCCCGGCTCCTTCCAGTACGACGGCGCACACCTGGCCGCGTGCGCCGCAGGCCAGCACCAGGGCCCGCGGGGCGGGCAGCGCCTCCTCGCGCACCGCGTCACCGTCGGCGGCCAGCCGCCGCCCGGACGCCAGGCCGCGCAGCGCCAGCAGCGTGTGCGCCAGCGGGTGGGCGGGGCCCAGTACCCCGGTGGCCCGTTCGCCGGTGAACTGGGCGGGCCGGTCCGCGGTGCCCGCGAAGACCCGGTCCAGCGCGGCGCTCTGGGCCCGTGCGCCGTCCGCCGTCCAGGCGGCGTCGGGCAGCACCCAGCCGATCCCGCCGGCGTCCGTACCGGCGCTCTCCAGGGCCGCGTGGACGGCCTCGGCGATCGCCTCGGTACGGTCCTCGGTCCCGGCGCCGAAGGCCCGGCCGTAACCGGCCAGCCGCGCACCGGGAGCCCCGGAACCGGCCACGGAACCACCGGAACCACCGGAACCAGTGGTTCCGCCGGGGCCGCCGGGGCCGCCGGGGCCGCCGTCGGCCCGCTCGGCGAGCAGGAAGGCCGCACCCTCCCCCGGCACCGCGCCGTTCCACCCCAGCTCCTCGTACTGCGCGAAGAGCAGCGGATGCACCTTGGGGCTCACCGCCCCGACCAGCGCCGCCTCGTTCTCCCCCTCCGCGACCGACAGCGCCCCGTCGATCAGGGCGGTGAGGCCCGCGTCGGAGAACGGCGAGTACGCGGCCATGGCCCCGGTCAGCCCGAAGACCGCCGAGATGTGCGCCGCCACGGTGCTGTTGAGGTGGGACAGTCCGCTGAACGGCGGGACCTCCCGCCCGTAGAGCGCGGCGACCTCGCCCGGCGACCCGGCGGCCTTGTGCAGCCGGTCCAGGGCGCCGAACCGCAGCAACTCCTCGTCCACCGTGGGCAGTCCGAGGTAGAGCCCCCAGTCGGGGCCGCCCACCGGGCCGCGCTCCGCCGGGCCGGCCAGCGCCAGCCGCGCCCCGTAGAGCGCCATCCGGGCCTGCTTCTCCGAGGTGCGCAGCACTCTGCGGTGCACCCCGAGGGTGGCCGCGTCCGGGTCGTCCACCAGGAAGGCGGTGTCGAAATCCGGCCAGGGCCCGGCCAGGGCCTCGGTCGGCCGGCGGGTGTCCTTACCGGCGACCAGGGTCTCCCACAGGACGCCCGGACCGGTGCCGGCCGCGGTGTACAGGCCGGGCGCGGTCAGTCGTACGTGATGCGTCGTCATGGCCCCGTTCACCCCGCCTCGGCCAGGATCAGCGAGCAGTTCTGGCCCCCGAAGCCGAAGGAGTTGGACAGCACCGCGGTCACCCGCGCCGGGCGCCGCTCGGTGACGATGTCCAGTCCGCCGGTGACCTCGTCCGGTTCGGCGAAGTTCAGCGTCGGCAGCAGGGTCTGCCGCTCCAGGCTGAGCACCGACAGCACCGCCTCGGCCGCCCCGCTGTTCGCCAACGAGTGCCCCATGGCGGACTTGTTGCCGGTGACCGGGAGCGTGGCGGCCCGCGCCCCGAAGACGGTGTGCAGCGCCGCCGCCTCGCAGGTGTCGTTGGCCTCGGTCGAGGTGCCGTGCGCGTTGACGTGGTCGATGTCCTCCGGGGCGAGCCCGGCATCGCCGAGCGCGGCCCGTATGCACTCCGCGTAGTCCGAGCCGTCCCGCGTACTGGACGTCATCTTCACCGCCTCGGTCACCCCGGCGTACCCGGCGACCTTGGCCAGGATGCGGGCGCCGCGCGCCTCGGCGTGCGCCCGGGACTCCAGGACGAGGAAGGCCGCGCCGTCGCCGATGACGAAGCCGGCGCGGTCCTTGTCGAACGGGCGGCTGATCTGCGCCGGTTCCCGCCCCTGTGCCGGGGCGAGCGCGCCCACCCCGTAGAAGGCGGTGACCGCGGCCAGCGTGGTCAGGCTCTCGGCGCCCCCGGCGAGCGCCACGTCGAGCGTGCCGCTGCGGATGTAGCGGTAGGCGCTGCCGATCGCCATGCCGCCAGCGGCGCAGGCGTCCGCGTGGGTCTCCAGGACGCCGGCCGCGCCGAAGTAGTCGGCGAGCGCGGCGGTGGCGGAGTCCGGCTGGATCTTTTCGTACCGCTGCGGGTCGAGCCCGCCGGCCGCGTCGGGCGCTGCCGGGCCGTCGAGGTGCTCCAGGTAGCCGTCCAGGTCCAGGGCCCCGGCCTCGTGGTCCACGTGGGCGGCCAGCGAGGTGAGTTCGGCCGGTTCCATGACCATGCGGTTGCAGGCGAGGAAGACGCCACCGCGCTCGGTGTCCAGCCGCCTCGGCAGTCCGCTGCGCTCCCATGCCTGGGCCGCGGCGTGCCAGGCGAGGACGCCGGCCGACCCCAGCGACCCGGCCTCTTCGGGCGCCGCGTCGGCGAGCGCCTGCCGCACCTGGGGGTCGATGTGCGCCGAGACGGCACAGGGGACGCCCCACTCCTTGTGGAGGGGGTGCTCGGTGATGAGCGTGCGTCCTTCCGCGATGTGGTCGAACAGCGCCTCCGGGTCGGTCAGTTGCCCGGCGACCAGACCGATCCCGGTCACCACGACCTCGTGTTCGGCCCCGTTGGGTATGAGGGGTGTCACTTGCTTTCCTTTCGCACGACTCGCACGACGAGCGACGCCTTCCGCACCGGCCGCGGGACGGTCAGCCGACGGGCTGGGCGTGCCCGATGGCGGCGAGCGTCGCCCGGACGCCCTCGGCCATCACCTCGTCGCCGGTGGCCGCCTCCAGCGCGGCACCGCAGCCGGCGCAGATCGCCTTGCCGGACGCGGCCAGTTCGGCCTTGTCGGCGCCGCACTCGGTGCAGGTCCCGGGCAGGTGGTCGAAGATGGCGTGGGTGAAGGCGGCCCAGTGCGCGCTGGTGGCCGCCGCGGCGACCTCGTAGGGCCGCTGACCGGCGTGCACCTGCTCAGCGGAGTAGCCGAACGCGCTGCGGCGCAGGACCTCGGCGGCCAGTTCGGTGATGCCGCCGCGCTCGTCGTACAGCTTCTCGGAGCCGCCGAGGGCGGTGGCGAGCTGGTCCAGGACGTTCGACTTCGGCAGCGCCACGCCGAGCTTGGTCTCCATCTCGAAGCGGAATTCGACCAGGTCCAGGGATTCCGCTCCCAGGTCGGCGACCAGGGTGGCGTCCGCGGTGATCTCGTCGGCACCGGTGCCCAGGACCTGGGCCAGGCCCTCCCGCACGATGTCCTGGATCTGCTGGGCCTCGTAGGGGTTCTGCATTCTTCTCTCCTCGTTTCTGAGCACTCTGAACACCACCGTCGACCAGTCATGAAAATTCGCGGAAAACGGCAGCCGAAATTACCCGGCGGCACATTGCCGACCCGCCCACCATCGGCCCTGAAAGAACGCAGGGCACCATGAATACGCGATGCCGAAATTCCGCTTCGCAAGCCTTTTGTGAAGTCGTTCAGAATTTCAGGAAACGACTGCCACAACCGGCTGCCACTCGGTGAAAGATGTTGATGGATTGCCCGCCCAGGGCACGACACCTGGTCGTAAGAACGACTGGTTCATCCTGCGGACACAAGAGAACGGGAACGCTTCCGAAATTCAGGAAGTCCCAATTTCAGACGCCGATGTAGGCGCTACACATGGCCATCCCCCGTAGCAAATGATCCCCCGACACCTGCTTGCACAAGAGCAGACTGTCGTCGGTGACGATCACCTCGTCGCGACGCACTCGCAAAGCCCGCCCCGCCTCTACTGGAGGCGCGATAAAAACGTTACCAGAGCCGCCCAGGACCGTCACTCGTTTGTGCGATAGGTCACGCGACCCAGAGCGCCCAAGGAGAGGTAAACCATAAATGTTCCGTGGTAATGGAAAACTTAACGCGCCATTCACACAGGTCGGTTTTACTGCTCGACCCGGCGGCCTGGCGGGTTACCGGACGTAAACTTAGTCGGTATCCAATCGCTTTCCGGCCACGGCGCTGAATTCCGGCCATTGGCCGGACACCGCCTCACCCGACGGGCCCGCCCCCGGCCGACACCCCACCGGCCACACCGGGCACTCCGGTCTCCCCGGACCCTCCGGCCGCCGGCCCCGTCGCCGCCCCCGGTCCCTCCTCCTCCTGGAGCCGCCGCGCGTACCCCGCCAGCCGCTTCCCCAGATTCACACTCACCGCGCCGACCAACCGGCCCTCCCGGTAGTGCGCCTCCAGCACCTTCTCCGCACCCGGCTCCCCCTCCTCGACGACCACCCGATCCCCGGTCCCCGGGAACCCCACCGACCTGATCCGCAGCCCGAACGCCGAGGTCCAGAACGACGGCAGGTGCACATACGACTCGGCCGCCGCCGGCCCCGCCAGCAGATTCCGCGCCGCCAACTCCCCCTGCGCCGCCGCATTGCTCCAGTGCTCCAACGGAACCGGCCCGTCCGCATCCCGCACCGCATCGCACCGCGCCACGTCCCCGGCCACCACGATCCGCGGATCGACCACCCCAGCCGCACCGGCCGCCCCAGCCGCCCCGGCGGTCCGCGCGAACAACCGCTCGTCACAGTGGACCCGCCCGGCCGGCAACGCCAACCCGGCCCCCAGCAACCACCCGGTCGCCGGCACCATCCCGATCGCCACCACCGCCACCTCGGCCGGCAGCACACTCCCGTCAGCCAGCTCGACCCCGCCGACCCGCTCCCCGGCCACGCGAAAACCCGTCACCCCGGTGCCCGACCGCAGCGCGACCCCGGCCCGACGCGCCGCCTCCGCCACCACATCCGGCACCGTCCCGCCCAGCGCCCGCAACGGCCGCCCGAACGGCTCCACCAACGTCACCCGCACCCCGAGCCCCAGCCCGACCAGCGACGACGCCAGCTCCACCCCGACGAAACCCGCCCCGACGACGACCACCTCACGGGCCCCGCCGTCGATCTCCGCCCGCAGCGCCCGGACGTCGTCCAGTCCCCGCACGGTCAGCACCCCGGCCGGCACCTCCCCGGGCCAGGCCCGCGCCTGCGCCCCGGTCGCCACCACCAGCCCGTCGTACGGCAACTCGGCACCATCGGCCAGCCGCACCCGACATCGCTCCCGGTCCAACCCCACGGCCGCGGTCCCCCGGACCCACCGGGCACCGAAGTCCTCGGCGCCCGCCAGCCGGATGTCGTCCGCGGTGAGCGTCCCGGCCACCACCTGCTTCGTCAACGGCGGCCGGTCGTACGGGAGTTCCGCCTCGTCCGACACCATGGTCAGCGCTCCGGAGAACCCCCGCGCCCGCAGCGCCTCACCGGCCCGGACTCCCGCCAGGCCCGCGCCCACCACGACGACCTCACGCAAGGTTCAGGCCCCCTCGACCGAGATCGCCCGCACCGGGCACGCCCGCGCCGCGGCCACCACCTTGTCCGCGAGCTCCGGCGCCGGGTCCGGCGCGACCACCAGCTGCTCATCGTCGTCCAGCTCGAAGACCTCGGGCGCCACCAGGGCACACTGCCCCAACCCGTCACACAGCTCGTAATCGACCGTGATCCGCATACGCGCCTCCCCCAACTCCCCAACAACTCACGTCAATTGACCGGCGAGGAGCCGCCCCCGCCACGCCCGCGGCCGGCGGCACCACCCCGCGGGGCCCGCACCGCCGACCGCGGTAACACCGTTACACCGTCTCCCGCGCATACCGCAGCGGCAGTTCCTCCAGCCCCCGGATCGCGTCCGAGGCCAGCCACCGCACCTCCCCCGCCGGCACACCCAACTCCAGCGTCGGGAACCGGTCCAGGATCTCGGTCAGCGCGATCACCGCCTCCTGACGGGCCAGCCGCTGCCCCAGGCAGAAGTGCGGCCCCATCCCGAACGCGACGTGCTGCGCGGTGGCCCGCCCGATGTCGAACACCTGGCCGTCCTCCCGCACCTCCGCGTCCCGATTGGCCGCGTTCAGCAGGAACCGCACCAGCTCGCCCTTGCGGATGGTGACCCCACCGGCCTCGATGTCCGTAAGCGCCACCCGGTTCACCGTGGTCATCGCCGACCCGCGGAACCGCAGCGCCTCCTCCACCGCCCGCCCCACCAACGACCGGTCGGCGCGCAGCGCGGCCAGCTGCTCCGGATGCGTCAACAGCTCATGCAGCGCGTTGGCCAGCAGGTTCGTCACCGTGTCATGGCCCGCGATCAACAACACCGCGGCAAACGACGACAGTTCCTCGTCCGACAGCCCGGTCCCGTCCTCGAACCGCGCCGCGATCAGCTCACTGAGCAGGTCCTCCGTAGGCTGCTCCCGCTTGGCCCCGATCAGCCCGATGCAGTAGGCGAACAGTTCGCCCGCCGACGCCTGCATCGCCTCCAGCGACGGCGCCGCGGAGATGTCCATCGCCCACTTCCGGAACGGGTCCCGGTCCTCGCCGGGCACCCCCAGCAGATCGCAGATCACCTCCAGCGGCATCGGATAGGTGAACGCGTCGATGAAGTCCACCGTCCCGCTGTCGCCCAGCTTGTCCAGCAGCTGCCGGGTGATCTCCACGATCCGCGGCTCCAGCTGCCGCACCGCCTTCGACGCGAACGCCGCGGTCACCAGCCGGCGGTAACGGGCGTGCCCCGGGTCGTCCTGCTCCAGCAGCATCACCTGCAACCCCGGGACCAACGCCCCGTGCGGCGCATGCGTATGCACGTCGTTCGACAGCCGCGGATCGCTCAGCAGCTCCCGGGTCAGCGCCGCACCCAGCACCGTCCAGGTCTCCTGCTGGTTCAGCTGCCGGGTACGGATGATGTCGTGGCGCGCGGCCAGCCTTTCCAGCTCCCGCTCCAGATCCGCCGTAGCCGCCAGCTCGGCCAGATCGATTACCTCGGACATGACGAACTCCCCCCTGTGCCACGAATGACGGGCCGCCGGCCCACACCGCGGCCCGCACGCCGCACCGTGGGCCGACCGGCCCCAAGAAACCCCGCCCCGGACACCAACGGCCGGCGGCCGGTACGCCCCGGACTCAGTCCCGGAGCAACTGCACTGCCTGCTGGGCGAGTTGGGCATCCATCGCGCCCGACCGGCTCCCGGCGATCCCCGACCGCATCAGGGCCGCCCCCTCGACCAACGCCACGAACGTCTCGGCCCGCGCCCGACAGAACTCGGCGGACCACTCCGGCCGCCCCTGCTGCACGAACGCCTCTACATGGGCCACGTACTGCTGGTAGAACTCCCGGACCACCGCGGCGATCTCGTCATCCCGCGCCGCCAGCGCCCACACCTCGACGTACAACCGGACCAGCTGCGGGTCCTCCTGCTCGGCCAGCACCACCGCCACCACCCGGGCGGGTTCCGCCTGACCACCCTCCGGCACCTCGATGACCGACGGGTCCTCCCGGCTCAGCCGCAGCCCCGTCGTCTCCGCCAGCCGCGTGAGCGAACGGTCCAACGCCCGCTCCAACACGGCCTTGATCAGGTCCGCCCGGGTCGGGAAGTAGTGCTGCAAATGCCCGACCCGCACGCCCGCCTCACCGGCGATGGCCCGCAGCGACGCATCCGCGTTGCCCTTGGCGACCAGTACGGACTCGGCGGCATCCAGCAGGCTCGTCCGCCGCAGGCTCCCCTGCCGCGTCAGCTGCGGCTTGCCGTCGCCCTTCTCCTCGCTCATGACACCGTGACCTCGACCCCTGCCTTCTCCAGAGCGGAGACGACGTCCTGCGGCACCGGCGTCATCTCGGGGAACACCACCCCGGTGGGCGCCTCGGCGCCATCCGCACCCAACACCCGGCGCAGCCCCAACAGCCCGCCCAGCGCGGTGAGATGGGCCTGCCCGGCGGCATCCTTGACCACCGCCGTACGCCGCTCCCCGCCCCGCCCACGGACATCGATCCGCAGCAGCGCGCTGCCACCCTCACCGGGCGAGTACAACATCGACCGACGGGTCTTCTCGAACGAGTCGCCCCGCCCCCACCGGAAGAACCCGGTCTTCTTCAACGCCAGCAGCGTCGACGTCGACGAGTTCGCGCTGAACCCGATCCGCGTGATCGCGGTGTCCAGCCCCAGCACCAGCGGCAGCGTGAACTGCTCCGGCGTGTCGATCCGCGCCACCTTCGTCCGGTGCTCGCCGATCTGGACGAACCCGGCGTCGCTCAACGGCATGATCATCCGCCGCTCGCCGTTCTCGGTGACCTCGTAGTCCAGCCCCAGCCGGTCCATGAACTCCACCGAGTCCGTACCGGCCCGGTCCTTCAGGTCGTACCGGATGGCGATCTGCACCCCGGCCGCACCGCCCAGCTCGGCCGACAGCGCCGCGGTGACCAGCGCACTGACCCCGCCCATCCAACTCGACGAGAGCAGTACCGGCGCCTTCGGCGGATTGACCGCCGCAACCGCCGTGGCCCGCTGCAACCGCGCCGTCCACCGCGTGATGTCCACATACGGCACCCCGCCCCGGATGGCGGCCAGCATCACCCGGTCGTCCGGGTCGTTCACCGTACTGATCACGGCCCGGACCTTCGCCGCGAACGGCTCCGGATCACCCAGGTCCCAGCGCCGGACCTCCGCCCCCACTTCCTCGGCCAACGCCTGCCCCTTCTCGGGCGTACGCCCGGTGAGCAGTAACGGCCAAGAGGGGGCGGCGAGCCGGGTCAGATCGCCACCGACGGTCCCGTAACCGCCGACCACGAGCACCGGACCATTCACATCAAGCTGGAGGTCATCGTCCACATCGCCGACATTAGGTCACCCGACCTAGAATCTCAACGTCCGCCATTGTCGCCCCCGTCACATAGAGTCGTCACCCGACAGGCCGTCTACTACCGCCCACCACCGAGGAGTTGAGCCCCCACATGCTCATCGAGCACGTCCTCCCCCCACACGCGGTAGGCGAGGACGCCCTCGGTGACCCGCCCGCCACGGCCCCCACCGGCCTCTTCCCGATCGAGGAACGCGAGATCGCCCACGCCGGCGAGAAGCGCCGCCGCGAATTCACCACCGCCCGCCAGTGCGCCCACCGCGCCCTGACTCGCCTGGGCCTACCCCCGACCCCGGTACCCCCCGGCCCCACCGGCGCCCCCACCTGGCCCCCCGGCATCACCGGCAGCATCACCCACTGCGACGGCTACCGCGCCGCCGCCGTGGCCCGCACCGCCGACCTCCCCCACCTCGGCATCGACGCCGAACCCCACGCCCCCCTGCCGCCCCTGGTCCGCGACGGCATCACCACCCCCACCGAACGCACCCACCTCCAGGACCTCGCCACCACCCACCCGGACATCCCCTGGGACCGCCTCCTCTTCAGCGCCAAGGAATCCGTCTACAAGACCTGCGCCCCGCTCTCCCCCCGCCCCCTCCAATTCGACGACGCCGAAATCACCTTCACCCCCACCAACGGCACCTTCACCGCCCGCCTCCTGCTCCCCTGGCCGGCCGACGTCCCCGCCCCCGTCCTCCCGGGCCGCTGGCACACCGCCCACGGCATCCTCCTCACCGCCACCACCCTCCCCCGCCCGTCCTGACGCCCCTGCCGCCCCGCATTTCCAGCACAACGCAAAAAAGCCTCGTTCCCCGAGTCGAAACTCGGGGAACGAGGCTTAATCAAAATTTGTTCGGCGGCGTCCTACTCTCCCACAGGGTCCCCCCTGCAGTACCATCGGCGCTGAAAGGCTTAGCTTCCGGGTTCGAAATGTAAC
>NZ_JBHVQS010000066.1:0-46139 GCF_042886435.1 Streptomyces sp. NPDC058000
CTCACCCCCCCGGCCCCCCCCCGGCGCCCGGCGGCCGGGCGGCGCCGGGGCGGCCCCCCCCCCCCCGCGCGGGGGGGCCCCCCCCGCGGGGGGGGGCGCCCCCCCACGGCCGTTCGTGCGCACCCCGACGCGCGCCGGGCTCACCGGACGTCGGGGGCGAGCCGGGCACCGGGCGGCGGCGTCCGGCGCACCGCCGCCCGGTGGCGCCGGGTCCGATGCGCCGGCCGGACCGCCGGCGCTGCCGCCGCCCGCGCGGACGGTGCGGACGGGATCGCCACGGCCGGCCGCGGCGGCGGGTGGTGGCCGTCCGGCGCGGTGAGCGACACCGCCAGCGCCATCACCGCCAGCAGCCCGGGCGCCCCGAACCCCGCGCGGGTGGTCAGCCGGGTCCACCGCTGCGCGCCCGCCCGGACGTCGCGGGCGGGCGGTGGCACCACCGGGCGGGACGCCGTCAGCGCGCCCAGCCGGGCGTGCAGCACCGCGCCCTGCCGGTCCGGCGGCAGCCCCGCCAGCCCCAGCTCCGGCAGCCGCTCGGCCAGGCACTCCCGGGCGTGGGCCAGCCGTCCGGTCGCCGCCGGCGTACTGGCCTCCACCTCCACCGCGGTCTCGTGCAGCCCCAGCCCGAGCCCGTCGTGCAGCAGCAGCGCGCGGCGGTACGGGGCGGGCAGCGCCAACACCGCCTCCAGCAGCGCATGGTCCCCCGGCGCGGCCGGCGCCGGCGCGGGCGTCCCCGGCCCGGGGCGCTCGGCGGTCCGCAGCCCGGGGAACGGCCGCCGCCACGGCGCCAGCGCGTAGTCGTGGGCGGCCGCCCGTACCCACCCCACCGGATCCGGCGCCGCCGCCACCTCCGGCCACCGCTGCCAGGCCGTCCGGAACGCCCGCTCGACGGCCCGCCGGGCGAGCCGGGCCCGCCCGGTGAGCACCAGCGCCTGCTGGGTCAACGGCCCGGCGTGCGCGCCGTACAGCGCATCGAACTCAGCTGACGGACAGTCAAATAGGCGTGCTCCGCGACGTTCTGATGTGGTGTCGGAACTCTGGTCGGGCTGCCGCCGGTCGCGCTCGCTCATACCGGAAGTCTGGAAACGCCGGGCGGCGGATCTCGCGCGACACGTCGGACGGATGCCCGGTACGTGGCGGAATCGTGCGTTATTGGCAGCATGGCCGCGTGAGCCAGTTGACCGAACGCGGCACCACGTTGTCCTCGCACGGCCGGACCGCCGCGCGGCGCTCCTCCGCGATCGGCACCGCCGTCGTCAGCGGCGTGACCGCCGCCGGCCTCGGCCTCGGGGCGCTCGCGGTCGCCGTCCTGCTGCTCTGGGTCGCCTCCCCGTACCCGGACAGCGGCCCCTCCCGGGCCCTGCACCTGGCCGCCGGACTCTGGTTCACGGCGCACGGCGGGGGTCTGGTCCGCGAGGCGACGCCGTCCGGCACCCCGGCACCGGTCGGAGTGGTCCCGCTGCTGCTCGCCGCCCTGCCGATCTGGCTGCTGCACCGCGCCGCCCGGGACACCCTGGCCACGGCCGCCCTCGCCGACGCGGGCGGCGACCCCGCGGCGTCGGGCGCCGGCCGGCCGGTCGCCCCGCGCACCCTGCTCGGCGCCCTGCTGGCCGGATACCTGCTGGTCGCCCTCGGTGCGCTGCTCTACACCTCGACCGGCCGGCTGACCGCCGCACCGCTCTCCGCCCTGCTCGCCGTCCCCGGCACCGCGGTCGCCACCTTCGCCGCCACCGCCTGGCACACCCTCGGATCGGACGCCGCGGCCCTGCTGCCGGACCGGTTCGTGCGCACCTTCGCGGCGCTGCCGGCCGTCCTCCGCACCGCCCTCACCGGCCCCCGCCTCGCCACCGCCGGCAAGGCCGCGGCCGCCGCCACCCTCGCCCTGCTCGCCTCCGGCACCGCGCTCACCCTCCTCGGGCTGGCCCTGCACGCCGGCCGGTTCGGCGACGACCTGGGCCGGCTCGCCGCCGACTGGGCCGGCGGCTGCACGGTGCTGCTGCTCTGCCTCGCCCTGCTCCCCAACGCGGCCGTCTGGGGCGCCGCCTACGGCCTGGGGCCCGGCTTCACCGTCGGCGTGGGCACCACGGTCGGCCCGCTGGCCACCTCACCCCGCCCCCCACTGCCGTACTTCCCGCTGCTCAGCGGCCTGCCGGAGCCGGGTCCCAGGTCCTGGCCGGACGTGGTGCTGGCGTTGGTGGTACCGGTGACCGCGGCGGTGCTGCTGGCGCGGTACGCGGCCGGTGACGGCCACCGGTCGTGGCGCCGGACCGCCGGGACGGCGGCCCTGGCGGCGGTCCTGTGCGGGGTGGCGATGGCGGTGCTCGCCGGTCTGGCCGGCGGTGCGCTGGGGTCGGGGGCGCTCGCCTCGTTCGGCCCCTGCTGGTGGCGGACCGGCCTGGCGGCGGCGGGCTGGACGGGGCTGGCCGGGGTGCCCGGGACGCTGGTGCTGCGCACCTGGCGGCGACTGTCCGCGCGGTGGGTGGCGGACGGACGGCCACCCGGCCGCCGCCGCTACCTGCCCGACCTCCCGTTCCGCCGCCGAGCCGGCCGCCGGGAGCCGAGCCCGGGGGCCGGCCGGGAGTCGAACCGCGAACCCGCCGCCTGAGGGCGCGATCAGGGGTGCGGGGCATGCCCTCCGGCCGCCCCGCACCCCTGACCGCCACCGCTGCCGCGACTGCTCCGTTACTGCTGCTCCTGCTGGCTGAGCAGCGGCCGGAGCTGCGCCGGGAGGAGGTTCTCGCAGGACTTGCTCGCCGACTGGGTCAGCGCGTCGTTCACGCAGGTGAAGTAGTCGCGGTAGACGATCTGGACGGTGAAGGTCGCGGCCACCATCATCAGCGCCAACGAGGCGGTCACCAGACCGGCGATAGCGGCGGTGGTCTGCGGCCGGCCCGCCTGGCCGGGGGTGCCGCCGGGCCGGCCCGGCGGGGGCGGGGTGCCACCGGCGGCAGGGCGCCCTTCCAGCGTCGCGGCGGCCGCCTTCTTCGGGTCGGACTTGCCGCGCAGCGCGCTGATGCCCCAGTAGAGGGAGAGCGAGCCCAACAGCAGCGCCACCTCCGGCAGGCTGAAGAGCACGAAGAAGAACGCCCACATCCCGGCCAGGAGCGCGTAGCGGGCCCGCCGTTGGAGCGGGTCGGTGGGGTCCCAGCGCAGCCCACCGGGGCCGCCGCCCGGTCCGCCGGGGCCGCCGGAACCGCCCTGGCCGCCGCCCCGGCCCGGCCGGGTGCCGAAGTCGCCGCCCTGCCGGCCCGGCTGGCGGTCGCTCCACTGACTGCCCCAGGCCGGGGGCTGGTCCTGCGGACGCCCGTCCCCGCCGTTGCCGTCGTCGTCGCCGTGCGCCTGCCCGTTGGACTGGGGGCGCGGGCGCCACTCCTGGTCTGGGGTGCCGGCCGGCGGCGGCGCGAACGGGTTGTCGTCCCGGCCGTCGGCAGCGGACCGGCCCGGGGTCCCGGCGGGCGGTGAATCCGGGGCGGATGACGACTTGCGCTCGCGCGGCAGGAAGACCGCCCCGGGGGCGGTGGCGTGGGGGACCCTCCCAGCGGCAGCGAGGGGAGGGAGGAGGAGAGCCGCGCGGCGGCGTCGGTCCGGCATCTGGAGTGAGTCTTCCCCTTGTCGTGGGCGTCCGTCCGGCCGGTGGGCCGGGCGGGCGGTCACCGTGAACTGCATGCGTTCTCCCGCCCGACGCTACCTCCCGTGCTCGCCCCCGTCCCGCGGGGGCCGCTCGGTGTGCCGGTATCGTTGCTGACGGTCGGCGCCTTCGTAGGGTTCCCCGTATTCACGAAACCCTTCGCTTTGTGCGACCGCACAAACCTCACACCGCATCTCAGACCCGCAAGATCTGTCGAGAAAGACCCCATCGTGGCCTCCCCTTCTCTTCCCGCCCGCTCCGCGCCGGCCCGGATCGTGGTACTCGTCTCCGGATCGGGCACCAACCTCCAGGCCCTCCTCGATGCCATCGCCGAGGAGGGCGCCGCGGCGTACGGCGCGGAGATCGTGGCCGTGGGCGCCGACCGGACCGGGATCGTCGGCCTGGAGCGCGCCGAGCGGGCCGGTCTGCCGACGTTCGTCTGCCGGGTCAAGGACTACGAGGACCGGGCGGCCTGGGACGCGGCGCTCACCGAGGCGACCGCCGCGCACGCCCCCGACCTGGTGGTCTCGGCCGGCTTCATGAAGATCCTGGGCAAGGAGTTCCTGGCCCGCTTCGGCGGCCGGACGCTCAACACCCACCCGGCGCTACTGCCCAGCTTTCCCGGTGCCCACGGCGTGCGCGACGCGCTCGCGTACGGCGCGAAGGTCACCGGCTGCACCGTCCACTTCGTCGACGACGGCGTCGACACCGGCCCGATCATCGCCCAGGGCGTGGTCGAGGTCCGGGAGGAGGACGACGAATCCGCGCTGCATGAGCGCATCAAGGAAGTCGAGCGATCGCTGCTCGTCGAGGTCGTGGGGCGTCTGGCCCGTCACGGCTACCGCATAGAGGGACGAAAGGTACGTATCTCGTGACCGCCACCGAAGGTACGCAGCGGCCCATCCGCCGCGCGCTGGTCAGCGTCTACGACAAGTCCGGGCTGGAGGAGCTGGCCCAGGGGCTGCACGCGGCGGGCGTCCAGCTGGTCTCGACCGGGTCGACGGCCGGGAAGATCGCCGCCGCCGGGGTGCCGGTCACCAAGGTCGAGGGGCTCACCGGTTTCCCGGAATGCCTCGACGGCCGGGTCAAGACCCTGCACCCCAAGGTCCACGCCGGCATCCTCGCCGACCTGCGCCTGGAAGACCACCGGCGACAGCTGGCCGACCTCGGCGTCGAGCCGTTCGACCTGGTGGTCGTCAACCTCTACCCGTTCCGGGAGACCGTCGCCTCCGGCGCCACCCCCGACGAGTGCGTCGAGCAGATCGACATCGGCGGCCCCTCGATGGTCCGCGCCGCCGCCAAGAACCACCCCTCGGTCGCCGTGGTCACCAGCCCCGAGCGGTACGCCGACGTCCTCGCGGCCGCGCAGGGCGGCGGCTTCGACCTGACCGCCCGCAAGCGGCTGGCCGCCGAGGCGTTCCAGCACACCGCCGCCTACGACGTGGCCGTCTCCTCCTGGATGACCAACGTCTACGCGCCGGAAGAGGACGGGGCCGCGCTGCCCGAGTTCCTCGGCGGGACCTGGGAGCGCCGCAGCACCCTGCGCTACGGCGAGAACCCGCACCAGGCCGCCGCCCTCTACGTCGACGGCCAGCCGGGCGGCATCGCCAACGCCGAGCAGCTGCACGGCAAGGAGATGTCCTTCAACAACTACGTGGACACCGAGGCCGCCCGCCGCGCCGCCTACGACCACGAGCAGCCCTGCGTCGCGATCATCAAGCACGCCAACCCCTGCGGCATCGCCGTCGGCGCGGACGTCGCCGAGGCGCACCGCAAGGCGCACGCCTGCGACCCGGTGTCCGCGTACGGCGGCGTGATCGCGGTCAACCGCCCGGTGACCGTCGCGCTCGCCGAGCAGGTCGCGGAGATCTTCACCGAGGTCATCGCCGCCCCGGCGTACGAGGACGGCGCCGTCGAGGTGCTCGCCCGCAAGAAGAACATCCGGGTCCTGAAGGTCGACGGCACCCCGCACCAGCCCGGTGACCTCAAACTGCTCTCGGGCGGCGCGGTGCTCCAGCACACCGACGTCTTCCAGGCCGAGGGCGACGACCCGGCCACCTGGACCCTCGCCACCGGACAGGCGCTGTCCGCGGACGAGTTGGCCGAGCTCGCCTTCGCCTGGAAGGCGTGCCGCGCGGTGAAGTCCAACGCGATCCTGCTCGCCAAGGACGGTGCGTCGGTGGGCGTCGGCATGGGCCAGGTCAACCGCGTCGACTCCTGCAAGCTCGCCGTGGAGCGCGCCGGCGAGGAGCGGGCGCGCGGCTCCTACGCGGCGTCGGACGCCTTCTTCCCGTTCCCCGACGGCCCGGAGATCCTGATCGCCGCCGGCGTCAAGGCGATCGTCCAGCCCGGCGGTTCGATCCGTGACGAACTCGTCGTCGAGGCCGCCGAGAAGGCCGGCGTGACGATGTACCTCACCGGCACCCGGCACTTCTTCCACTGAGCGGACCGGTACGCACGGAGGGCCGCACCCCTTGCCCGGGGTGCGGCCCTCCGTCGCGCGCGGTTCCGGCCGGCCTCAGTAACGCGGCCGGCTGAACCAGGCGTTGCCCTCGTCCTTGGAGACGAAGACCAGCACCAGAATGCCCAGCACCGTGTGGACCAGGCCGAGCGGGAAGATGGCGAGGCTCACCAGGATGTTGCCGACGCCGAAGACGATGGTGCCGACGCGGACGCCCTTGCCGCCGTTGCCGAACTGCGCGGCGAGCGTGATCGCGGCCGCGGTGAACACCACGATGATCACGATCGCCACGATCAGCAGGCCCTTGCCGAGGTTGAACGCCGACATGTCCGCGTAGGGCGAGGACGCGGCGTCGTGCGACGCCTTGCTGACACCGCCCAGCCCGACCACCGCCAGGACCAGGCCGATGAGGTTCAGGCCGGCGAGGACGAACAGCATCGCCCGGGCCGCCTTGACGCCGCCGGGCATCACCGTCGGGTACGGCGCCTGCATCCCGGGCATCGCACCGCCCGGGTACGCGCCGTACGGGGCCATGGGCTGCTGTGGTTGCGGGGGCTGCTGGGGATAGCCGTAGCCGGGCTGCTGGCCCGGGGGAGGACCGTAGGGGTTCTGGTTGGGATAGCTCACGAGCGGTGTCCTTCAGGCGACTTGAGGCGGTAACGGCGAGCGCCACGAAGGCCCCCGGTCGCTGCTGCGCGGGGGCCTTCGCTGGGCTGTTCAGGGCGTCAGTAGGGCCCGGTGCGTCCTTACTGGCTGCGCACGACCACGGTGCCGACGATCTTGTCCGCGAACGTCTGCGACTTCTCGTCCCACAGCGGCCAGAGGTAGCCGAGGAGGCAGAAGTTGTCGAGGAAGTGGCAGATCCTGCGGACCAGCGCCATGCCGAAGCCGAGCGGCTGACCGGTGGCCTCCTTGACCAGGCGGATGCCCACGACCTTCTTGCCCGGGCTCTGGCCCTGGCCCTCCTTGACGAGGACGAAGATGATGCCCGCCAGGCCGATCAGCCACGCGAGCCCCGTGAGCACGATGGCACCGACCGGCGTGCTGGAGGACAGCGCGGTGTTGGCCGCGTTCTGGACGCAGGAGTAGTCACCGGGCTGGCAGCTGGAGTAGTCCGGCGTGGTCACCGAGCCGGCCGCCATGATGGCCGCGATGACGTACAGGATGCCCGGCAGCACGCCCACGATCAGACCGTCGATCAGGGCCGCTCCGACGCGCGCACCCCAGCTCGCGTACCCCTGCGGCATGCCCGGCATCCCCGGCTGGCCGTACGGGGCCGCCGGCTGCTGCGGGTAGCCGCCGTAGCCCGGCTGCCCCTGCGGCGGGACCTGGCCCTGCTGGGGGTAGCCGTACGGCTGCTGGGGCTGCTGCGGGGCGCCCTGCTGCGGGTAGCCGTAGCCCGGCTGGCCGCCCTGCGGCGGGACCGGCGGCTGCTGGCCGTACGGGCCCTGGGGGGCCTGCGGCGGCTGCTGGCCGTACGGGTTGTTCGGGTCACCGAAGCTCATGTTTCTGCTTTCCTCCGTTGGTGTCAGTGGGGGACGACGCGGCGTGACTCGGAGGAAAAACAGGTTGTTTCATGGCCCGCCCCCGACGATGCCTGCGGCACTGCGCGTCAATCCTTCTAGGTGAGGATTCCGTCTGTCCAGTCAAGGCGGTAAGCCTTTGTGCAACCGCAATGATCATTTCCGGACAACTGCCGTCCGCGCGCCCTGATTGGAACACGGGAGCCTCCATCCGGGAGGATGGGGGTATGACTGCCCAGATTCTGGATGGCAAGGCCACCGCCGCCGCGATCAAGTCCGAGCTCACCACCCGCGTGGAGGCGCTGAAGGCCAAGGGTGTCACCCCCGGCCTGGGCACCCTCCTGGTCGGCGACGACCCCGGCAGCCGCTGGTACGTCAACGGCAAGCACCGGGACTGCGCCCAGGTCGGCATCGCGTCCATCCAGCGCGAACTGCCCGCGACCGCCACCCAGGAGGAGATCGAGGCCGTCGTACGGGAGCTCAACGAGAACCCGGACTGCACCGGCTACATCGTCCAACTCCCGCTCCCCAAGGGCATCGACGCCAACCGCGTCCTGGAGCTGATGGATCCGGCCAAGGACGCCGACGGGCTGCACCCGATGAGCCTGGGCCGTCTGGTCCTCGGCATCGACGGGCCGCTGCCCTGCACCCCCTACGGCATCGTCCAGTTGCTGCGCCGGCACGACGTGGAGATCAAGGGCGCGCACGTGGTGGTCGTCGGCCGCGGCATCACCATCGGCCGCCCGATGCCGCTGGTGCTGACCCGCAAGTCGGAGAACGCCACGGTCACCCAGTGCCACACCGGCACCCGCGACCTGTCCGCGCACCTGAAGCAGGCCGACATCATCGTCGCCGCGGCCGGTGTGCCGCACATCATCAAGCCCGAGGACGTCAAGCCCGGCGCGGCCGTCCTGGACGTCGGCGTCAGCCGGGACGAGCACGGCAAGATCGTCGGCGATGTGCACCCCGGTGTCGCCGAGGTCGCCGGCTGGGTCGCCCCCAACCCGGGCGGCGTCGGCCCGATGACCCGCGCCCAGCTGCTGGTCAACGTCGTCGAGGCGGCGGAGCGCGCGGCCGAGGGCTGAGCGCCCGCGCCGGCCGGTCGGTGCCCGACCGGCCGGGGCGTGCGAGCCTGGAAGCCTGGAAGGGGTTCGCCGTCCGCGGCCCCGCACACCCGACGAAACCCGACACCGACCTGGACACCGGAAGGGGCTGACCGCCAGACATGGCTGCCGAAGCGCACTCGGAAGGTGCGTCCGAGCCGCAACGGACCTCGCGCCGCTTTCCGCAGCTGACCCGCGACACCGCCCGCCCCGAAGGCGGCGGCCGGGCCGCTTCGGGCGACCATCCGGCGCCGGCCCGGCAGTGGCCGCTGCTGACCGTGCTGGGCGGGGTCGCCCTCGGGCTGCTGCTGGTCACGTTCGACGCGTTCCGGATCGGCACGATGCTGATCGGGCTGTCCCTGCTGGGCGGCGCGGTGCTGCGGTGGGCGCTGCCGTCGGTGGGGATGCTGGCCGTCCGGTCCCGCTTCACCGACATGATCACGTACGGCGGACTGGGCTTCGTGATCGTGATGCTGGCGATGATGGTGCAGCCCAAGCCGTGGATCCACCTCCCGCTCCTGGACGACATCGTCCACTTCACGGTCCGCTAGGGCCGGTCCGACCCTGCTCCACCGGGCCGGCCCCGGGAGCGTCCCGCGGCGCTGCGGCACACCTCGTGCCGTAGCGCCGCGCGCATGTGTGACGCGGGTAACTTGGCGACGTCCGGGGGGTGTCCCAACCGCGAGAGGTACGTCCATCTCATGGCCAAGATCAAGGTTGCCAACCCCGTCGTCGAGATCGACGGCGACGAGATGACCCGCATCATCTGGTCGTCCATCAGGGACCGGCTGATCCTCCCGTACCTCGACGTCGAGTTGAAGTACTTCGACCTCGGCATCGAGCACCGGGACGCCACCCATGACCAGGTGACCGTCGACGCGGCGCACGCCATCCAGCGGTACGGCGTCGGAGTGAAGTGCGCCACCATCACCCCGGACGAGGCCCGGGTCGAGGAGTTCGACCTCAAGGCGATGTACCGCTCGCCGAACGGCACCATCCGCGACATCCTCGGCGGCGTGATCTTCCGCGAGCCGATCATCATGGAGAACGTGCCCCGGCTGGTCCCCGGCTGGACCAAGCCCGTCGTCGTCGGCCGCCACGCCTTCGGCGACCAGTACCGCGCCACCGACCTGAAGGTCCCCGGCCCCGGCACCCTCACCCTGACCTTCACCCCGGCGGACGGCAGCGAGCCGACCGAGTTGGAGGTGCACGAATTCCCGGGCGCCGGCGTGGCGCTGGCGATGTACAACCACGACGACTCGATCCGCGACTTCGCGCGGGCGTCGTTCCGGTACGGGCTGGACCGCGGCTATCCGGTCTACCTGTCCACGAAGAACACGATCCTGAAGAAGTACGACGGTCGCTTCAAGGACCTCTTCCAGGAGGTCTTCGACAGCGAGTTCCGGACCGCTTTCGAGGACCGCGGGCTGACCTACGAGCACCGGCTGATCGACGACATGGTGGCGGCCGCCCTGAAGTCGCCCGGCGGCTACGTCTGGGCCTGCAAGAACTACGACGGCGACGTCCAGTCCGACATCGTCGCCCAGGGCTTCGGCTCGCTCGGCCTGATGACGTCGGTGCTGATGACGCCCGACGGCCGGACCATCGAGGCCGAGGCGGCGCACGGCACGGTCACCCGCCACTACCGGCAGCACCAGCAGGGCAAGGCCACCTCCACCAACCCCATCGCCTCGGTCTTCGCCTGGACCCGCGGCCTGGCGCACCGCGGCAAGCTCGACGACACCCCCGAGGTGACCCGCTTCGCCCGGACCCTGGAGCGGGTCTGCGTGGAGACCGTCGAGGGCGGCCAGATGACCAAGGACCTGGCCCTGCTCATCGGCCCGGCGCAGCCCTGGCTCACCACCGACCAGTTCCTGGAGGCCCTGGACGCCGGGCTCCAGAAGGCGATGGCGCCCGCCTGAGTGGGCGCGGGCCGGGCGGCCCCGCGCCTGGCCGGGATTCGCCCTCCGCGGAAAGTCGGCGCGGAAAAGAGGGGATTGCCCTCCCGGATCCCGGGAATGCGCACCACACCCCCCCACGGGTGTGGCACAACAGCCGGCCGCCCGCGCATCCCCCCAAGAGCGGGCGGCCGTCGCCCCCCGACCGGACCGCCCCGGCGGTGGCCCGCCCGGCGGCCGCCGAGGTGGTCCGGCCGGGGACGGCGTGACGGCCGGTGAGGTGTCCCACACCAGCCCGTCACGTGGGCCGGGCGGGGGTCCGATAGCCTGACGGCCGGGTCTCTCGATACCAAGAGACCTCGATAGATGGGCAGGGACACCCACCGCCACCCAAGGTGGTCCAGGGGCTTGCCCCCGGAATACCGCGCAGGAGATCGCCATGACCCGCACTCCCGTCAACGTCACCGTCACCGGCGCCGCCGGCCAGATCGGTTACGCCCTCCTCTTCCGCATCGCCTCCGGTCAGCTGCTCGGCGCGGACGTGCCGGTCAAGCTGCGCCTCCTGGAGATCCCGCAGGGCCTCAAGGCCGCCGAGGGCACCGCGATGGAGCTGGACGACTGCGCCTTCCCGCTGCTCCAGGGCATCGACATCACCGACGACCCGAACGTGGCCTTCGACGGCGCCAACGTCGCCCTGCTCGTAGGCGCCCGCCCCCGCACCAAGGGCATGGAGCGCGGCGACCTGCTGGAGGCCAACGGTGGCATCTTCAAGCCGCAGGGCAAGGCCATCAACGACCACGCCGCGGACGACATCAAGGTCCTGGTCGTCGGCAACCCCGCCAACACCAACGCGCTGATCGCCCAGGGCGCCGCCCCGGACGTCCCGCGGGAGCGTTTCACCGCGATGACCCGCCTGGACCACAACCGCGCGATCACCCAGCTCGCCCAGAAGACCGGCACCCCGGTGTCCGAGATCCACCGTCTGACCATCTGGGGCAACCACTCCGCCACCCAGTACCCGGACATCTTCCACGCCACGGTCGCCGGCAAGAACGCCGCCGAGGTCGTGAACGACGAGAAGTGGCTGGCCGACACCTTCATCCCGACCGTCGCCAAGCGCGGCGCGGCGATCATCGAGGCCCGTGGCGCGTCCTCCGCCGCCTCGGCCGCCAACGCCGCCATCGACCACGTCCACACCTGGGTCAACGGCACCGCCGAGGGCAACTGGACCTCCATGGGCATCCCCTCGGACGGCTCCTACGGCGTCCCGGAGGGCCTGATCTCCTCCTTCCCCGTCACCACCAAGGACGGCACGTACGAGATCGTCCAGGGCCTGGAGATCAACGAGTTCTCCCGCACGCGCATCGACGCCTCCGTCAAGGAGCTGTCGGAGGAGCGCGAGGCGGTCCGTGCGCTCGGCCTGATCTGAGCCGGCGCCAGCCGCACCACCCCACCGAGCCCGTACGGCCTCAACGGCCGTGCGGGCTCGGCCCGTTGAGGGCCCGACCGGCTCCGATAACGCGCTGACAGCGCGACCTCCGCTCCTCTATGCTGCGGACCCTTCACACGTCCGGGTGAGGGTGCGTGCCGGCGGAATCGCACCACCGCGCCGGCGCGTTGTGACGGGTACGCGTTGGCATGGACGGCAGCTACGGGGGAGGCCGATGAGCGGTAACGAGGTGCCCGCACAGCCGGGGGAGCAGGCCGCACGGCCACGGCTGCGCAAGGACCCAGCGGGCCCACCGGCGCCCGGACGGCTCCCCTCGACCCCGCCTGGGGCCAGCGACGCCACCCGTCTGCTGTGCGCCGGGACCTACCTCGACGACACCTTCCGCGACGCCGTCATCGACGAGCTGTACGTCCACGAGGAGCGGTTCGCCGCGCCGTCCCTGGGCATCGACGCGGCCCGGGTGCTCGCCCACGCCCTGCGCGCCCGCCGGCTCGAACTCGCCTGGTCGTCGGCGATCCTGCTGACGTGGCTGGTGGCCGTCCTGCTGTCCCGAGGGCTGGCGTGGGGCTACCTCTTCCCGGTCGTCCTGCTGGGCCTGGGCCGTTTCGTCCGCGGGCTGTCGGCGACCGCCTGGCCGGCCCGGTTCTTCTCGTTCCTCCTGCGCTGGTACGCCCGGATCTCGCTGACGGTCTTCGTGGCGGGGCTGGCGCTGACGGCCTTCTCCGCGACCCTGCCGAAGATCCTGCCGGCGTTGTCGCCGATCGCCCTGATCGAGTCGCTCCTCGCGGACGCCGGCCTCACGGACTCGTCCTACGGCAGCGGTGTGGGCGGCTCCCTCGGCACCCCGGACCTGGGCTTCGCCATGCTGTTCGCGGTCTGGGTGGCGCTGCTGCTGCCGGTGCTGGTGGCCGTGCTGGTCGCGCTCCAGCGGGGCCAGTTCGCCCGGGTACTGGCCGGCGAGCTGTCCCGGGAGCGGTTCCCCGACGTGATGTCCGATCCGGCCGAGCGGGCCGAGGGCATCCGCTTCCAACGGCTGCGCGACCGGGTGCGGATCGAGCAGCACGGGCCGCTGGTGATGTACCGCCCCGGCGATCCGTTCTGCGGCGCGGGGGAGCCGTTCAAGCCCTGGTCGCTGTCGGTGGAGCTGGTCCCGCGGGACGACCGCCCCGCGGTGCCGTTGGACAACGGCGAGATCCTCGCCCGGATCGTCCCGCTGGTCGAGGCGCTGCGGGTGCCGTCCGGCTCACCGGCGACGGCGGACGCGGTCCGCGACCGGCTGCGCGCCCTCGAAATCGACCAGTGTGTCTTCCTGCCCGTGGACGGTCTGCCGACCCGCGCCGCCGCGCCGTACGACCCCGCCGCCTTCGAGGCGCACCGCGCCGCCGCCCTGGAGGAGGGCGGGGAGACCCGCCGGCACTTCCTGCGGATCCGGGTCGGCGGATGGCGCGAGGGCGTGGTCACCACCGTGTTCGTCCGGGTCCACACCCAGGGCGGCATGCTGATGATGGAGGTGGCCCCGCACGTGCTGTGGCCGCTGCGCCCGCTCTTCCAGGACGCCGACCGGATCGCCCACCAGTACCGTCACCACCACCACTTCGGCAAGGCGGTCTGGGCGCTGACCCGCAGCCCCCGCTCCGCCGGCGAGGCGCTGCTCACCCTGCTGCGCGGGCTGGGCGGCGGGTGGGGCCTGGCCACCGAGGGGCACGGCGCCGCCCTCCCGGAGGGTCCCGCCACGTCCGTCCGGGAGCTGGGCTCGGACGACGAGGCGTCGCTCTTCCAGTACATGGACGTGGCCCGCTATCTGAAGACCGTTCAGCAGCGGGTGGCGGCCGGGGTGAAGAGCGCCCTGCACGACGCGGGGTACCAGACCGCCGAGTTCGAGCAGCGGATCGTGCACGTCGCCGACGGCGGGGTCTACGTCGAGTCCGCCCAGGGCGCCATCGGCATCGGCGACCACAACACGATCACCCACAACGGCGATTCCACTTCCCCGAGCGACTCCGCATCCCCGAAGGGCAGGTCCTGACGTGGCATCAGCTGACGCACCCGGCACCGGAAACGGCATCCACATCGGCAGCGTCCAGGGCGCCTTCGCCATCGGCGACCACAACACCGTCACCCACAACGCCGCCGTCCAGGGCGCGCCCGCCGTCGACCCGGCCCACGAGGAGCTCCTCCAGGCCGTCCGCACCCTGCGCGAGGACCTCCGCCGGGCCGTCGAGAGCCCCGAGGTCCGGGCGCTGAGCACCGAACTCACCGACACCGAGGAGGAGATCACCGGCACCGGCGCCGCGGCCCCCGGCCGGCTGGCCCGGCTGCGCGGTGCGCTGTCCGACGCCGGTTCCGTGGTGGGGCTGCTGGCGTCCGGTGCGGCGGTGGTCCAGGCGGTCGCCGCCCTCCTGGGAGGCTGACCGGCCGTGCCCCAAGGCCCCGAACCGCGCTGGAACCCGGACACCCAGTCCTGGGAGACCGGCCCCCCGCGTCCCACCCGCCCGTACACCGGCCCGATGCCGCCCCGCCCGGCCGCGCCCCCGTCGTCGGGTGCCGCCGACCCGGCCCCGGCCGGTCCCTCGGTGCCCGAGTACGCTCCCGGGCCGCCGTACCCCCCGGAAGCCGACACCGCGGGGGCGCCGGTGCCCGCCACGGACGCCGGCCGTCGGACCCGGATCCTGATCGCCGCCGCGGTGACCGCCGTCGTCGCGGCCGGCGCCGGCGGGGCCTACCTCCTGTGGGGCCGCGGCCCGGACACCCCGCCCGCCGTCCGCCCGACGGCCTCGGTGAGCAGCGCCCCGACCACCGCCCCGACCGGCTCCGGCCCGTCCTCCGCGACGCCCACCACCGGCGCCTCCGCCACGACCGTCCCCAGCGGCTACCACCTCGTGCACGACGAGAAGGGCTTCACCCTCGCCGTCCCCGACGGCTGGCAGCGCGAACTCCGCTCCACCGGGGTCTTCTACACCTCGCCGGACACCCGCAGCCTGCTCCAGATCTTCCAGATCACCGAGCCCGACCTCACCCCGCAGCAGGCCCTGGAGCAGGCGTCCAAGGGACTGGCCGGCAACCCCGGTTACAAGGAACTCGGTATCGCCCCGCGCCAGGGCCCGCCCGGCCCGAGCGGCGCCCAACTCACCTACGCCTACGACAGTGACCGGCTGGGCATCCGCGTCCAGGCCGTCGACTGCGCCTTCACCGTCCCCGACGGCCGGCAGTTCGCGGTCCTCGTCCTGGGTCCGGAATCCGACTGGCCCCAGCAGGAGGCGATCCAGCGGGTCGCCCTGGAGGCGTTCGACCCCAGCGCCTGAGGTGCGGTCCGGTCGCCCCGGGCCGCGCCGCCGCTATCCGGGCAGTTCGGTGCGCTCCCACCACTCGTACACCGGCAGCCGGCCGCCGGCGGTGTCCCACTCCCGCGGGGTGGGCCGGAAGTGCTCGTAGCCGCCGCGGTACGGGACCTTCAGGTCGCCCCCGCCGGGATCCACCTCGACGATCCGCTCGGTGATCCCCTCGGGACCGCCCTGGAGAACTGCCTTGGGTGCCTTGCTCGCCATGGCGGCAGTGTCTCGCGCGCCGCGCGGCGGCCGGGGACGGCTCGCCGGGCGGCGAGGTCAGTCGCGGGGGAATTCGTCGGTGGGGATGGTCATGTCGAGGACGGTGTCGGTGAGGTCGATCGGTTCGCCGTAGGCAAGGGTGAGGTCGCGCTTGTACGCGCCGTCCTGGGGATGGGTGAAGACGCGGCAGCGGCCGAGGTAGGGGTCGGCGATGAGGTAGACGGGAATTTCGGCGATTGCGTAGACCGTCTCTTTGGGGCCGTAGTCGTTCATGGCGGTCCCCCGGGAGATGACCTCCGCCACGAACTCGACGTCCTGATATCGCCAGCAGCCGTTCTTCCTCTTGGCGCCGTCGGAGAGCTTGGCGACGTCCGGGCAGAAGCCGTTGCTTTTGCCCGGGAAGTCGATCCTCACATCCGACACCACCTCGGCGTCGCGACCGAAGTGGTCTTCGAGCGCCCACAGAAGCCTGCGAATGGTCTGCCAGTGGACGTCCCGCTGCGGCGTCATGAAAACGGTCCCCTCGACGATCTCGACCTTGTATCCCTCGGGGACGGGCATCCGCTCCAGCCGATCGAACAACTGGTTCAACGTCAGCTCACCCGGCTCGGCCATCTCGATCCATTCGGTCCGCTCAAGGCTGATGGTCATCGTGCCGCTCCTCCCCGCTCCGCCGCGGGATGCGGGGAGCCGCACGGTTCAACGATACGTATGTACGAGCGTCACGTGGGTCCGGACGTTTGTTCAGGCGGCCTGGACGCCGCTTTCCAGGACGGAGATGTCGGAGGTCTGGCCGGGGGGCGGGGTGTGCGTGGCGACCGGGCGGTCGTAGTCGCTGAGCAGGACGGTGCTGGTCTCGTCGTCGACCTGGGTGGTGAGCTTCAGCGGGTAGTGCTTGCCCTTGATGGCGACGTAGACGGTCTGGGTGGCGTCCCGGGCCTTCTTGATGATCGGCAGGACCCGGGTGCCCTCGTGGGTGGTGGGGCTGCCCTTGGTGAGGGTGACGGTGGGGGGCGACGGTTCCTGGGGGGCGGGGGACGGCGGCGCCACCGACTTCTGGAAGGCGGTGAGGTCGCAGGCGGTGGCGAGGCTCTGGAGGAAGGTGTCGTCGGTGGTGCCGTGGAGGTAGCGGTTCTGGTAGTTCCGGGCCGCGGTGCTGCCCTCGTCGCCGGGTAGCTGGCTCTTCCAGAAGGCGGCGTCGGGCTTCAGCCAGACGTCCTTGCCGCGTTTGATCAGGTCGACCCGGCCGAGCTCGCCCTTGCTGATGTTGCCGGTGCAGTTCCCCGCCTGGTCGAAGGTGAGGTCGAGCTTGGTGGCGTCGGTGGAGGTCTCGGTGCGCAGCCGCAGCGATTTCGCGCCGAGGAGGGCGTGCAGGGCGTCGTCGGAGATCTGCTGGGCCGACTTGCCGGCGAGGTCGCCCTCGTCGCCCGGGTCGTCGGCCGGGGCGACGGCGGCGCAGGTGGCGGCCAGGACCACACCGGCCGCGCCGCAGGTCAGCGCGGTGAGGGAGCGGCGTCTGCGGAGCATCTCGGCACCTCCGGTCGGGAGGGGCTCCCCGGGGACCGCGGCGGGCCCTCCGGAAGGCTCCCGGTGGTCATACGGCTATTCAGCGTACTTTCCGGTCTATTCGGGCGCATGTGGAGCTGTCGGGCGCCTTTGGGTGACTCGGGTCACTTTCGATGAATGTTTGGGCATAGGACCGCGGCTTTGGGTTAGGGGTCCCCGTTGCTGGCTGGCCAGAAATCGAACCCATGAGGAACACCGGGACGGCCCGGCCGGCCACGGAAGACACCGGTAAGCGGAAGGCAGAAGGACGTCGTGTCGGCAACCGAGACAAGCGAGACCATTCACGTAGGCGGGGTGTGGCGGGCGGCTGCATCCGGTGCCACGCGCGAGGTCCTGGACCCCGCCGACGCCACGACCCTCCAGGTGGTCGCCGAGGGCGGCGCCGAGGACGCCGACGCGGCGGTCGCGGCCGCCAAGGGGGCCTTCGACGGCGGCGCCGGGGTGTGGCCCCGTACGCCGGCGGCCGAGCGGGCGGCGCTGCTGCGCCGGGTCGCCGACCTGCTCCAGCGCGACCGCGAGCAGATCGCGCTGATCGAGAGCCGGGACACCGGCAAGACCCTGGAGGAGGGCCGGGTCGACGTCGACGACGTCACCAACGCCTTCCGGTACTTCGCCGACCTCGTGGTGAACGAGACCGGCGGCCGGGTGGTGGATGCCGGCTCGGCGGACGTGCACAGCATCGTGGTGCACGAGCCGGTCGGCGTGTGCGCGCTGATCACCCCGTGGAACTACCCGCTGCTCCAGGCGAGTTGGAAGGTCGCCCCGGCGCTGGCGACCGGCAACACCTTCGTGATCAAGCCGAGTGAGGTCACCCCGCTCTCGACGGTGTACCTGATCCGGCTGCTGGTCGAGGCGGGTCTGCCGGAGGGCGTCGCCAACATCGTCACCGGCACCGGGCTGCCCGTCGGCCAGCGGCTGGCCGAGCACCCGGACGTGGACCTCTTCTCGTTCACCGGTGGGCTGGCCAGCGGCACGAAGGCGGGCGCGGCGGCGGTCTCCGGCGCCAAGAAGATCGCCCTGGAACTGGGCGGCAAGAACCCCAACGTGGTCTTCGCCGACGCCTGCGCGACCGACGAGGGCTTCGACACCGCCGTCGACCAGGCGCTGAACGCGGCGTTCATCCACAGCGGGCAGGTGTGCTCGGCCGGCGCCCGGCTGATCATCGAGGAGTCGGTGCGGGACCGCTTCGTCGCCGAACTCGCCCGCCGCGCCGAGAAGATCAAGCTGGGCCGGGGGACCGAGCAGGGCGTGGAGTGCGGCCCGCTGGTCTCCCAGCAGCAGCTGGACAAGGTCGAGGCGTACGTCGCCTCCGCGCTGGCCGAGGGTGCCGACCTGCGCTGCGGCGGTGCCCGCCCCGAGCCCGACGACGTCCGGCCGGCCGGCGGCTACTTCTACCTGCCGACCGTGCTGGACGGCTGCCACCGCGGGATGAAGGTCGTCCGGGAGGAGACCTTCGGGCCGATCCTCACCGTCGAGACCTTCGCCACCGAGGACGAGGCCGTCGCGCTCGCCAACGACACCGAGTACGGGCTGGCCGGGGCGGTCTTCTCCGCGGACACCGCCCGCGCCCGCCGGGTCGCCGGCCGGCTGCGGCACGGCACCGTGTGGATCAACGACTACCACCCCTACCTGCCGCAGGCGGAATGGGGCGGCTTCGGGAAGTCCGGCATCGGGCGCGAGCTCGGCCCGTCCGGACTCGACGAGTACCGGGAGAGCAAGCACATCTACGAGAACCTGCGGCCCCAGCCCGTCCGCTGGTTCGCCGGCTGACCGGCCCGTCCCCCGGCCCGGGCGGCCACCGCCCGGGCCCCGCGCGCACTTCGCAGTAAAGGAGCACCCCCCATGCCCGTGTACGACTACGTCGTCGTCGGTGGTGGTACCGCCGGTTCCGTCATTGCCTCCCGCCTCGCCGAGGATCCGGACACCACCGTGGCCGTGATCGAGGGCGGCCCCTCTGACATCGACCGCGAGGACGTCCTGACGCTGCGCAAGTGGCTCGGTCTGCTCGGTGGTGACCTGGACTACGAGTACACGACCACCGAGCAGCCCCGCGGCAACTCGCACATCCTGCACAGCCGCGCCAAGGTCCTCGGCGGCTGCTCGTCGCACAACACCCTCATCTCCTTCAAGCCGCTGCCGTCCGACTGGGACGAGTGGGCGGCGGCCGGCGCCACCGGCTGGGGCGCCGACGACATGGAGCCCTACTTCGGCAAGCTCCGCAACAACATCGTGCGGGTGGCCAAGAAGGACCAGAACCAGATCGCGACGGACTGGATCGAGGCCACGAAGACGGCGCTCGGCGTCCCGGAGGTCGTCGGCTTCAACGACCGGCCCTTCGACGAGGGCGTCGGCTTCTTCGACCTCTCCTACCACCCGGAGAACAACAAGCGGTCCTCCGCCTCCGTCGCCTACCTCCACCCCCACATGGAGGCCGGCGACCGGCCCAACCTCACGCTGATGCTGGAGACCTGGGCGCACAAGCTGGAGCTGGACGGCACCACCGCCAAGGGCGTCCACGTCCGCACCAAGGACGGCGAAGAGGTGTACGTCGAGGCCGCCCGCGAGGTGCTGGTGTGCGCCGGCGCGGTGGACACCCCGCGGCTGCTGATGCACTCCGGTATCGGCCCCAAGAAGGACCTGGAGGCGCTGGGCATCCCCTGCGTACTCGACCTGCCGGGCGTCGGTGAGAACCTGCTCGACCACCCCGAGTCGGTCATCGTCTGGGAGACCAACGGGCCGATCCCCGGCAACTCCGCGATGGACTCGGATGCCGGTCTGTTCGTCAAGCGGGACCCGAACCACAAGGGCCCCGACCTGATGTTCCACTTCTACCAGATCCCGTTCACCGACAACCCGGAGCGACTGGGCTACGAGCGCCCCGAGCACGGCGTGTCGATGACCCCCAACATCCCCAAGTCCCGTGCCCGCGGCCGGCTCTACCTCACCTCCGCCGACCCCGAGGTCAAGCCCGCCCTCGACTTCAAGTACTTCGAGTACGACGAGAACGGGGTCGACTACGACGGGCAGACCCTCGTCGACGGCATCAAGCTGGCCCGCAAGGTCGCCCAGGCCGAGCCGTTCAAGAAGTGGCTCAAGCGGGAGGTGTTCCCCGGCCCGGACGTCACCGACGACGCGGAGATCAGCGAGCTGGTCCGCAAGGCCGCGCACACCGTCTACCACCCGGCCGGCACCTGCAAGATGGGCGCCGCCGGCGATCGACTCGCCGTCGTGGACCCGGAGTTGAAGGTCCGCGGCCTCAGTGGCATCCGGATCGCCGACGCCTCCGTCTTCCCGACGATGCCCGCGGTGAACCCGATGCTCGGCGTGCTGATGGTGGGGGAGAAGTGCGCCGAACTGCTCCGTGAAGCTTCGACCCAAGGAGGTGATGCGTGATGACCGGTACTTCTGCCGACACCACGGCTGTCCCCAACCCCCGTAAGAACGGTGCGGGTTCCGCAGCGGACGGCACGGGCGAGCAGCCCGTGGTGTTCTCCGTGCGCAACCTGTGGAAGGTCTTCGGACCCAAGGCCGAGCGGATCCCCGAGGACACCTCGGTCACCGGGCTCAGCGCCCGGGAACTGCGCGAGCAGACCGGCTGCACCGCCGCCGTCCGCGACGTCTCCTTCGACGTCCGCAAGGGCGAGGTCTTCGTGGTCATGGGGCTCTCCGGCTCCGGCAAGTCCACCCTCGTCCGCTGCCTGACCCGGCTGATCGAGCCGACCAGCGGCGCACTGGAGATGGACGGCGAGGACGTCCGCGCCATGGACCGCACCACGCTGCGCGAACTGCGCCGCCGCCGGGCCGCCATGGTCTTCCAGCACTTCGGCCTGCTGCCGCACCGCACCGTCGTCGACAACGTCGCCTACGGCCTGGAGATCCAGGGCATGAGCAAGGCCGAACGCCGCGAGAAGGCCGCCGAGATGGTCGACAAGGTCGGCCTGGCCGGCCTGGAGAAGCGCCGGCCCGGCCAGCTCTCCGGCGGCCAGCAGCAGCGCGTCGGCCTGGCCCGCGCGCTCGCCGTGGACCCCGAAGTCCTGCTGTTCGACGAGCCGTTCAGCGCGCTCGACCCGCTCATCCGGCGCGATATGCAGGAAGAGGTCGTCCGCCTGCACCGCGAGGAGGGGCGGACCATGGTCTTCATCACCCACGACCTCGCCGAGGCGCTGCGGATCGGCGACCGGATCGCCCTGATGCGCGACGGGCAGATCGTCCAGCTCGGCACCCCCGAGGAGATCGTCGGCGCGCCCGCCGACGACTACGTCCGCGACTTCGTCCGGGACGTCCCGCGCGAGCAGGTGCTGACCGTCCGCCGCGCGATGCGCCCCGCCGAGGCCGGGGAGGCCGAGGAGGGTCCCGCGCTCACCCCCGACACCCTGATCTGCGACGCCATCGAGGCGGTCGCCCGCTCCGGCGGCCCCGCCCGGATCGTCGACGACGGCCGCTGCCTGGGCGTCGTCGACAGCGCCTGCCTGCTGAACGTGGTGGCCCGGATATCCCAGCCGCACCACGACGCGTCGGGGGAGATGGCCGCGTGATGTACGCCGCAGCTCCGCACCGCGGCGCCGCCCGCGCCGTCGTCCCCCGCGCGCCCGCCGCGAGCCCCCGGGCCCGGCTGCGCGCCACCCTGCTCCGCCAGTGGCGCCAGGCCCAGCGGGCCGCCGCGCTGAACGTGCCGGTCGGCACGGTGAAGCGGGGCCGCGCATGAGCGAGCACAGCGAGCGAATCATCGAAAGGTGCGTGCCGTGCGAATGCAGGGCCTCGCGAAGCGAGGTGTCAGCATGAGCACCGCCGCACCCCCCACCACTCCCGGCGCGCTCGGCGCCGGGAAGCTCCGCCCGTTCCAGGGCCTCCTGCGCCGCCGCGGCCTTACCAAGCTCCTGCTGCTCGCCGTCGCCGCGGCCGTACTGATCCCGCTCGCCGCGACCACCTGGCCCGGCGCCGCCTGGCCCACCGGCCTGACCGTGGACCTCTCCGGCCCGCTCGACCACGCCAGCAACTGGATCATCGACAACCGCGACAGCCACTGGCTGTTCGTCTACGTCCTGGGCCACCTCAGCAACGCCGTGGTGCTCTCCGTCCGCGGCGTCTACCTGCTGCTGCTCGCGCTCGGCTGGGCCGGCGTGACGGCCGGTGTGACGCTGCTGGCCTGGCGCGTCGCCGGCCTTCGGATCGCCGCCGTCGCGCTGGTGTCGTTCCTGGTCAGCGGGGCCCTGGGGATGTGGATCCCGACCATGCAGACGCTGGCGCTGATGATCGTGGCGGTGCTCGCCTCGGTCGTCGTCGGCGCGCTGCTCGGGCTCGCCGCCGGCCTCTCCCCCCGGCTCTTCAAGATCCTGCGGCCGGTCCTGGACACCATGCAGGTGCTCCCGGCCTTCGCCTACCTCCTGCCGGTCGTCATGATCTTCGGCATCGGTGTCCCCGCCGCACTGCTGGCCACCGTGATCTACGCGGCACCGCCGATGGCCCGGCTCACCGCGCTCGGACTGCGCGGCGCCGACGCCGGCGTCCTGGAGGCGGTCTCCTCGCTCGGCGCCACCGGCCGCCAGCGCCTGGTCACCGCCCGGCTCCCGCTGGCCCGCAAGGAACTCCTCCTCGGCGTCAACCAGACGATCATGATGGCGCTGTCCATGGCCGTGATCGCCTCGATGATCGGCGCCGCCGGCCTCGGTGACCGCGTCTACCAGGCACTCGCCTCGGTCGACGTCGGCGCCGCGCTGGCCGCCGCCATCCCGATCGTGCTGCTGGCCATCGTCATGGACCGCACCACCGCCGCGGCCGGCGAGAAGCTGGGCGCGGACCCGTCCGCCGCCGGCCCGCGGCTGCTGCGCGGCTGGCCCGCCTGGGCCGGGATCGCCGCGATCACCGCGGTGGTCGCGCTCGTCGGCCGGCTGGCCGGCTCCGCGATCTGGCCCGCGGGCGCCACGTTCGCCATCGCCCGCCCCGTCAACGACGTCAAGGAGTGGATGGTCAACCACCTCTACTCCGGCGTCCCGGTCATCGGCGGCACCGCCGACTGGGCCGCGCACTTCACCAACTGGGTGCTCAACCCGCTGCGCGACGGCCTGACCGCCCTCCCCTGGTACGGCGTCCTGCTCGTCGTCGCCGCACTCGCCTGGCTCATCGGCACCTGGCGCACGGCGCTCACCGCCGTCCTGGCGATGGCCGCCATCGGCGTGCTGGGCGTCTGGAAGCCGTCCATGGACACCCTCTCCCAGGTCCTCGCCGCCCTGGTCGTCACCCTGGTGCTGGGCATCGGCGTCGGCATCCTCGCGGCGGGCAGCAAGCGCTTCGAGGCCGTACTGCGTCCGATCCTGGACGTCATGCAGACCATGCCGCAGTTCGTCTACCTGATCCCGGTCGTGGCGCTGTTCGCGGTGGGCCGCGCGCCGGCCGCCGCCGCGGCCGTGGTCTACGCCCTGCCGGCGGTCATCCGGATCACCACCCAGGGCCTGCGCCAGGTCGACCCCGGCGCCATGGAGTCCGCCCATTCGCTGGGCGCCACCCGCTGGCAGACCCTCCGGCAGGTCCAACTCCCGCTCGCCCGGCCGGCGTTGCTGCTGGCCGTCAATCAGGGCGTGGTACTCGTCCTCGCCGTCGTCATCATCGGCGGCCTGGTCGGCGGCGGTGCCCTCGGCTACGACGTGGTCACCGGCCTGGCCACCGGCAACCTCGCCATCGGCCTGGTCGCCGGCGTCGCCATCGTCTGCCTGGGCCTGATGCTCGACCGGGTCACCCAGCCCACGGAACGGCGCACGACCGGGAAGGGAGCCTGACCATGTCCCGCACACCGATAAGCGCCCGCACGCTCACCAAGGCCCTGGCCGCGACGGCCGCGACCGGCGCCCTGCTGGTGTCCCTCTCCGCCTGCGGCAAGGCCGACATGACCAAGCAGGCGTCGCCGTTCGCCGCCGCCAAGGGCTCCAAGTCCGTCACCCTCTCGGTGCAGACCTGGGTCGGCGCCCAGGCGAACGTCGCGGTCGCGAAGTACCTGCTGGAACACGAGCTGGGCTACCACGTCGACACCGTCCAGGTCGACGAGATCCCCGCCTGGGACGCGCTCAGCCAGGGCCGGGTCGACGCCATCCTGGAGGACTGGGGCCACCCCGACCAGGAGAAGCGCTACGTCCAGGACAAGAAGACGATCACGGCGGGCGGCGGCAACGGCGTCACCGGCCACATCGGCTGGTGGGTCCCCAAGTACTGGGCCGACGCGCACCCCGACGTCACCAACTGGAAGAACCTCAACAAGTACGCCAAGGAACTCCGCACCTCGGAGAGCGGCGACAAGGGCCAGTTGATGGACGGGTCACCGTCCTACGTCACCAACGACAAGGCGCTGGTTGCGAACCTCGGCCTGAACTACCAGGTCGTCTTCGCCGGCTCCGAGGCCGCCCAGATCACCCAGATCCAACAGTTCGCCAAGCAGCACAAGCCCTTCCTCACCTACTGGTACGAGCCCCAGTGGCTCTTCAACCAGGTGCCGATGGTGGAGGTCAAACTCCCTCCGTACACCGACGCCTGCGCGGCGAAGGGGACCAAGGACCCGCAGTCCATCGACTGCGCGTACCCCACCACCCCGCTCCAGAAGTACTTCAACACCGACTTCGCCAAGAGCGGCGGCTCCGCGGCGCAGTTCCTGAAGAACTTCCAGTGGGACAAGAAGGACCAGAACGAGGTCTCCCAACTAATCGCCTCCAACGGCCTCCCCGCCGACGAGGCCGCCAAGAAGTGGGTCGACGAACACCCCGACGTATGGAAGCGCTGGCTGCCTAACGGTTCGAAGAAGTAGCCGCATCGCACGATCCGCACCCGGGCGGGGCCGTCATGGACGGCTCCGCCCGGGTGCGTGCGAGGGCGGCTATGGCCGGGGGAGGCGTCTACTCAGGACGTGAGGAGCCGGCTGTCGAAGCCCGCACGCAGGAGGCGTTCGTAGGCGGCGTGGACGTCGTCGGGCACGTCCTGCCCGATGGCGAAGCCCAGGTCCGGATACCGGATCACGCGTTGCAGATCGCCCACCACCATGTCGATGACGAGCCTTTCGTCGCCGATGGACTTGACGTAGTCATCGAACGCCAGCGGTTCGGAGGCGCAGACAACCTCGACCTCGGGCCACAGCCTGCGGCATGTCGCGTAGACGCGGCGCTCCATGTACGGCTTGCAGATCAGAAGCAGTGACGCGACGGCGATACCGGCCTCGTGCAGCACCTCGCGCGACAACGTGACGTTCTGGCCCGTGTTGCCCGCGCGGGGCTCGACAAGGATCGCCTCGTCCGGCACACCCAGCCCTCTCGCGTGCTCGCGGTAGTGGACCGCTTCGCCGCGCGGGAAGCGAGCCACGGTGGTCGGGCTGTTGCCGCCGCTGAACACCACCACGGGGAAGAGCCCGGCGCGGTAGAGCTCGGCGGCGCGTGTGGCGACGCCGAGATCGTGACTGCCGAACCCGATCGCCGCCGAGCAGGGGCGCGGCGCGTGTCCCATCAGGTGGAAGTCCCAGATCAGTTTGGCGTCGTTCCACTGCTCATCGCTGATCGTGGGTCGGTCACGGTCCGCCACTCGAACTCCCTGGGTCGCCCTGTCGGCCACCTTACGTGCGTGGGTGAGCCCGACGGGCCGTCGTACGGCCGCAGGATGTCCTCGATGCTGCGCAGCTGGTGTCCGAGGCTGTAGCGCCTCGCTACCTGCGTCGCGTCGGCTAGTACGGATAGTCCGTCGTCCCGGGTGGCCGGGTCAGACAGCAGGATGTGCCCGTGCGCGGTGTCCAGCCGCACACGCTGTAAGGGAGAGTCGAAGATGCGGGTGGAACGCGCGATGTCGATATGTTCAAGTGCCTGAGCCAGGTCACCGTTCCCACGGTGGGCAAGAGCGACTTTCTGGTGGGTGACACACCAATCCTCGGGCTCCGCAAGGTCCTCGAATTCGCGCGTTGCCGCCTCCAGCAACTCGATCGCGCGGGTATTGGCCCCTATCTTGCTGTGCGCCCTGCCCACCCACATGCGGGCCCGGGCACGGTCGCGCATGCTGAGTCGCTCGTCGGCGACGAGCCGTTCGTACTGCCGAGCGGAAGCGTCGAGTTTTCCGGACATCTCGTCCACGAGCGCGAGTGACAGATCCGTCTGCGCTACTCGACGTGGGATGTGGAGTTCAGCGAAGAGGCTGCGCGCGGTGTTGTACGAGCGGTGCGCCGATAGCGGGCCAACGATCACGCCTTGGTCGCGTTGAAGGTCGCCGAGGAGGGCGAGCGATCGTCCGTAGAGGTACAGCCCCTCGCCGTCCAGGACACGCGGGTCGAGGCGGCCGAGCCATCGGTTCAACAAGTCCGAGGCGAACGAAAAATTCTGACGGCTCAGGCATACAAGGGCGCGATCCATGTCCTCCGTCCACGTCTCGTAGTCCGCCGCGCGTACCGGCCTTCGCCCCGCGTGGCCATCCCCCGAACGCGAGAGCAGAGCCTCGAAACGCACGTGCGCCAACGTGTCGCCGCGGGCGAGCGCGGTATCGAGGATGGCCTGCGTGTCTGGGCGTGGAACGGTGTCCGCGCCGAGCTTCTCCCACTTCGCCACCGTGCGCAGAGCGACGCCCAGGTGCTCGGCGAAAGCACGCGTACTCATCCGGAGCGCAGCTCGCAGAGCGCTCGCTTCGCGACCGGTCCACTGCTGCACGCTGATCACAGGCCGCCTCCCTCTGGTCACGTATCGAAGCACGCTCCATGAGGGCGGTGGCCCGAAAGTGCAACGGAAGTACAACGACCGCTCATTTCGAGGACGTTGGCCCGCAACGACGCTTGACCCATGGAATCCATCACGTCCGCCGACTGCGACGTCTGCACAGCACTCGCCCGCCAGCGGGATGCGGCCCGCCTGACCGGCCGTACGGCCACCGTACAGAGCCGTAACACCGAGATCGTGAACCACCGGCAGTTCTTTCTCTCCCCGGCCGAGGTCGCCGTCGGCACAGTGGTCTACGACCGCGATTCCGGCATGGTTGGCATGGTGCGCGGCGTCGGGGCTCTTCTGGCGCATTTGGAGCGCCCCACTCACCTCACCTGGGAAACGCCGTACACCAGGCTGCGACCGGGTACGGAATGGGAGCGGAAGCAGCTGGTGGCGTTGGCCAGGCTTCAGCGGGATCGGGAGCGGGGGCGCTCGTGAACTGCCCGGAATGTGAACGGCTCGCATCGGAATTGCGGGGCGCTGAAGTGGTCGGCGACAGGTCCAAGGCGACCGACTGCCGGGTATTGCTGCGGCGTCATCCGCTCCACGACGACGTGCCGGTCCAAGTGCGGGCCCCGGGTGGGGACTTGCCCGGAGGGTGACGGGGCGTCGTCAGTCCGCCAGCAGCTCGTCCACCAGGTCCACCGCCAGGTCGTGGGTTTGGTGGACCGGGAGGCCCTCGTCGAGGAACCAGTCGTCGGTGGCCTCGGGGTGGGGGCCGACCACGGCGACCTTGCCGGCGCCGCAGGGGGCGACGACGGCGGCGACGGTGCCGTTGGGGTAGGTGGCCAGGACGGTGGCGTTGGCGCCCGGGTCGAGGATGAAGTGCGGGCCGTCCTGGAAGTAGACGGTGCGGGGGAGGCCGCGCCACCGGGTTTCGACGACGGTGTCGCCGTCGTGGTGGACGGTGGTGCCCGGCGTGGCGATGTACTGGTCGGTGTCGCCGGGGAGCAGGTCAAAGCCCGGGTCGTCGCCGGCGAGGTAGCCGCCGAGGCAGAAGCCCAGGTAGCGGCCGCCGCCCTGGACGTAGGCGCGGATCTCGTCGCCGTGCTTCCGCAGTCGGCGGTAGGCGGGGGCGAGGGAGCCGCCGCCGGGCTGGGCGTAGAGGTGGGCATGCGCCAGTGACGTGGCGGAGAGGGGGATGTCCTCGGCCGGGCCGGTGTAGCGGACGTCGAGGTTCCAGGGGCCGGCGGCGAGCAGTGCGGCGACCGCCTCGGAGCAGCCGGCGGGGCGGGCGGCCGGGCCGCGGTAGACGAGGGCCAGGCGGCGGCCGTCCGGGGCGGGGAGCGGCGGGGTTTCCGATTCGTCGCGGGCGCCGAAGGCCCGGCGGAGGGAGTCGAGGAAGCCGATGGGGGGAGACATGGGCGGTCACCGTGAAGGGCTGGTGGGGTGTGGGGTCAGGGCGGAGGACGGGTGGTCGGCGGACCGGCGGGCCAGGCCCTGGGCGGGGATGCCGCGCCAAGCGGTGCCGGGGGTGAGGTACTCGCCCTTCATGACCAGGGAGAGCGCGTCGAGCCAGACCCCTTCGCCGACGATTCCGTCGTAGAGCACGACCGAGCGGTTGCCGACGGTGGCGCCGGCCCGGACGGTGACCTTCGACATCTTCATGACCCGGTCCTCGAACAGGTGCGTCTGCAAGCTTACGCCGGCGTCGATCGCCGCGTCGTCGCCGATGTCGACCAGGTCGAACTCGGTGAGGAAGGTGGTGCTGAGCCACGTCCGGCGGCCGATCCGGGCGCCGAACAGCCGTAGCGCCGGCGGCAGGAACGGGGTGCCGGTGAGGGTGGCGAGCCCGGCCGGCACGGCGGCCGCCTCGTAGAGGCCGGTGATGAACTCGGTGCGGCGGACGAACCAGCTCCACAGGGGCTCGACGCGCGGCCGATAGTGGCCGATGACCAGGAGTTTGAGCAGGGCGCAGGCGGCGACGACGGCGAGGCCGGTGGCCATGAGGAGGAGCGGGGCGAGGAGGAGCGGGAGGGCCGGGGAGGGGCTGTGGGCGACGCCGGAGAGGGCGAGGAGGAACAGGAACGCGGCGGTGCCCAGGAGGGACGCCGGCATCGTGGCGCGGAAGTACTCGATGGCCAGGCGGCGGCGGACCGCCTTGCGGGTGGGGCGGAAGGTCAGTTCCTCGGGGAAGGTGCCGCTGCTCTGGCGTTGCGGGAGGTGGATCGCGGGGGAGCCCAGCCAGGAGGTGCCGGGGGGCACCTCTTCGCCGGGCGGGACGGTGCCGACGCCGACCAGGGAGCCCGGCCCGGTGCGCGTCCCGGCAGGTAGGTACGCCGCGTTGCCGATGAACGCGCGGCGGCCGACCTCGGTACGCCGACAGACGACCCGGCCGCCCGCGAACGCCGCGCCACCGACCCCCGCCATGTCCGCGACGAAACTGCCCTCGCCGAGGGTGAGCAGGTCCGGGTCGAGGTGGGCGGCGGTGGAGACCTCGGCGCCGGGGCCGATCCGGGCGCCCAGCAGCCGCAGCCAGGGGACGGTGTAGAGGGTGGCGTAGAGGGAGTTGGTGAAGGCGAGGCTGGACTCCAGCAGCTTGTCGGAGAGCCACTTGCGGACGCCCAGGGCGGAGCGGACCGGGTGGGTGCCGACCGGGGTGCGGTGCAGGACCAGTCGCTTGGCGCAGCCGATCGCGGTGCACACGGAGAGCACGTAGAGCGGGGCGCCCAGGACCACGGTGGCCGCGATGGCGGGGCCACTGCCCCAGGCCAGCCAGACGCACCACACCAGGGCGGCGCCCGGCGCCAGGACGGTCAGGGTGAGGAGTTCGAGCATGGCGACGCCCAGCACCGCGGCGGCGACGTGCCACGGCGGGCCGTGTTCGGTCGTGCCACCGGCATCGGTCGTGGCACCGGCCCGCAGCATGTCCTCGATGTGGGGGGCCAGCGCCGGCACCGGGGCGGGTGGCGAGCCGGCCCACCGGGCCCTGGGCGGCACCACCTCGCCCTCGCCGATCACCGACTGCTCGCCCAGTCCGGCACCCGCCGCCATCCGGGCGCCCGGTTCCAGCACTGCGTGGGCTCCTACGTAGGCGCGGGCGCCGATGTCTATCGGGGCGATGGTCACCCAGCCGTCCGCCACCCGCCAGGCGCGCAGGGTGACGCCGTAGCCGATCGAGGCGTCCGCGCCGATCCGGAGCAGCGACGGCAGCGGGATGACGCCGGTGGCGATGGTCGTCCGCGGCCCGATCCGGGCGCCGAGCAGCCGCAGATAGCGGCCCATCAGGGGGGAGCCGCTCAGTGCGGGGAGCGGGCTGACGCTCAGCAGCAGGCTGAGCGCCCACAGGCGGAGGAAGGTCGCGCCCCACAAGGGGTAGCGGCCCGGTCGGATGCCGGCCGACAGGGGGCGGGCGAGGACCAACGGCAGGAGCCAGCGGACGCCGAAGTAGCTGACCAGTACGGCGAGTACGGGCCGCACCGGGACCGGGGTCCGGCTGGTGAACTCGCCGTTCTCCCAGCTGAAGACGGTGGCCAGCGGCAGGGTCAGGACGAACAGCAGGAGGTAGATCAGCCCGGCCTGGACCAGGCCGGCGGCGGCTATCCGGGGGCTGCCGTGCCGGAGCGGGCGGGGCCGGACCGGCACGTCGCTCGCGGCGCCGGCACCGCCGGCAGCGCTGTCGGGGCTCCCCGTACTGTCACCGCTCCCCGGCCCCGCGCCGCCCGCCCCGACCGCGGCTCCGGTCTCCGCGCCGCGCAACGCACCCAGGTGGGCCGCGAGCCCGCGCACCGTCGGATGGGCGTAGACGTCGCGCAGCGTGGCGCCGCCGTCGATGCCGCGGCTGCGGAGCAACGAGACGACCTGGGCGGCGAGCAACGAGTGCCCGCCGAGGTCGCCGAAGAAGTCCGCCTCGGTGGACAGCGCCTCGGGGCCCATGCCGAACACCTCGGCCCAGACGTCCCGCACCCGGGTCTCGCGGGTGTCCCGCGGCGGCGCCACCTGGCCGCCGCCGCCCAACCGCCGGCCGGTCGGCGCGGGCAGCCGCCGGCGGTCCACCTTGCCGCTCGGCAGGGCCGGCAGCCGGGGAAGGATGTCGAGGAACGGCGGCACCATGTACGCGGGGAGCCGGTGCCGCAGCCGCTGGTGCAGCCGGGCGACCAGGGCGTCCCCGTCCGCGGTACCGGTCTGCCCGGCACCGTCCGGGGCCGGCACCACGTACGCGGACAGCTCCCGGTTGTCGTCCGCGCCGTCCCGGTCCGGCAGCGCCACCAGGGCGGTGGCTGCCTCGGCCACCCCGGGGTCCTCCAGCAGGACGTTGTCGATCTCGCCGAGGTCGACCCGGTAGCCGCGGACCTTCACCTCGTCGTCGGCCCGCCCCAGGAACTCGATCTCCCCGTTCGCGGTGATCCGGCCGAGGTCGCCGGTGCGGTAGAGCCGGCCGCCCCCAGGAGCCAACGGGTGCGCGATGAAGCGGTCCGCGGTCAGTTCCGGGCGCCGCACGTAGCCGCGGGCGACGCCCGGGCCGCCCACGCAGATCTCCCCGACCGCCCCGTCCGGGACCGGCCGGCGCAGGTCGTCGAGGAGTACCGCCGTGTAGGTGGGCAACGGGCGGCCGATCGTCACCGGTCGGCCCGGCCGGAGTTCCGCGACGGTGGCGGTGACGGTGGTCTCGGTCGGCCCGTACGTGTTGAGGATCCGACGCCCCGGCCGGCTCCACCGCTCGACGAGCCGGGGCGGGCATGCCTCGCCGCCCACCACGATGCTGCGCACCGCCGGCAGGTCCCGGGGGATCGTCGCCAGCAGCGTCGGCACGCAGTAGAAGAGCGTGATCCCGGACTCCTCCAGGACGTCGGCGAGTTCGGCGCCGAGTCGCGAGCCGGCGCCGATCGGCCCCGCGACGAGGGTCCCGCCGACCGCCCAGGTGGGCCAGATCTCCTCGATGGAGAAGTCGAAGGAGATGGTCATGCCCTGGTAGACCCGGTCGTCCGGGCGCACGTCGTAGACGTCGGGGACGACGGCGAGGAAGTTGCAGATGCTGGAGTGCGCGATGGCCACGCCCTTGGGGCGGCCGCTGGAGCCTGAGGTGTACATGATGTACGCGAGCGGGTCGTCGGGGTCGGCGGGGCCGTCGGGGTCGTCGGCCCCAGGGTCGCCCGGCGGTGCCGCCAGCCGGACGGGGGCCGGGTCCGGGACGGGGGCCGGTTCCGGCCGGGTGACCGGGGCGGCGGCCAGTTCGGCCGCCCGCGCGTCGAGTCGCACCACGTTCGCCCCGCGGCCGGTCACCGCCGCGGCCAGCTCCGACACCGTCAGTACCGCGTCCACCTCGGCGTCCGCCGCGATGAACGCGACCCGGTCCGCGGGCGCCGCCGGGTCGATCGGGACGAACGCCGCGCCCGCTTTGCCCACGGCCAGCAGCGCGGCGTACATGTCCACCGACCGCGGCACCAGGATCGCGACCCGGGACCCCGCTCCGATGCCCAGGCCACGGAGGTGATGGGCGAGTTGGTTGGCGCGGGCGTCGAGTTCGGCGTAGGTCAGGACGTGCGGCCCGCACTCCAGCGCCGTTGCCGAGGGCATCCGGGCACAGGTGGATTCGAAGAGGCGGTGGAGCCGCGTTGCGATCCGCCCGGTCGTGCCCATGACTCCATCGCATCGCCGATCACCCGTGATCGCATGTCCGATCTCGGGAATCCCGGCTGACCTGCGCTTTTCATGGGAAGTGCGGGGCGGCTCGGGCGTGTCAGCCGCGGTGCCGGTGGTCACCCGATCGTATGGCCGCGGACCCGCCGGGCCCTCGTGCGCCCCGCGGCGCTCCAGGCTGGGAGGCGCCCCACATCCGCCCGGGGACCCACCCCGGCGCACGAAAGGCCCGGCCCGTCATGCCCCTGCCGCCGCCGCACTGCCCGATCCCCGAATGCCACGACCGCCTGTGGAAGGACACCACCACCACCGAGGTCCACTGGGACAACTGGCGCTGGTGGTGCCACCGTTGCGACAAGAAGTGGTACCCGACCCGTGACCAGATCGAGCAGTACCGACACGGAGTCGGGGCGGGCCACCGGGACCCCCGCGTACCGGTCCGCCCGTGCTGAAGCGCACGCGCTGAAACGTCCGCGCTGAAACGTCCGCGCTGAAACGCTCGTGCTGACGCGCCCGGTGCCGCGGGGCGCCGACCGTCAGGCCGGCTGCTGCCCCGGCCACGGCACCTCGGTGGGCACCGGCGCGCCGTAGTCGACGCCGGGCACCGCGAAGCCGTAGAGGCGCTGCACCTCGCCGTGGAACCAGCTCAGGTCGGCGAGTTCCGCGATGTTCTCCGTCGTGGCCGCCTGCCACCGCTCGGCGACCGCGGCCTGCACCTCCGGGTTCAGCTCCCAGGTGTCCAGGCGGACCCGGCCCTCCTCGTCCAGGTCGAGCGGACGGGCCCCGGTGAGCCGGTCCCACAGGTCGCTCAGCTGGGCGGTCGGCGGCACCAGCCGCTCGCCGAGGACGCCGCGCAGCAGCCCGACGTAGAGCGCGATCCCCGGGATGGCGGTGGAGGACTGGGTGACCGCGGCGCCGTTGACGGAGGTCACCGCACGCCCGCCGACCAGCTCGGACAGCCGCTTGTCGAGGACCCGGGCGGTGCCCTCCAGATGGGCCTTGGCGGCGCCGATGGTGCCCTGGCGGTAGATCGCCTCGGTCAGCGACGAGCCGATGTAGGAGAGCGCCGCGGTGGAGAAGCCGTCGGCGAGCAGACCACGGCCGGCCAGGTGGTCGATCCACCGCTCCCAGTCGGCGCCGCCCATCACCGCCACGGTCTGTGCGATGTCCTCCTCGGCGGCCGGCGCGGTCTCCACCTCCTTGACCTCGGGCGCGCCCGCGTCGCCGAAGACCAGGGTCCTGGTGCGGGACGGCGCGCCGATCGGCTGGAGGACCGAGGCGTAGGTGGTGCCGGTCTCCGGGTCGGTGCGGCGGGGCGCGGCGACCGAGTAGATCAGGTGGTTCAGCTGCCCGCCGAACCGCTCCTCCAACAGGTCGGCGACCTGGTCCTTGATCTCGTCGGAGAACGCGTCCCCGTTGACGAAGACCATGTCCCGGCCGGCCTCGCGGGCGAGCTCGGCGGTCGCGGCGGTGCGGTACCAGCCGGCGGTGGCGGTGCGCCGGGCACTGCCCGGCTTCTCGAAGCAGATGCCGATGCCGCGGATCCCGGCGCGCTTGAGGCCGGCCAGGGTGGCGGCCAGGCCGTAGCCGGCGGACGAGCCGATGACGAGGGCCACCGGGCCGTCGGCCGGCGGCGCCGCGGCGGGCGCGGGTACGGCGTCCCACATGTCGGAGACCAGCTGCCGGCACCCGGCGGGGTGGGAGTCGAGGAAGAGGAACCCGCGGCTGCGGGGACGGTCGATGACGCGATCGGTCACGGTGGGGTCCTTGGGACGGTTCGGACAGGACATCAGTGATTGTCTCGATCTTCCGCAGGTCGCGGCCCCCCGCCCCGCCCGGAGCGGCGGACCGGCATAGTAGAGCGCGGCCCCAGCAGGGGCATGACAGTCAGCAGGGGAGTACCAACCGGTGCCGGCGCCACCACCGTGCCGCGCCGCACCGGCACGTTCATACGCACCAGGGGGGAACGACACCATGCCGTCCACGTCGCCCACGCCGTCTACTTCTTCCGCATCTTCCGCATCTTCCGCATCTTCCGCATCTTCCGCGTCGTCCATACCGTCCTTGCCGCCCGCGCCGTTCCGGGGACCCCGGTGCCGCTCGCGGCGCCGCCGGGCCGGGCTGGCCGCCGCGGCCGCCGCCGTGCTGCTCGCCACCACCGCGACCGCCTGCGGCCCCGACAACACCGCGGCCACGGGCGGGAGTTCGGCGGCCGGGAACCAGAAGGCCGGCGGCCCGCACCTGCCCGATGGGGCGCCGACCAGCCTCGACGACCTGAAGAAGTGGAAGGACGGCGGCTGGAAGAACTGGGACAAGTGGGCCCACAAGGCCCAGGACTTCGCCAACCCGGTCATCAAGGACCACTGGAAGCCGGACCGGCTGGCGCAGGCCCAGGCGGCCCCCGACGTCGGCGTCCGGGCCGGCGAGGCGGTCGGCGGCTACGGTGCCAGCGACCCCGAACCCCGGCCGATCAACGCCCAAGAGGTCACTCGCCCCTACCACCGCAACATGGCCCCGGTCGGGAAGATCTTCTTCGACAGCCCCAAGGGCCCGATGGTCTGCTCCGGCACCATCGTCGAGGACCCGGCGCACCCCGGAAAGTCCAACCTGGTGTGGACCGCCGGCCACTGCGTCCACTCCGGCCGGCAGGGCGGCTGGATGCGCAACATCGTCTTCGTCCCGTCGTACAACGACACCGGTGTCCCGATGAGCCAGGTCGGCACCACCCCGACCCAGCAGGTCACCCCCTACGGCCGCTTCTGGGCTGACTGGATCAGTACGTCCGGCGAGTGGATCAACATGGGCAGCACCGAGTCCGGCAACGGCGGTTCCGCGTACGACTTCGCGGTGCTGCACGTCCGGCCGGAGAACGGCGGCGGCAAGTCCCTCCAGGAGACCGTCGGTGCGGCCGCCCAGGTCTGGTTCAACGCCCCGCACGCCGACGGCATCAGCTCGGTCAAGGCGTTCGGCTACCCGGCCGCGCCGCCCTACGACGGCGCCCGCATGATGTCCTGCTTCGACCGGCCCGGTCGCCTCACCATGCAGCAGGGCACGCCCGCCATGGACCGGATCGGCTGCACCATGACCGGCGGTACGTCCGGCGGCGGCTGGTTCGTCGGCCGCAACAACAAGCTCACGCTGATCTCCAACACCTCGATCAGCTCCAACGCCCACACCTGGCTCGCCGGCCCGTACCTGGGCCCGGAGGCGCAACGCGTCTTCGACACGGTGAGCCGGAAGTTCGCGGGGCAGTAGGCCGGGCCCCCGGCCGCCCGGCCGCTGTACGACGGGCCCCGGCCCCCGCCGCACCGCGCGGCGCGGCCCGGGGCCCGTTCGCGTCAGCTGCGGTCGCCGCCCTTCAGCACGTCGGTGAACGCGCTCCAGGCACCGGCGGGGAAGACGAGGCGGGGGCCGGCGGGGGTCTTGCTGTCGCGTACGGCATGGCCACCCGTGGAGGTGGGGGCGATCTCTACGCAGGCTCCATCCTGGTTCGAGTACGAGGACTTCCGAAACACGCCTATGACCTCTGGCTTCATGTTTTCACTTCCTTGTGCGGCGTTCCGTCTTCAAGGAGATTCCGGATGCGCTCGGCACTTCCGTCCGGCGGCAGTGCCGCCGAGCGTAGCTGGTCGAAGACAATGACATAGTGCGCAAGGGCCTCAGGCGCTTCCACGACGTTGGTGTGCGCGGCGCTGTCGAGCGTTACGGCTTCCACGTTGGCTTCCGCACCGAACGAGAAGGCCCAGAAGGCGCTCGACATCCCCGCGGTCAGGCTCGCTGATGCCGGGAGCAGCTGAATCGTGACGTTCTGCTGCTTCCCCACCTCCAGGAGGTGCGTCAACTGGCCAGCGCTCAAGCCTGGTTCGGAGGCCAGCGCGGTGAGGGCCGGTTCCCAGATGATCGCTGTGAAGTGGGCTCCACCCTCCTCGATCCGCTGTTGCCGTTCCTGGCGGAGTTTGACCAGCTCGACGACCTTTTCGGACGGGAAGCACCTGGGCCCTGTGGCGATAACGGCTTCGGTGTACTCGGGTGTCTGCAACAGGCCGGGGATAAGCACGGGTTCCCAGGCTCTGATGTGAGTGGCCTCGCTTTCCAGGGCGACGTGATCCACATGGCCGGACGAGGCCGTGGCTTGGTATTCGATCCACCAACCCCGCTCGTTGCTCTTCCTTGCCCATTCGAGCAGCCTGGCCCGCTCGTCCGCATCCTCCACGCCGTACAGTTCGAGGAGCGTGCGGACCTCAAGTCCCGAGGCGGAAGTGTGCCCGCTCTCCATGCGACTGATCTTGGATACGGACTTCGTGATCGCCTCGGCGGCGTCCGGTTGATCCAAGCCGGCGGTCTCGCGATACCGCCTCAGTGCGTTCCCTAGCCTGCGGCTGCGAACCGTCGGCCTCCCACCTGCGGGCATGAGCCCTCCTTTCAACGACCGCCTCGCTGTGCCCCGTTGATTCGTAACGGAACCAGTCTGCGCGCTCACACACAGCGATGGCAAGCTTGCATGGTCAAAGCTTGCAAACTTGCAGGCGTGCCCCCTAGCGTGAGGGCTCGTCACTCAACGCGTGTGCGCCGCCACGCTGCGTAGTGACTTCGCTCCGTCATGCGCACCAAGGGGATAGCCATGTCCGCACGCGCCCGGTTCGTAGCAACTTCGCTTGTCGCTCCCGCAGTCGCCTACCGGCTGCCGTCCGACGTGCGCAGCGTCGGGTGGGCCCGCAGGGAGCTCCGGCGGCAACTCCGTGCATGGCGCGCCGGGGGTGAACTCGCCGCATCCGCCGAGCTGTTGACGTCCGAACTCGTCACCAACGCCGTGCGGGCGCACGCCGGGTTGCCCGCCCCCGTGCCCGCGATCGGAGTCCGGTTCGTGCGGTCGGGCGACCGCTTGCGGCTGGAGGTGCACGACGTGAGCGACGAGGAACCAGTGGTCAACGAGTTGACGGGGGTCGAGGAGGAATCGGAATGTGGTCGTGGCTTAGTGCTCGTGGACGCCTTGGCAAGTGGTTGGGGTGTGGTCCGGGGCGACACCGGAAAAGTGGTGTGGGCCGAACTCCCGCTGTCCGTAACGGAGATGCCGTGACCGTCGAGGGGGACGTGGCGGTCTACCGGGCGGAACTGGTCGTACACCGCCCGTCCGGGCCGTCGATCGACCTCGGAGGCGTGGTGACGTACTCGCCGCGCCGGGCGGTGCGATGGGTGCGGACGCGGGCGGAACAGGTCGCGCAGCAGTTAGGGATGCCGCACGGGGCGGGGGAGTGGGGCTGGCTCCGCGACCAGGTCGATTTCGGCCGGGCGGTGGGCGGGCTGATGTCCGGAAATGCCGTCACCCTGACCGTCGTTGACGCCGAGGGGTGCGCGTACGCCCTCGTGGCCCGACCCGGCGGCGGGGCCGTCGGCACGTACGGGAACGGCGCCCCGCAGAGTCAGGGGGCGACATGGCTGGCGGCGTGACGTGGCCGGGCCGGACTGAGACGGGGACGCGGGCAGGGACGGGGCTGGCCGTGCCCGGGATCTGGTGCGAGCGGACGGTGTACCGCTCCGTGTACGCGGACGAGGTGGCGTCCTGGACGTCCCTCGCGGTCGGCACCCCACTGCGGGCCGTACGGGAGATCGCCGCGGACGCCCGCCGGCTGGCCGCCGGCCTGTCCGGACGGGCGCACGAGCGGGCATTGCGCGAGGTGGACGGCGACGGACGCCTGGGGGCGGTGTCCGCGCTGCACCGCGGGGAGCCCTGCGGGCTGGCGCTCAACTGCGCCGGCACGTGGGTGGAATGGTCGGCCCACCCGGTGCTCTTCCTGCCGGTCGTCAGCCGGACCGGGCCGCGGTGCTGCCGGGGAGACGGCCGGACGGAAGGCTTCGGGACCGCCGTACTGTCGTGATCGTCTACCCGACAACGCAAATATCGGCGTTCCTGGATGGACGGCCCTTACCTGGCTCCGTACCGTCATGGTCAACGCAACAGGTGCACAGATCAGGGGGTTTCCGTATGGCACGCGAGGAACTGACCCGCTTGACCGGCGAGGGAAATGGCGAGTGCAATCAGAACGATTGCCCGAACATGTATCGGACCGCTGGCGGCTCCATCGTCGTCCAGGGCGCCGTGTCCACCGCGTTCGCCCCGCCGGACGGTGAAGGGCTGGTGGAGATTCCCGAGCGCGTTCTGCGGGAGGCTTTTCATGCTCTTGGATGGTGAGGAATGGCAGGCCAGGTTCCGCGGATTTCAATCGGAAGCATGGCGACTTGAGACACTGCCTTCTTATAATGTTCCACAAGAAGCAGAAGAGATCCGGGCATTTCGGGCTGGGAAGCGCATCGACCCTCGTATGCATTCGAATGACTACGTCGAGGATCTCAAGCGGGTGCGACGGGAAGGCAAGAGCAAGGGGCGGGTGCACATCGTCACCCGGCCACTGTCGGACTATCTGCGGTACGAGTTCATGTACTACCGACCGCATGCGTGGGCCGGTGAAGATATCCGCATCATGGATGTCACCGACGCTCCCAACCCACTGTCCGGCGTCCAGGATTTCTGGATGTTCGACAAATCGGAAGTCGTTCTCATGCACTACGAGCCGGACGGAACGCAGACCGGCCGCGAGGTGTATGAGGGGGACGTGCGTGCCTACCTCGAATACCAGCGGATCGCCTTGGCCGTGTCAGTGCCCTTCGAAGAGTATGTGAAGGGTCTTGACTTTTGAGCCGGGTGAGCTGGGGCAGTCGAAGGCTGACCTGGCGGAGACGCTGAGGGAACTGCGCAGGCGAGCCGGTCGTACGCAGGTCTGGCTCGCCAAACGCATCAACGTTTCCCAGACCAAAATCAGCAATATCGAGGGCGGAAAGCTCTCCCCCAGCCTGGTCGACGTGGAACTGATCCTCCGTGCGCTGGACGCACCACCCGACCAGGTCGCGCGAGTGGCGGCACTGGCCCGTACCGCCAACACCGTATGGCAAGACGTGTGGTCGCAGCGCCGCACGGGTCTGGACAAGAAGCAGAACGAGCTCGCCGGTTTCGAGCGGTCATCCACCGACTTGCGGTACCTCCTGGTGTCCATGGTTACGGGTCTGCTGGCTACGCCGGAATATGTGCGGGCGAGCCTCGCGGGAATCCCCGGCGACCACGGAAAGACCATTGCGAGGAAGCTGGAGCGGCAGGCGGTTCTGTACGACAGGTCGAAGCGCTTCACCTTCATCTTGACCGAGCAGGCCGTCAGGTGGCCCCTGCTGTCGGCTGCGGCGATGGCTTTTCAGATTGACCGACTGAACTCCGTGAGCCTCCTGCCCAATGTGCGCCTCGGGGTGATTCCGCTGCGCGGCTACCTGCCCGTGGCTCCGCTGAACACGTTCACGGTGTATGACGCGCGGATAGCCACGGTGGAAACCTCCACCGGAGCCATGGTTTTCCGAGATCACCGAGACGTGTCGGCCTACCTCAATGAGTACGCCGTGTACGAGGGATACGCATTGTTCGGGGACGAGGCGAGGGAACGTCTTTCCGAATGGGCGCATGAGTGCCGTTTGTGATCGCTTACCCGACAACGCACATAAAGCTGGCGCCCTCGCTCTGAAGGGCTGAGCATTTTCTCCGTCATCACTGCCACGGCCGAAGTGCCGGGCATGACGCCGGCCGCGCCTGCAGGCGCTGGACGATCAGGAAGGTGGACTGATGCAGAACGGAACGAATCTGTACCAACTCTCCCTCGGAGAGGCGGAGTTCTCACGAGCGTGCGGAGGCCCGTGCACCGAGGGGTGCGTGACCCTGGCCCGGATCGGCGAAGACGCCTGGGCGCTGGGGGACAGCAAGCGGCCCGAGTTGCCGCCGCTGCGGTTCACTACAGACGAACTCGACGCGGCAGGCATCGACCCGGCGCGGTTCGGGCTGTTGGCCTGACGGCGTGCATGGTGCCAATCGGCTCCGTCCCGTCCTCCTTGGGGCGGCGCCGGTTGCGCACCTCCCCTTCGCCGCCTTGTTCTCCATCCAACGGGACGACATTTGCACCAGCACGCGTATCTCTGGACCGGCCCGAAACACCGGTTCGACGAGGAGGCTCTGCGGCGGCCTCCATACCCGGAACCGCCTCCGGCCGCAGCTCCGGGGGACACAACAGCCCACCGCAGTATCGCCCGTTACAGGGAAGTGGTGGCGGAGTTCCGCGCGACGGACCTGCCGCCGATCGAGACGGCGTACTGGCTGATCAAGCCCCGGACTCTGGTGCGGGGAACTTGGCAGGAGCCGGAGGCGGCGGCGTACTGGCTCGGAGAACAGCTCACCGCCTACGCGCCCCGTTTCCAGGCCGTCGTGTACCAGGACTCCGACCACCTGGCTCTGCTGGTGGCCTCCGCCGCCGAGCGGCTGGGCGGGGGCGGTGACGTGTCTCACGGCTTCTACCTCGAACGTCCGGCGTACCTGTCCTTGGCCCTGGTGTGCTGCTCCCCGAACCGCACCCGGCCCGAACTGGCATGTCCGCTCGGGAATCCGAGCGACACGGAAGGGCCGCCGACCGCTTAGCCCTCGGCGGCCGGCCCTTCCGCTTCCTCCCGGCGTACGGCAAGCGCAGGGCACGGTGGCTGCCCCGGAATCGGATCACGGATACTGGCAAGGCAGGCTCCCCCGCAGCAGAGGACACACCCCATGAAGCTCAGCCGCCCGGTCTCCTGGTTCCTCCTCGCCTTCGGCGCGTGGTCGTGGGTGGTCTGGGTCACCTTCGTCAAGAACTTGATCAAGGACGCCAGCGGGCTGGCTTTCGATCACGGGAACCCCACCGCGTATTTCTGGATCCACCTCACCCTGGCCATCGTGTCGTTCCTCCTGGGCACCGCTATCGGCGTGCTCGGGTTCCGGGGCCTCCGCGCGCTGCGCCGCGAGGCAGCGGCGGGCGCGGTGGCGGAGGGCTGACGGTCGGGTTCCGTTCCGTCCGGCAGCCCCGGTGTACGACGGGGCTGCCGCGTGCGAGCGAGCGATCACCGGTAGGGGAACGCCGCCCCGGCCGTCAACGGCTTACCCGCTCTCTCCGCCGCTGGGCTGCGGAGCGGGATCGCGGGGCGCCTCAGGGGGCATGGGACCGCCGTCGTGTTTCCCACCGTCGCCCTCGGCGACGACCTCCAGGTCCCGGGGGTGCCGGAACGGGACGCCGGGCCAGCCCTCGGCGTCGCGCGGGCGCGTGTCCATCGTTTCGACCGCCACAGCGCTCATCGATCAACTCCACTCTCGTGAGGGGCCGTGCCCCGTACCGTCGATGGCACGGCCCGAAGGCCCGCAGGGTTTCCCGCGGTGGGTGACCTGCCCCGGCTGCTCGACTGTCCGGGTTTCCGCCGCCGGGGCGGGAGTTCTCGTTCCTACTGACGCCCTTTGGCCTGGCAGGTGCGGCAGGGGAAGGGGCACGGTGGCACCTTCGCTCCCTGGGGGACGGACACGACTCCGGAAGCCACGTCCAGCCGTTCGCCGTACTCCGTCCACTCTCTCGGGGCGTCCGCGCGCGCCTCTCCCGCCTCTGCGGCCGGTGGGTCGGCCGTCGATGCGTCCGGGTCCGGATCGGGCCCCCGCCGCTGGCCATCCCGCCAGGTCTGCACGCTTTCCACGCTGCTACGTCGGGCACGTACCGGCATGCCGGTAGATCACCATGGACGGGCCGGAGGCGCGTTCGATCCGACCTCGGCGAGTCAGCTCAAACGTCTGGATCGGCTCCAGGCAAGCGGAGCACCGCTGGCCATTGGGTGCGTAGGTTTGATACTCCCAATTCCCCTCGAATGTCTCCGTGTTGCTCGCCATTCCGCGTACCTCCCCGGCTATTTCTATGACGCATCGATGGTCCCGCATCCAGGGAGTGCTCTGCTCGTTTATTCACGTTGCCGAGTAAAGATCACCGCCGGAATGACCACGCCCACTCGGTCAGCAGCTCCCGTGCATCGTCGCCGAATACGGCATGTTCCTCGTAGTTGGTGAACCGGTCGAGAAGTGCGCGAACGTCTTTGGGGTCTCGGAAGATGGCTGCGCCGAGATCAGTCTCAATCGTTGCCAGGCGGTCGTCGTAAACGGTGAACGTGCTCAATGGCGTGTTGCCGAACTTCACGCCCATCGGCAGCACGCCAATCCGGATGTTCACCTGAAGGGCGAGTGAGGCTATCCGGTCAATCTGCATGGCCATGGCGTCTGGTGACACCAGCGGGTACCTGACGGCTTGCTCGGTGAGCAGGAACGTAAAGTGCTTGGAGTGGTCGAGCAGGACGGCCTGCCGTTCAAGCTTTAGACCAACAGCCTTGGCCTGCTGTGCCGGCGGAGCATGCGCGATGCTTTCCCTGACGTAATCCGGAGTTGCCAGCAGGCCCGTGGCCATGGATAGCAGAAAGTACCGGAAGTCTGTGGTGACCGCCTCCAGTCCGGCTAGCTCTAGCTGCTTCTTGTCCAGTCCCTTTCGGTGCAGGGCCTTACGGTCCTGCCATTCCGTCTGAGCTATCCGAGCCATGGCCATTACTTCGGCCGAGACGGCGGGGGAGGCGTCGACTCCCCTCAAGATCTGCTCAACATCCACCAAGGAAGGGCGGAGCTTGTTCCCTTCGAGTCGACTGATCTTGGATTGCGACATATGGCAACGCGCAGCAAGCCGGACTCCGGAGAGTCCAGCTTGTTTACGCAGATGCTTGAGCATGGCTGCCAGTTCCAGGCCGGACTGGTCAAGCCGGTCAGGCTCTATGGCCACCGTTCACGTATTCCTCGAAGGGGATCGACTCGGTCACCGCGATCCGCTGATATTCGATGAACGGAGACACGTCTCCTTCGAAGACCTTGCGATTGATCTGCCTGCCATCCGCCTCGTAGTTCATGAGTACGACTTCTGTGCGGTCGAACATCCAGAAGTCTTGGACCCGCTCCAGGGGGTTGGGTCGATTGGTCACGTCGAGGATGCGAATGTCGTCCCCTGCCTGGGTATGCGCCGTGTAGTAGCGCGCGAACTCGAATTGCAGATACTCGGAGAGAGGCTGCGTCACGATGTGCACCCGGCCGTTGCGCTTCCCCTCCACTCGCTGACGTGAGACGCGTTCGGTGTATGAGGAGGCTGTGTGCGGGGCCGGCGGCCGTCCCTCACGAAAGGCCGCGAACTCTTCCGCCTCGTGGGGTACGAGGTACTGCGGCAGCGTCTCCAGCCGCCACGCCTCTCGATTGATCTCCACGAACCGGCGACGCCACTCGTCACCATCCAAGAGCACGTACGGCCTCCCTCAGGACTTCTTCCGGAATCTCTACCAGGGCCTCATGGGACGGCGGCGTGAACGCCTCCGAAACGCTTCCCTGGACGACGAGGGAGCCGCTTGCCGTCCGGTAGATGTTCGGGCAGTCCTCGTCGCCGCAGGTGCCGTTGCCGTTGCCGGTAAGCCGGGTCAGTTCCTCGCGTGGCATGGCGAACCCCTAACTTCTGGCCCCGGTCGGGCCAACTGGCAATGACGGTAAGGGGACCAGCCCCGAGCGTCCATGCGGCCACCCTCCTTATGCGCGTCTTGGCATAAACCCAGGAGGCGGGCGGAACAGAGACTTCACGTGCCGTGTTCTGCCGACCAGTCCGCGAAGGGCACCGCATGGGTGAGTGCTGTGTCCCGGTGAGTGACGTACTCGGGGCCGCGGTCGTCGGGCAGCACGTCAGCCCCGAGGAACTTTCCCTCGTGGCCGTAGCTCATCGGCGCGGCCGTGACGGAGTCGAATAGCCAGAAGTCCCCTATAAGGACGTGGACGCGGTATATCCGTCGTGCGGAATCCACGAGCCCCTTGACCTCCTCCAGCCAGTCGGCGTTGTAGGCGTCGGGCCGGTCATGGCCGGCCAGGAAGGCGCGGTGGCGGGGGCAGCGCGTCGGTCACCGCAGAGTGGGCCGCGTCGGAGGGTGTGGCGTTCGTAAGTGATTCACATCCCGGACGCGCGGTTTGTGGATCCCCGGGGGACCGGTCACCGTCTTTGACCTTGTGGACTACCTGCCAACCCCGACTGCTGGCCAGCGCCTCACCGGCGGCGACCTGTGTTGCGGGCGGCGCTTCGGCGGCGTCGGGGTGTGCTGTGGACTACCGGGCGCACTCGGCGGCGCGCACGGTTTCCCGGTCCTCGCGACCCACCGACGGGGAACGGTGCCAGGTGCTCTGACCTGCTCTTTCGCCCAGTCCTGACGTTGTGACAGTTAGTTGTTCGTGAAAGGTGAACCAGATGCACCAGCTCCCCCCGAAGGCGAGCGGGAACCGGGACACGGGGCGAGAGGGCTTCAAGGGTCCCGGCCCGGACGGCGACAGCGGCTCCATCCGGCCGTTCGGAGGGGCACTCTTCCGTGGGGCGCGTTCCGGGAGGCGGTCGCGGGCGGGTACGTTCACGAACGTGCCGACGACCTTGAATGCCTCCGCGTCCCCGTCCGCCGTTCGAACCGTCGCCGCGTTGGCGTCCTCCGTGCTGCTGGTGTCGCCGCTGCTGGCCGGCACCGCGCAGGCCGCGCCCGCGGACGGCGGGCAACTGCCCAAGGCGCCCGTACCCCCCGCGAAGATGTCGCAGGTGGGCGGGGAGCGGCTGGGCCAGGCCGGCGTCCAGGTGCAGCCCCGGGCGGGTGCGCCCGCGCTTCCGGACGCCAAGGAGTTGACCGCCCGTTCGTGGATCGTCTCGGACGCGGAGTCCGGTGAGGTGCTGGCGGCGAAGAACCCGCACTGGCAGTTGGCGCCGGCCAGCACGCTGAAGATGCTGTTCGCCGACACCGTGATGCCGAAGTTCCCCAAGACCCGGACGTACAAGGTCAAGCCGGCCGACCTGGCGGGGATGGGCACCGGCAGCAGCCTCGTCGGGATAAAGGAGAACCTCACGTACACCGTGCACGACCTGTGGCTGGGGGTCTTCCTGCGGTCCGGGAACGACGCGGTGCACACGCTCTCGGCGATGAACGGCGGCACCGAGGCCACCGTCAAGGAGATGCAGAAGCGGGCGGTGGAACTCAACGCCACCGACACGCACGTGATCACGCCGGACGGTTACGACGCGCCGGGGCAGGTGTCCAGCGCCTACGACCTGAGCCTGTTCGCGCGGGCCGGGCTCCAGAACGCGGACTTCCGGGAGTACTGCTCCACGGCGAGTGCGCAGTTCCCGGGCGACACGGGCAAGGACGGCAAGCGGGCCACCTTCGGCATCCAGAACACCAACCGGCTGCTCAGCGGGGACTACGACATCAAGCCGTACCCGGGCATCGCGGGCGTGAAGAACGGGTCCACGACCAACGCCGGGTCCACGTTCACCGGGGTCGCCCAGCACGGCGACCGCAAGCTGCTCGTCACCGTCATGAACCCGGAGAAGAGGCAGCACAACGAGGCGTACCGGGAGGCCGCCAAGCTCTTCGACTGGGGCTTCGCCGCGGACGGCAAGGTCACGGCGGTCGGCCACCTGGTCGGGCCGAAGGGCTCGGACGACGCGTCCGGCGCCGGCGGTGCGAAGAGCGGTGATCAGGCCCAGGCCGGGTTGGACTCCGGCGGGGGCTGGGGCGGGCCGTGGACGGCCGCAGGCATCGGCGGTGGTGTGGTGGTGCTGCTGGGCGCGGTGGCGTGGTTCATCCGCAAGCGGCGGCCGCTGCCGGAGGCCGTGCAGGGGCGCGGGCGGGCGTGCGGGCGGACGTGCGGATGCTGCGCGTCCGCCCGGCGGCGCCGGTCGTTGCACAGCAGGCATTTGCCGTAGCC
>NZ_JBHVQS010000067.1:0-44857 GCF_042886435.1 Streptomyces sp. NPDC058000
CGGCCCACCAGGCCCGCGCGGCGCCGCCCCTCCGTCGCGTCGTCCCGCCCGCCGAGCCAACCGCGCCGTCCAGGGCCGGTCCGGTGGATCAGGGGCGGATGGGCCCTAGCCGAACATCTCCGGTTCGTGCCGCGCGATCTGCTGGTACAGCGGCTGGTAGTTGATCCACGCGACCAGGTCGCTGCCCAGTTGTTCCCGGGTGTGCACCGCGTCCTGATGGGCGATCGGCACCGGCTTGCCGGCCGCCTTCGCCGCCAGTTGCACCTGGCAGCAGCGCTCCATCGTGAGGAACCACCAGGCCGCCGCGTCGACCGAGTCGCCGACCGTCAGCAGCCCGTGGTTGCGCAGGATCACGGCCTTGTGCGGGCCGAGCGCGGCGGCGATCCGGCGCCCCTCCTCCTCGTCCACCACCACGCCCGTATAGGCGTCGTAGAGGGCGTGGTCCTCGTAGAACGCGCAGACGTCCTGGGTGATCGGGTCCAGCAGTTCCCCGAGGGCGGCGAGCGCGCGGCCGTAGGTGGAGTGGCTGTGGGCGGCGGCGACGACGTCCGGGCGGGCCCGGTGGATCTGCGCGTGGATGGTGAACGCGGCCTGGTTGACGTGGTGGTGGCCCTCGACGACCTTCCCCTCGGCGTTGACCAGGATCAGATCGCCGACGGTCATCAGCGCGAACGACACCCCGAAGGGATTGACCCAGAAGCAGTCGGTGAACTCCGGGTCCCGCACGGTGATGTGGCCCGAAACACCCTCTTCGAACCCGTACCGCCCGAAGAGCCGCAACGCCGCCACCAGGCGCTCCTTGCGGTAACGCCGCTCCTCTTCGACACCGGTGTGCATCGGCGGCATCGCGAACTGCAACTGCTCGGTGGGTATCGGCGTCGGCTCGGGCATCGCGGTTCTCCTCCTGGCGCGTACGGCTCACGGCGCTCGGGCGGAAGTTACCCTCCGCTTCCTTCGGAGGCCAGGCCCGCGCCGTCACAAACCGCGCGGCGGCATCGTCCCAGGGGCATGACCGTACAGAACACGAGGGAAATGCCCCACCACGGGCGAACCGCCGCGGCCCGCGCCGTCCCCACCCGCGCGCTCTCCGTCACCCGGGAGTTGGCGGCCTCTCCGCAGCGGATCTTCGCCGTCCTACGGGACCCGGCCCGGCACGCCGCGCTGGACGGCTCGGGCATGCTGCGCGGCCGCCCCGACGGGCCGGTCCTGCTGGGGCCGGGCGACCGGTTCGGCATGGCGATGGCGCAGGCGGGGATCGCCTACCGCTCGGTGAACGTGGTGGTCGAGTACGAGGTGGACCGGCTGATCGCCTGGGAGACCTGGGGCGAGTTCCGCGGCCGCCGGCTGATCGGCGGCCAGCGCTGGCGGTACGAGCTGCACCGGCCGCCCGCCGCGGACGGCTCCGGGCCGGCCCGGACCCGCGTCACGCACACCTACGACTGGTCGCGCGCCCGACTCCCCCGGCTGGTCGTCGAACTCCCCGGCTATCCGCGGCGGATGGGCCCGGCGATGACCACGACGCTGGCGCGACTGGCGGCGGCCGTACGGGACTGACCGGCCGTACGGGACTGACCGGCCGACCGGCCGGTCGCGGCCCCGCCGTACGGTGCGGCGGGGCCGACGGTGCGGGCGGGTCGGGCCTACTGCTCGGGCCCGTAGCCGCTGAGCAGTTCGACACCGCGGAGCAGCGCCGAGTGGTCGAGCGCGCCGTCGCCCCGGGCCACCGCGGACGCGATGAGCTGGGCCGCGGTGGCGCCGACCGGGAGGGGGGCGCCGACGGTGCGGGCGGCGTCGGTGACGATGCCCATGTCCTTGTGGTGGAGTTCGAGCTTGAAGCCCGGGGCGTACGCGCGCTGGAGGAAGTTGTCCTTCTTGCGCGCCAGGACGGTGGAGCCGGCCAGGCCGCCGCCCAGGACGTCGAGGGCCGCGGCGAGGTCGACGCCGGACTTCTCCAGGAAGACCACGGCCTCGGCGATCGCCTGGAGGTTGACCGCGACGATCAGCTGGTTGGCGGCCTTGACGGTCTGACCGGAGCCGTGCGGGCCGCAGTGCACGAGGGTCTTGCCGACGGCCTCCAGGACGGGCCGGGCGGCGTCGAAGTCGGCCCGCTCACCGCCGACCATGATCGACAGCACCCCTTCGATGGCGCCGGCCTCGCCACCGGAGACCGGGGCGTCCAGGACGTGGACGCCCTTCTCGGCGGCGTTCGCCGCCAGGGCGATGGAGGTCTGCGGGGTGATCGAGGACATGTCGATCAGCAGGGTGCCGGGCCTGGCGTGGGCCAGGATCCCGTCGGGACCGTAGGCGAGGGCCTCGACCTGCGGGGACGCCGGGACCATGGTGATGACGACGTCCGCGTCCCGGACCGCGTCGGCGACCGACGTCGCCTCCCGGCCGCCCGCGGCGACCAGTGCGTCCGCCTTGCCGGGGCTGCGGTTCCAACCGAGCACGGCGTGCCCGGCCTTCGCGAGGTTCACCGCCATGGGGCTGCCCATGATGCCGAGGCCGAGGAAACCGATGGTGCTCATAGCGCGCGACCCACTCACTTCCACATCGCGGAGATCCATTACCGTAATACGGAAACCATCTTCCCCTCCCGCCCGCCGGCCGTCAACCACCACCACCGGCGCGCTCCCGCCTGCCGGCCCGCCTGCCCCGCCCTCAGAAAACGGCAACGCCGCCACCCCCGAGCGGGGGCGGCGGCGTTGTCGTCAGGCGCCGGGCGTCAGCGGGAGGTCACTCCCACTCGATCGTGCCCGGCGGCTTGCTGGTGACGTCCAGGACGACGCGGTTGACGTCCGCGACCTCGTTGGTGATCCGGGTGGAGATACGGGCCAGGGCCTCGTACGGCATGCGCGTCCAGTCCGCGGTCATGGCGTCCTCGGAGGAGACCGGACGGAGCACGATCGGGTGGCCGTAGGTGCGGCCGTCGCCCTGGACGCCGACCGAGCGGACGTCGGCGAGCAGGACCACCGGGCACTGCCAGATCTCGCGGTCCAGACCGGCCGCGGTCAGCTCCTCGCGGGCGATGGCGTCGGCCTCGCGCAGCAGGTCCAGGCGCTCCTGGGTGACCTCGCCGACGATGCGGATGCCCAGGCCGGGGCCGGGGAAAGGCTGGCGCTGGACGATCGCGTCCGGCAGGCCCAGCTCGGTGCCGACCATCCGGACCTCGTCCTTGAACAGCTGGCGCAGCGGCTCGACGAGCTCGAACTCGATGTCGTCGGGCAGGCCGCCGACGTTGTGGTGCGACTTGATGTTCGCGGTGCCGGTGCCGCCGCCGGACTCGACGATGTCCGGGTAGAGCGTGCCCTGGACCAGGAAGGCCACTTCCTCGCCCTCGGCGCCGGCCTCGGCGACCAGCTCGGCCTGGGCCTGCTCGAAGACCCGGATGAACTCCCGGCCGATGATCTTCCGCTTCTGCTCGGGGTCGGAGACCCCCTTGAGCGCGTTCAGGAAGCGCTCGGCGGCGTCGACGACCTTGAGCTGCACGCCCGTCGCCGCCACGAAGTCCTTCTCGACCTGCTCGGTCTCGCCCTTGCGCATCAGGCCGTGGTCGACGTAGACGCAGGTCAGCTGGTCGCCGATGGCCTTCTGGACCAGGGCGGCGGCCACCGCGGAGTCCACGCCGCCGGACAGCCCGCAGATCGCCCGCTTGCTGCCGACCTGCTCGCGGATCGCGGCGACCTGCTCCTCGACCACGCTGGTGGTCGTCCAGGTCGGCTCGATGCCCGCGCCGCGGTAGAGGAAGTGCTCCAGGACCTGCTGGCCGTGCGTGGAGTGCAGCACCTCGGGGTGGTACTGGACGCCGTAGAGCTTCTTCTCGTCGTTCTCGAAGGCGGCGACCGGGACGACGTCGGTGGACGCGGTGACCGTGAAGCCCTCGGGGGCGGCGGAGCAGGCGTCGCCGTGCGACATCCACACGGACTGCTCGGCCGGGGTGCCCTCGAAGAGGGTGGAGCCGGGCTTGCTGACGGCCAGGCCGGTGCGGCCGTACTCACGGGCACCGGTGTTGTCGACCGTGCCGCCGAGGGTGGTGGCCATCAGCTGGAAGCCGTAGCACATGCCGAAGACCGGGACACCGGCTTCGAACAGCGCACGGTCAAGGCTGGGGGCGTCTTCGGCGTAGACCGACGACGGACCGCCGGAGAGGATGATCGCCTTGGGGTTCTTGGCGAGCATGTCCGCCACCGGCATGGTGGACGGCACGATCTCGCTGTAAACCCGGGCCTCGCGGACCCGGCGGGCGATGAGCTGGGCGTACTGTGCGCCGAAGTCGACAACGAGGACGACGTCTGGTGCGGCGGCAGGGGGCGCTGATGGCACTTCGGCGGCCTTCCGGCGGTGTGGAGCGGGGTTGGACTTTCGATTCTAACGGGCTCATACTGAAGCCCATGTTCCAGCAGCTGACCTTCGTCTTTACCTATGGCACCGGCCCGTCCGGCTGCCATGGTCGCGCTGCTTGATCGACTGACACGCGACTTCCCAGGCGCCCCGGGCCGACCACGGTCCGGGGCGCCTGTGTCTGTCCGGGACCGTCAGCGGCTTCCAGGGCTCCCGGGGCCCCACCCACCCCCAGGAGAAACGGAAAAGGCCATGACCAACAACACCGCACAGACGACGATGTCGACCGCTCCCGCCACCGCGCCGGACACCGGCGCGCACACCCCGGAGGCGGCCGACACGATCCGGGACGCACGGAGCCGGATCGATGATCTCGACGGCCGGATCATCGGCCTCGTCCAAGAACGGATGGCCGTCTCGGCGGTCATCCAACGCGAGCGGATCGCCTCCGGCGGGCGCCGGGTGAACCTCTCCCGCGAGATGGAGATCCTGGCCCACTACCGCAATCAGCTCGGCCGCCCCGGCACCGCGCTGGCCATGACCTTGCTGGAACTGTCCCGAGGCCGGGTCTGAGGCTGGGCAGACCCCCGCCCGCGGCCGGAATTGATCGGCCGCGCAACCAGATCCGCGCGGGGGCCCGGCTGGAACTGCGTTCGGGTGCCGACTCACCCGTACGGCGCGTGACCGGGCCCGGAGAGGGGTCGTTGTTCCCGGTGCCACGCCAGCCAGGCGCGGCCTGCAGGACTACGCGTAGACGCCGCCCCACGGGCGGAAAGCCGGAGCGATGAGACGCCGGCCGCTGGCAGCGGTCCGCGTCGTGGGACCTCGTTCCGGTCCGTGACCGGTCAGCAGGGGACAGCAGCCCGGTCACACCGATGGGGTGGTCGGTCCTGGGGACGCCCGGGACCGACCGCATCCGTCGAAACGGTTGCGCCACGTGAGGCGCATCCAGGACGATGCTTGACGAACCGCCGACCGCTTTCGGTACGGACCTTTACCGTGCGTGCCATTGGTCCATACCGGCAGTGCGAGCGGCGCACCGCGCACCACCTCGCACCATCTTCCTGATACCGATCCGCACCACCCTGATGAGCCAGCGGCGCTACCCCCCCCCCCAGCGCCGCGCGTCGGTGCCGGCGCTGCCCTGACGTCGGCACCGAAAGCCAAGGGCCCCGTGGCCTCCGCGTTCCCCCCCTCGCGGAGGATTTCCCGGGGCCCTTCGCTGTGCGCCGGCCATGTGGTGCCTGTGAGTCGGCTGTGAAGAGTGTGAGCGGGATCACTGCGAGCCCTTTGGTTGAGTGAACAACTTTTTTCAGCCACTGACGGTCTCGTACCTGACATCACACGGCCCTACCGCGCCCCGCCGCGACGGCCAGCACCACGATGTGCCGCGCTGCGGCACTTTGGACCCCGAGAGGTCTTCTGGATGAAGCTCCGCCGTGCCCTGACAGCCGTTGCCGCGACGGCCGTCATAGCCCCCGCCGCCCTCGTCGCGGCCCCTGCCGCGTACGCGACCGGTCCCGACACCGAGGCCACCGCGAGCGCCACTCCGACACCGGTCGCCCCCGGCTCGGAGCAGAGCGAAAGCGCCACCCCGACCGCCGAGCCCTCCGCCACCGGCGGCGAGCAGACGTCGGGCGGCGAGACCCGGCCCGGTACCGGTACCGGGGGCAGCGCCAGCCCGACGGCTCCGGCCACCCCTGGCGGGACCGTCAAACCCACGACCAGTGCCGAGCCCGCCGCGTCGGCGACCCCGACGACCGCGCCCGGCACCCCGACGCCCGGCCCGTCGGACGACGCCGAGTGCACCCTCGACGACGCGTCGCTCGACGTCGGCGTGGCCAACCTGCCCTCGAAGCTGGTCGCCGGCGCCGACTGGTCGCCCTTCGCCATCAAGCTGACCAACACCACCGGCAAGAAGCTGGACGAGGTCTACCCGTTCATCCTCGCGGTGCCGCTGGAGGGCGACGCCCGCCCCGGCTCCCAGCTGCACCTGGAGTACCAGGACCCCGGCACCGGCAAGTGGACCGCGTTCGGTGAGTGGTCCGACGGCGACTACTTCGGCTGGTTCGAGCTGGACGCGCACCAGACCGCCGAGCTGAAGATGCGGATCCGCGCCGACCGGGGCGCCACGCCCGGTGACGGGTTCGCGCTGGTCGCGGGCGACTACTACAACGAAGACGGGTCCTGCGGCTCGTCCGTGGAGCAGTGGTACGACTTCGCGATCCTGTCCGCCGGCAGCAAGCCGGGCGAGGTCCCGCCGGCCAAGCCCGGTAAGCCAGGCAACAAGCCGGGTCCGCAGGGCACCGCCAAGCCGGTCGCCTCCGGCAGGCCCAAGGGGGGCCTGGACAAGCTGCCGGTGACCGGCAACCTCGCCGCCACCGGTGCCTCGTCCGCCCTGCCGACCATCGGCCTGGTGGGCGGCGTGGCGATGGCCGTCGGCGCCGGGGCGGTCTTCGTCGTCCGGCGGCGCAGGACCACCGGCGGCGCCGCCGCGTGACGCGGACGCACGGGTGACACCGGTGAGACGGTGAGGAGGGCCGCTCCCTCAGGGGGCGGCCCTCCTGCGCATCCGTGGCCTACCGGTTGTTTCCTCGGCCCACCGGCTACTCCTTCGGCGGGACCGGAGGGACGGCCAGGAACGGCAGTGTGAGGGCGCCGAACGCCGAGGCGGGGACGGTCGGGCGGACCGGCTCGACCGGCGCCACCCGCGCGTACGGCCGCCCGGGGGCCGGGCGCGGGTCCGCCTCGCCCTTGTTGGGCCACAGGGACATCGCGCGCTCGGCCTGGGCGGTGATCGTCAGGGACGGGTTGACGCCGAGGTTGGCGGAGACGGCGGCCCCGTCGACGACCGAGATGCCGGGGTGGCCGTAGAGCCGGTGGTAGGGGTCGATGACGCCGTGGTCGGCGTCCGCGCCGATCGGGCAGCCGCCGAGGAAGTGCGCGGTGAGCGGAGTGCCCATCAGCTCACCGACGTTGCTGCCCGCGAAGCCGTTGATCTCCTGGGCGAGCAGGGTCGCCGCCTCGGTGGCCTCGGGTATCTGGGTGGGGTTGGGGGCGCCGTGGCCCTGCCGGGCGGTGAGCAGGCCCTTCCCCAGGCCGCCCGGTTTGCGGTAGGTGGTCAGGGAGTTGTCCAGGGACTGCATCACCAGGCCGATGATGGTGCGCTCGGACCAGCGGCGGTTGGAGAGCGAGCGGAGCGCCAGCACCGGGTGGCGGACCATGTTGCCGGCCCAGCCCAGGACCCGGCCGGCCGGGCGGTACGGGACCTGAAGGAGCGTCAGGCTGCCCATGGAGTTGGAGCCCTTGCCGTAGCGGACCGGCTCGATGTGGGTGTTCTCGTCGGGGTGGATGGACGAGGTGATCGCGACGCCCTTGGTGAAGTCGACCCGGTCGGAGCCGTGCCGTTGGCGGTAGCGCCGGCTGGTGGTCTGGGCGCCCACCAGCGCCTCGGAGTTGGTGCGGGTCAGCGAGCCGAGGCGGGCGGAGAGGTACGGCAGCAGTCCGCTGTCCTTCATACGGTGCAGCAGGGTCTGGGTGCCGTAGGTGCCGGCGGCGAGGACCACCCGGCGGGCGGTGAAGGTCCTGCCCGCGCCCTTCTTCTTGTTGTCGGTGGGCAGCGTCCTGACCGCGAAACCGCCGCGGGAGTCCTCCGTGACGGCGACGACCGAGGTCATCGGGTGGATCACCGCGCCCGCCCGCTCGGCGAGGTGGAGGTAGTTCTCGTTGAGGGTGTTCTTGGCGCCGTGCCGGCAGCCGGTCATGCACTCGCCGCATTCGGTGCACGCCCGGCGGGACGGGCCCGCACCGCCGAAGTACGGGTCGGGGACCTCCCCGCCCGGTGGGGCCTTCGCCGCCCCGTCGGCCCCGTGCGCACCGGCGGCGTCCTCGGCGACCGCGTCCTTGCCGTCCCCGAAGAACACCCCGACCGGCGCCATGTGGAAGGAGTCGCCGACGCCCATGGCCTGTGCGGCCGCCTTCAGGTGGACGTCGGACGGGGTCATCGTCGGGTTGAGCCGGACCCCGAGCATCCGCCGGGCCTGGTCGTAGTACGGCTTCAACTCCTGCTGCCAGTCGGTGATCTCCCGCCACTGGGGGTCGTCGAAGAACGCCTTGGGCGGGACGTAGAGGGTGTTGGCGTAGTTGAGCGAGCCGCCGCCGACGCCGGCGCCGGCCAGCACCATCACGTTGCCCAGCAGGTGGATGCGCTGGATGCCGTAGAGGCCGAGCGCCGGGGCCCACAGGTAGTTCTTGAGGTCCCAGGAGTTCTTCGGCAGGGTCTCTCGGGTGAACCGCCGGCCGGCTTCGAGGACGCCGACGCGGTAGCCCTTCTCGGTCAGGCGGAGGGCGGAGACGGAGCCGCCGAAGCCGGAGCCGATGACGAGGACGTCGTAGTCGTGGGTGGCGTCGTCGCGGCCGGCGTCGTCGAACTCCGCGGCCGGGGCGTGGGTTTGGGCAGGATGCTCCTGTGACACCGGTACCTCCGTATCCGTATTCGGGGCTCCGCCCCGGACCCCGCTCCTCAATCGCCGGAGGGGCTGAAATTCTCCGCCGGAGGGCCGGAGCTTCTCCGGCGGAGGGGCTGGGGCGTTCGGCTCAGCGCAGGCGGAACGCCTTCATCGCGCGCAGACTGCGGGTCATGAAGGCCGCGTACTTCTCGTCGTCCATGCCGAACGACGGCGCCAGCGGCATCACTCGCTGTTGGGCGACGGTCTGCGCCTCGGTGTACTTGAGGATGCCCTCGGAGCCGTGGCGGCGGCCCAGGCCCGAGTCGCCCATGCCGCCCATCGGGGACTGCACGCTGCCGTAGCCGGCCGCGTACGCCTCGTTGACGTTGACCGTGCCGGTTCGCAGGCGGGCGGCGACGGCCCGGCCGCGCCGGCCGTCCTTCGTCCAGACGCTGGAATTCAGGCCGTACGGCGTGGCGTTGGCGCGGGCCACCGCCTCGTCCTCGTCGCGGAAGCGGTAGATCGAGACGACCGGGCCGAAGGTCTCCTCGCCGCAGACCGCCATCGGCGCCTCGACGCCGTCCAGGATGGTCGGCTCGTAGAAGAGCGGGCCGATGTCGGGGCGGGGGCGGCCGCCGGCGACCACCCGGGCACCCTTGGACACCGCCTCCTCGACGTGGCGGGTGACGGTCTCCAACTGACGCGCGCCGACCAGCGAGCCCATGTCGGCGCCGTAGGCGAGGGCGTTGCCCAGGCGCATCGCCTTCGTCCGGGCGGCGAACCGCTCGACGAACGCGTCGGCGATCGACTCGTGGACGTAGAGCCGCTCGATGGAGATGCACAGCTGGCCCGCGGAGGAGAAACAGCCGCGGACGGCGCCGGCGGCGGCCTTCTCCACGTCGGCGTCGTGCAGCACCAACATGGCGTTCTTGCCGCCGAGTTCGAGGGAGACGCCGACGAGCCGGGCCGCGGCGCCCTGGGCGACCTCGCGGCCGGTACGGGTGGAGCCGGTGAACGAGACGTAGTCGGCGTGCCGGACGACCTCCGGGCCGATGATCGGGCCCTCGCCGATCACGATCTGCCAGACGTCCTCCGGGAGCCCGGCCTCGATCAGCTGCTCGCGCGCCCACAGGGCGGTCAGTGCGGTTTCCGTGTCGGGCTTCATGACCACGGCGTTGCCGGCGACGAAGGCCGGCAGGGCATCGCCGACGGTCAGCTCGAAGGGGTAGTTCCAGGGGGCGATCTGCCCCACCACGCCGCGCGGCTGGCGGAGTTCGGTGACCTTGGTCAGGGTCGGCACGACACCGGTGTGGCTCTTGGGGCGGAGGTAGGCGGGGGCCTTGCGGCCGTAGTGGCGGGCGGCGACGGCGACCGCCTGGACTTCCTCGTGGGCGTGCAGCCGGGCCTTGCCGGTCTCCAGCTGGATCAGGTCGAGCACCTCGGCCTGGCGGCGCAGGACCAGGTCGTGGAAGCGGAGCAGGACCGCGGCGCGCTGCCGGACCGGGACCTTGGCCCAGCGCTCCTGCGCGGCCCGGGCCCGCTCGAAGGCGGTGGCGACGTCCTCGGGGGTGGACTCGGGCAGGTCCGCCAGCTTCTCCCCGGTGAGCGGGGTGTGGTTGGCGGTGCTTCCTCCCCCGGCCACCACGCACCGGGTGAGGCGGGCGGCCACCTCCGGGGTGACCACGTCCGCGGCGGTACGGGTGCCGGGCGCGGCGCGCACGACCGGGTTGCCTCCCCCGCCCTCGGAGGTGCCCCCGGTGGGTGCCTCGGGGGCGGCCGGGGACGCCGGGGCGTCCTGGGGGGCCTCGTCGGTGGCGGAGGCGGTGCCGGTGTCCTGCGAGTCCGTCATGCGGGCGAGCGTATTCGCCCGGGACGGCTTTGTGTACCCGGGAGTAACAGGTTTTCGCAGGCCGGACACAATCGCGCCAGTATGTGCTGGCCACAACGGGGCTGGTCTGGGGGATGACCTGGGCGACGGCCTGGGGAGATGGCCTCGGGGATGGTCCGCGCCGGCGGGCCCCGTACACCGCGCCGGGCCCGTCACACCGCCGGGCCCGTCACGTCGGCGTACGGCCCTGCCGCCGCCCGCTCGCCGCCGCTCACCGCCCGGACAGCCGGAAGGACTCGACCGCGGTGTCGAACTGCCGCTCGGCCTCGATCCGGGAGGCGACCGGGGAGGAGATCCAGATGTCCATCATCCGGCCGCCCTCGTTCCAGCTCAGGTCGTAGGTGTAACGCGCGCCGGCGTCCTGGGCGCTGCCGTCCCAGACGAACTCCCAGCGGCCGGCCCGGAAACCGTTGTGGGTGGTCTCGATGACCTGCCCGTCGCGGTAACCGGGGTAGGTGGTGGGCCCCTTGGCGTCCGCCGCGCGCATCGCGCCGATCGGTCCCTCGGGCACCGGCTGCTGGAGCTGCACGCCGATCCGGAAGCGTCGGCCCTCGGAGGAGTAGTAGACCCGTGAGTGCTCGTAGGAGCGGGTGAAGCCGGTCGGGACGGCCATGCCGAAGCCGGCCGGGTCCCGGACGATCTGGTAGCCGGGCGGGGCGGGGCCGTCGCCCGGCCCGGCGGACCTGGTGACCGTGACCGTGGGCCCGGGGCCGTCCGGGGCGCTGCCCTGCGGGTCCGACGGGCCCTGGGGGCCGCGCTGCCCCTTCTTCCCCTTGTGGGCGGTGGCCTGCGCGGAGGTGCCGGGGTGCGGGGCGGCCAGGTCCTCGGTGGCGCCGCCCCCGCCGCCGTTCGCCAGGAAGGCGGCGATGCCCGCCGCGGCGCCACCGAGGACGACCACGGCGGCGGCGATCGTCAGGGCGAGGCGGGTACGGCGGACCTGCGGGCGGGCGGCACCGGGCGCGGCGTCCCGGTGGCCGGCGGCCGCGACCCGCCCCACCGGGGTCGGTGCCGGGTCGGCCGCGCCGGGGCCCGCCGGGTCGCCCGTAGTGGGCAGCACCGGGGTACGCCCGGGCCGGAAGGGGTCGCCGTCCGGGGAGCGGGCCGCCCCCAGGGGTCCGGCCCCGGCCGCCGGAGTGGACCCGCCCACGGGCCGGAACGGGTCCCCGTGCGGCGGCTGCGCACCGGGGTGGACACCGCCGGCCCCCGCGCCGAACGGATCGCGCACCGGCTCCGCCCCGGGCTCCGCACTCCGGCCGGGGCCCGACTCCGCCGGCCGCCGCGGCCCCGCACCGCCGCCCAGCAACCGCTCCGTCGCGTCGATGTCCAGCCGCCGCTCCGGATCGCGTTCCAGCAGCCCCTGGACCACCTCCGCCAACGGGCCGACCGCCGGCGGGAGTTCGACCTCCTCGTAGACCACGGCGTGCAGCACCCCCGCCATCGAGTCCCGGCGGAACGGCGTCACCCCGCTGAGGGCGGCACACAGCAGCACCCCCAGCGACCACAGGTCGGCCTCCGGGCCGGCGCCGCGCCCGACCACCCGCTCCGGCGCGGTGTACTCGGGCGAGCCGACGAAGCCGCCGGCGTCGGTCAGCGTCGTCACACCGGGCACCTGGGCGATCCCGAAGTCGGTCAGCACCACCCGTTCACTGCCCTGCTCCAGCAGTACGTTGGCCGGTTTGATGTCGCGGTGCAGCACGCCCCGGGTGTGCGCGGCCCGCAGCGCGCCCAGCAGCGCCAGGCCGATCCGGGCCGCCCCGTCCGGCGCGAGCGGCCCGCCGGACGCCAGCCGGTCGGCCAGCGACGGACCCTCCACCAGTTCCATCACGATCCACGGCCGCCCGTCCTGCTCGACCACGTCGTGCACCACGATCACGTGCGGATGCTTGACCTGGGCGACCGTCCGCGCCTCCCGCATCGCCCGGTCGCGCTGCACGCGCGCCTCGGGTTCGGCCGCGAGGTCGTCCACATTCAGCTCTTTTACGGCCACTTGGCGGCCCAGCAGTTCGTCCGTGGCCCGCCAGACCGTTCCCATGCCACCGCGGCCCAGCCGGATGTCCAGCCGGTACCGGTCACCGATCAGTCGGCCTTCTCCCCCGAAGATCCCCATGGCGATATCTTGCCGCACGGCCGCCCGGCGAACCGGGGCGGCTCCCACCTCGGCGATACCCCAACACCGCCCCGATCACCGCCAGTTACCGCCAGTAGGGCAAAGGAGCCGGCGCCACCTGCACCAGGGGGAAAACGGCCGGGAACCTCCCGCCCATGTGGTCCACTGCCTGTCATGGAGGCAGTCATAGCGAGCATCGTCGCCGTCTTCGGGACCCTGCTGGGTTCCGCGGTCACCCACCACTTCCAGAGCCGGTCCGCCGACCGCAGCGAACGGTTCGCCCGCGCGCAGCAGCTCCGACAGGAACGGATAGATGCGTACTGCGCCTATGCGGGCGCCCTCCTGGACTACCGCCGGCTCCTCGTCCACCACTGGTTCGTGCGGCACGAGGGGGAACGTTGCGGCGAGGACACCCCGGAGCTGCGCGAGGAGGTCTACCGGGCCCGGGCCGCGGCCCAAGAGGCGATGTTCCGGGCCCAGATGGTGTCCGACGACCCGGACGTCCTCGACCGCAGCGAACAGATCATGGCGGAGGTGACCGCAATCCACGGGGCCCCGGACCTCGCCGCCTTCAGCGACCTGCGGGACACCACCCGCCGGAGCATCCGCGACTTCGTGGCCGTCACCGGCCGCCGCGTACGGTGAACCGGCCGGAACCGGACGCGGCCCGGGCCCGCGCCCGACCCCGGTTCCGGCCGCGTACGGTGAGCTCCGCCGCATCTTGATCAACTCGCGACACACGGAACGGAACCTCCCCCGCCCCTCCACCCGTCCTTGACACAGTGAGGCGGCGGTAGCGGCGACACCGGCGACGACTCCGCCACGGCAACGACCAGCACGGAAACGGGGCTCGGCCATGGTGATGCGGGACGGCGACGCGCTGGACGTCCGTCCGGGCGGCGACCCGCCCCGCGCCGCTCCCGAGCACCACGGCGCGTACCACACCGCCGCGTTCTTCCTCACCCTCTACGCGTCCGCGCTCACCGCCTGGACGGTGTACGGCATCGTGCAAGGGGACGGGTCCCTCTGGGACTTCGTCGAAGGGCTCTTCAACCCCGGCGCCTCCTCCGCCTCCCAACTGGTCGGCCCCTACGAGTGGGCCTTCGCCGCCGCCTTCCTCGCGACCGCCGGGCTCGCCGTCGCCCACCGGCGGCCGGCCCGCAGCGCCGCGCTCTTCTCGGGGTTCTTCCTCCTGGCCGTCTCGCTGCGCGAGGCGGTCGGCCTCTGCGACGCGGCCTACCGCTACCAGTACGCCACCGACCCGCTCGGCGGATGGGCGCTGGCCACCCGGGTGCTGGGCCTGGTGGTGGCGGTGGTCGTGCTGACCACGATGCTCCCGGCGACGGAGCACCGCCGGCGGCGCCGCGCGGACGCCACCCCGCCCGCCCCGCGCCCCGCCCCCCGGGCCCGCGACCGGCGCCTCTCCCGCATCTGCGGCGTCCTCTTCCTCGTCATGGGCCTGAGTCGACTCGCCTGGACCGTCCGCGACCTGACGACCGCCGGGATGGACACCGCCCGGTACCTCCGCGGCGCGGTGGACGGCTCGGTCCTGGGCACCCTCAACCTGGCCGCCTCCGCCGAGTTCACCACCCTCGGCTCGGTGCTGGGCTTCCTGCTGCTGGGCGGGCTGGCCCTCCGGGCCCGCCGCGACCTCCGCGGCGCGCTCCTGGTCTTCGCCTCGGTCCAGCTCTACCTCACCGTCCGCACGGTGGTCTGGCTGACCGTCACCGACTTCTTCAACCAGTCCTTCGAGACGCCGGAGGGCGCGCTCTCCATGGCCACCACCGCGTACGGCCTGGCGGCGATGACGTCGGTGGTGGTGTTGGTGATGGGGGCGGGGGTAGGGCGGGACCGGGAGGCCGGGCCCTCCCCCGACGACTCCGCTCCGTGACGCGACGCCCCGGCGCCCGCAGGCGTAGCGTGGTCGATACGTCCGTCTCGCGGGGGTGGCCATGGAGTTGTTCCACGAGGAACCCGGTATCGGGGAGCGCATCGCCCGGCTGCGCGCACGACGCAAGTTGACGCAGGAAGGGCTCGCCGAACGCGCCGGGTTGTCCGTCGACGTCGTGCGCAAACTCGAACAGGGCGTGCGCCGGACGGCCCGCCTGAGCACGCTCAACGCGCTGGCCGCGGCGCTGGACGTCGAGACGTCGGCGCTGGTCGGCAAGCCCACCACCTTCGAGGTGCGCGGCGACGGCGAACAGCCGTCGGTACTGGCCCTCCGTCGGGCCGTCTCTCCGGTGTCCGAACTCCTCGGGGAGGACCCGGACCCCGAGGACCCACCGGACATTGCGGCGTTGCGGACCGCGCTGCACTCGACGGAACGCATCCGTCGGGAAGGGCGCATGGCCGAAATCGGCGCGCTGCTCCCGCAGTTGATCAGCGACGCCAAGGCGGTGGCGCACGTCTCCACCGGGAGCGCGGCCGCCGCCGCCCAGTCCGTGCTGGCCGAGGCGTATCAGATCGCCGCGACGACGCTGGCTGCGCTGGGTAAGGAGGATGCCGCGTTCACCGCGCTCGAACGGTCGAGGACGGCGGCGGCCAAAGGGGACGACCCCCACTTGGAGGCCGTGGGGTTCTCCAGCCTCGCCTGGGTCCTGACCAAGCAGGGGCGATTGGCGGACGCCGAACACGTCGCGCTCAGCACCGCCGAGCGCATCGAGCCCGGCTTCCGCTCCCCGCCGGTCGAGTTGGCGCTATGGGGAATCCTGCTGCTCCGGGCGGCAACGGCGGCCGTCCGCCGGGAACGCCGGGACACCGTGCGCGAATTGCTCACGCTGACGGGCGCGGCGGCGGCCAGGCTCGGTGCGGACCGGATCGACTACGCGACCCCGTTCGGCCCCACCAACGTGGGTGTGGCGAAGGTCAACTTCCTGGTGGAGATGGAAGACAGCGCGGAAGCCCTGCGCACCGCGCGCACCGTACCGGAACTGCGGGCGCTGCCGCCCACGTGGCGTGCGCGGTTCCACGTCGATCGCGCCCTGGCCCACGCGGAACTGAACCAGGACGACGGGGCGGTGGCGGCCCTGCTCGCCGCCGAGCGCACCGCGCCGGAGTGGATGCGCTACCACTCCACCAGCCTGCGCCTGGTGTCCGAACTCCGCGGTCGGGAAAGGCGTCGGACCTCCCCGCTGATGGAGCTGGCCGACCGGCTCGACCTCGACGCGTAGCCGACACCCGGCCCGGACGGGTGGGGGTGGGACACGGCGTCCCACCCCCGGTGCGAAGTGGCACAGGACGTCCCTGTCCGCGCGGTGCGCAGCCGCCTAGCGTTGCTGCCCCGTCAGGTCGACGGCCCCTTGGCCACCCACCGGCCCAGGCCCCACCCACTCCCCCAGAAGGCAGGCTGACGTGCCGCACCCTTCCGATCGTCCCGTTGCCCGGCTGCTGCCGTGGGACGGGCCCGATGGCCAGAGTTGCTACCTGCTCACCGACCGTGCGGGCGCCGGCCGGGTCTCCCGGTATGCCGACCAGGTGGAGGAGGTACACCTGTCGATGAGCCTCGGGCTGCTGGAGCACGCCGAGCCGCTGATCGACGATCCGGCGGCCGATGCGGGGCAGTTGCGGTTCCTGTCGGCGCAGTTGAGCACGGCGCTGCGGGACGCCGTACGGGTCGCGGAGAGCCGTGGGGACCTGCTGGCGGAGTACCGGCGGCGCGGCGGCACGGAGGGGGCGGAGCACGCCGACGAGCCGGCGGCGTCGGCGGAGAGGCAGTGGGCGGGCGCACCGGACGGCATGGGCGCACCGGACGAGAACGGCGGCGAGGGCGGCAGCGGCAGGGCCTCGTAGGCCCCCGCGACCGGGTGGGAGAGGTCTCCTCCGGGCCGCCCCCGCGCGCCGGGGACGTCCGCCGCGTGTGGGGGCCGCGGCGGCCGTCGATGTGAGCTGCAACGCGTCCTGGGCTTGTGGCCTCTTCAGTGGTGCAGCATGAGAACCACTCTGCCCGCGGGGCCCGCTCCGCACCATCGTCCGCAGGTCGGGCGAGGACCCCCGCCGCTCGGCGGGGGTGCGGGGCCCTCCGAAGGAGGACCCGACGGCAGGGGACGGAGCCGCGCAGTGCCGGGCGGTTCCGGGGCTTGGACAGGTGTGTGGAAGAAAGGGGCGGCCGGTGATCCGTGTCGCTGTGGTGGATGACGAGCGGCTCGTCAGGTCCGGACTGCGGATGATCCTGGGGACCGCCCCGGACATCGAAATGGTGGCGGACTGCGGCGGCGGGGAGGCCGTGGAGACCGTGCTGGGATGCGCGGCCGAGGTCGTCCTCCTCGACATCCGGATGCCGGACGTGGACGGGTTGACCGTGCTGCGCGGGCTGCGCGCCGCCCCGGAGCCGCCGGCCGTGGCGATGCTCACCACCTTCGACGCCCAGGAATACCTGACGGCGGCGCTACGGGAGGGCGCGGCGGGCTTCCTGCTCAAGGACTCCGACCCGGAGCAACTGGTGCGGGCGGTGCGGACGCTGGCGGCGGGCGGCAGCGTGCTGGATCCCGGGGTGACCCGGGCGGTGATCGGGGGCTATCTGACGGCCGAGGACCAGGCCGCCGCGGCCCGGGCGGTGAGCGGGCTGACGCCGCGCGAGTCGCAGGTGCTGGCGCTGCTGGGCGAGGGCCTGGGCAATGCGCCCATAGCGGAGCGGATGGGGCTGGCGCCCAGCACCGTGAAGGACCATGTACGGGCGCTCCTGGCCAAATTGGGCGGAATCAATCGGGTGCAGGCGGCCATCGTCGCCGACCGGGCCGGCCTGGTGGCAGGGGCTCCGCGGGGGGCCTGGTGATATCCGGCGGGCCGGGCGGCACGCGCCGGGAAGCGGGAACACGCGGCGCGGCGCGGGACGTACGGGACCGCGGCCGGGCCACCATCCTCCGGGCGCGCGCCCGCCGGGCCGTCCGCCGGCTCCTGCGCGGGCCGCTGGCGGACCGACTGCACCGGATCGGCCCGGTGCTGGTCCCGGTGCTGCTCTCGATCGCCGACGCCCTCCTGGTCAACGGCCTGGAGATGGCGCTGGAGCTGGGCGTCTCGGTGGTCGCGGCGGCCGCCCTGCTGTTGCGGCGCCGCTGGCCGCTGCTGGTGTTCCTGGTGACCCTCCCGGGGCTCTACATCGGCTACATCTGGTTCGCGCCGATGATCGCCCTGTACACCCTCGCCGCCACCCCCCTCCCCGGTTCCGCTCGAACGGGAGGCACCCCCGCCCGCGTCCACGCCCGGCTCGTCCTCTGTGCGCTGTTGCTGGTCGCCGCGCACTTCCTGCCGTATCCGATCTCCGACTTCGAGCCGACCGCGTACCGCGAGAACACCCTGGTCCTGATCGACGCCTGCGTCACCTCCGCGGCCCCGATAGCGCTCGGCCTGCTGGTCCGGACCCGCCGCGAACTCGCCTCCCGCGTCGAGGACCTGACCCGCAGCCTGCGCCGCGAGGACCGGCTGCTGGCGGAGCGCGTGAAGGCCACCGAACGGGCCCGGCTGGCGCGCGAGATGCACGACGTGGTGGCCCATCAGGTCAGCCTGATCAGCCTCCAGGCCGGCGCCGTACAGGTCAGCACGGCGGACGAGACGGCGCGGAACGGGGCCCGGACCATCCGCGAACTGTCCGTCCGCACGCTGGAGGAGCTGCGGCACATGGTCGGCGTCCTACGGGCGGCCGGCGGCGACGCCCAGGGGGCCGGCGAACTGGCCCCACAGCCGGACCTGGACGAGCTGCCCCGGTTGATCGAGATGAGCGCACTGGACGTGACGTACGAGGGGCTGGACGCGGCACAGGACGGCGGTGCGGGGGCCGGCGCGGAGGCCGGTCCGGGGCGTCCGCGCGGCGCCAGGACGGTGGAGCGGGCCGCCTTCCGCACCGTCCAGGAGGCGCTCACCAACGTCCGCAAGCACGCGCCGGGCGCGCGGGTGCGGGTCCGGGTCGACGCGGTGGAGCTGGGCGCGTCGGCCGGCACGGGCACGGACCCGGCGGAGCGGGTCCGGGAGGGGCTGCGGGTGGAGATCCACAACGGGCCGCCGGACGCGACGGCGTCGGTCCCCGTGCTCCCCGGGGGCGGGCACGGACTGGTGGGGCTGCGCGAACGCGCGCAGAGCCTCGGCGGGACGCTGGAGGCACGCCCTACGTCCGAGGGGGGCTTCGTCGTACGGGCCGAGTTCCCGTACGGGGCGGGCTGAGGGGCGGGTTTCCGCTGCGGGGGGCCGGGTGGGCCCGCGCGCCGCGCGGCCGGCCGCCACGGGCCGCCTCAGGCCGACAGGGGTGCGGCCGCCTCGTCCACCGCGGTGGACAGGTCCGGGTAGACCTCGAAGAGCCGGCGGACGCCGAGAGCCGCGAGGACGCGGTTGACGTGCGAGCCGTCGACGGCACCCTGCGCGGGCAGGATCAACCGCAGCCGCCCCTGACAGGAACGCATCAGGCGGCGGGCGGCGATCAGTACGCCCACGCCACTGGAATCACAGAACCGGACCTCGGAGAGATCGAGGACCAGGGACCGCCGGCCGTCGGCCACCGCGTCGTGCACGTGCTGGCGCACCGCGGGCGATGTGACCAGGTCCATTTCCCCGGAAACCTGGAGTACGGCCCAAGGGCCCTTTTCGTCCTCTGCCACCTTCAACGACACGCGCTCGAAGCCTTTCGCTCGCTTTCGGACCGGATGTGCCCCGGTTGCAATGCGGAACCCACCCTTCCCGGCTCGACTGCCCGGCCTCTCCCCCGTGAAACGCTTTCGATTCCATGGCGCGGCGGGCCAACCCTCCCCAAGGCTATGCCCAGAGCCCGGCGAGTTTTCGCCCGCAACCGGTCACACCCGCGTAACACATGGGTTGATACGGGCACGAACGGTCCGCACCGACCCACTTCGAGCGGGAAGCGCCACCAGATCCGCCACAACGTCATGGGGCCTTTACCATCCGCAACGGGCTTCTGACCGGCTTTGCCGCAAAGGCGCCTGTGGTGTCGTACCCGCCCACTACATTCGAGGACACGGCGACCGTCACGGCGTGCGCACGTCCGGTGCCACGGCGTCCGTAGCGCGGGCCGCCGGATCGGGTGACGGCCCGCCGATCGTGAGCGAAGGGGGCGGCAGGGGTACGAGAGTGGGCGGAAGTGACGGCACGGGGCCCGACGGAACGCGGGCCCTACGAGACCGGGGGTCACCGCACAGCGCGCGGCCGAGGTCTCGGCAGAGCGCCGGCCGAGGTGTGAGCCCGGCCGCGACGGGCAGGGATGGGGGTCCCATGGCACACGACGCACCACCGCGCTGGGACAGGCGGATGCAGCAGCGGCTCGCCCGCGGCGAAGCGGCCGCGCTCGGCGAGCTCTACGACCGTTTCGCCTCGCTGGTGCACAGCCTCGCCTACCGCGTCCTGGACGACGAGCACGCCGCCGACCGCATCACCCGCGAGGTGTTCGGCTACGTCTGGGAGCACCCGGACTCCTACGACCCCAAGCAGGGTTCGCTGCGCTCCTGGGTGGCCGGGATCACCCGCCACCAGGCCGTCCAGCGGCTGCGCCAGACCGAGTCCGACTCGGCGCGCGACCAGCGCGACGAGTGCGACCAGCGCGACGAGAGCGCTGACGGGCCCGCGACCGCCGAGACGGAGCGCGAGCTGGAGCGGAAGATCCACGAGGCGTCCACCGCCGCCCGCGCCGACTACATCGTCACCTCCATGCCCGCCCCACTGCGCGAGGCCCTGGAGCTCGCGTACTTCCAGCGCCGGGACTACCGCCAGACCGCCGCCGACCTCGGCGTCACCGAGGACGAGGCGCGGCGCCGGCTCCGCCTGGGCCTCCAACTCCTGTCCACCGCCCACAACCACCAGGCCCTGCCGGCCGTCCCGATGCGCCGCGCCGCCCGGGCACCGCAGGCCCCGCGCCCGCCGCACTCCACACCGCCCGGCCCGGGCCACGGGCGGTCGCTGTGAAAGGCCCGGACGAGTGGGACGGCCCCGAGCGCCCCGGTGGCCCCGGTGAACGACCGCGGATACCGTCCCCGCGTCCCGCCGCGGAGGACCACGGCCCGCTGCCGGACCTCCCACGCGCCCCCCACGCCCTGCCCGGCCCCGTCCCGGACCCCGCCCCGCCCCACCACGTCCCTGCGGAGTACGAGAGCGATGACGACCCCGTGACCGGCGACGACACCGGCCCGCGCCACCCACCACCGGCCGCCCCGTCCCACAAGGTGCTCAAGTCGCTGCTGGGTGCCTGGGCGCTGTCCGCCTGCTCACCGGAGGAGACGGCCGCCGTCGAGGCGCACCTGACGGACTGTGCCACCTGCGCCGGGGAGGCGCTGCGGCTGCGCGACGCCGTGGGACTGCTGCACCCCGCCGACAGCCTCGATCTCGACCCGCTGCTGCGGTCACGGGTGTTGGAGGGGTGCCTGGGCCGCCGGCCGGCCCGCATCCCGGTGCCGGAGTGGGCGACGCCGTACGACGCGGAGGCCGCCAAGTTGGACGCGCTGCTGCGCGACATGGGCGAGTCGGAGTGGCGGGCCCCGGTGCAGCTGCGCTGGTTCGACGGCCGGGAGCCGGTCGAGCGCGGCACCACGGTCGCCGGGGTGATCGGCCATCTGATGGCCGTGGACGGCATGGTCGCGACGGCCCTCGGGCTGCCCGACCCGCTGGGCACCGCCGCCCCGGAACACCCCGGCCCGCGCCGCCGCACCGAGGCGTACTGGCAGGCCCTGGGCGAGGACGCCGACCCGCGGGCGCCGCACGATCCGTGGCGCGAGCAGAGCCAGACACTGATAAGAACGGCCTCGTTCGCCGGCGGCGGGGTCGCCGAACTCTCCGTCCCCTACGGCAAGTTCAGCCTGGCGCTGCGCGACGCGTTCCTGGACCGCGCCTTCGAGACGTGGGTGCACGCCGGGGACATCGCCGACGCGGTGGACTATCCGTACAAGCCACCGGCCGCCGGCCATCTCCGCCTGCTCGTCGACCTGGCGGCCCGGTTGCTGCCGAGCACGCTCGCCCAGCGGCGGCGGGCCGGGCTGGCCGCGCCACCGCAGCGGCTGGTCGCCGCGGGCGCCCCGGGCCGTTCGCTCCATCTGGAGGTCGAGGGCAGCGGCGGCGGGGACTGGTACATAGCGCTGGACTCCCCGGCGGCGGTCGGCTCGCCGGAGTACACCGTCGCCCACATCGCGTTGGACAGCGACGAGTTCTGCCAGCTGGCCGCCGGGCACATCTCGCCGGAGGAGACCGCGGTGGGGCAGGACGGGGAGCGCGAGGCGATCCGCGAGGTGCTGTTCGCGACGGCGGCGCTGTCCCGCCTGTGAGGCGACGACCCGCCGCCGGTCCGGCCGCGGCACCCCGCGGCACGGCCGTGCGTGACCGCCCGGGTCAGGTGCCGTGGACGACCGCCCGGGTCAAGCGCCGTGCGTGACCGCCCGGGTCAAGCGAAGATCACCGTCCGGGTGCCGTTGAGCAGCACCCGGCGCTCGCTGTGCCACTTCACGGCCCGCGCCAGCGCCTGGCACTCCACGTCGCGGCCGATCGCCACGAGCTGGTCCGGGGTGACCTCGTGGCCCACCCGCTCGACCTCCTGCTCGATGATCGGGCCCTCGTCGAGGTCCGCGGTCACGTAGTGCGCGGTGGCGCCGATGAGCTTGACGCCGCGGGCGTGCGCCTGGTGGTAGGGGCGGGCGCCCTTGAAGCTCGGCAGGAAGGAGTGGTGGATGTTGATGATGCGACCGGCCAGGGCCTTGCAGAGGTCGTCGGAGAGGACCTGCATGTAGCGGGCGAGCACGACCAGCTCGACCCCCTCCTTCTCCACCAGCTCCAGCAGCTGGGCCTCGGCCTGGGCCTTGGTGTCCCGGGTGACCGGGATGTGCTGGAAGGGGATGCCGTACGAGCCGACCAGCTCGGCGAACTCGGTGTGGTTGGAGACCACGGCCGCGATCTCGACCGGCAGCGCGCCGATCCGGGAGCGGAAGAGCAGGTCGTTCAGGCAGTGCCCGAACTTGGACACCATCAGGACGACCCGCATCTTCTCGTCGGCCCGGTGGATCTGCCAGTCCATGGCGAAGGAGTCGCCCACCGCCGCGAAGCTGGCCCGCAGCTTCTCGACGTTGATCGGCGCGTCCGCGCTGAAGTGGACCCGCATGAAGAACAGCCCGGTGCCCCGGTCGCCGTACTGCTGGCTGTCCTCGATGTTGCAGCCGGTGATGAACAGATAGCTGGACACGGCGTGCACGATCCCCTGCTTGTCCGGGCAGGACAGGGTGAGGACGTACTGATCGTTGTGATCGTGCTGACCGGGCTGGGTGGGCTGCGACTCGCTCATGACCTCATAGGGTCGCATATCCGCCGAGCAGGTCGGACCGCGGCGCCCGGGGCACGGTCACGCCGGGGCCTGGAGGGTGCCGGTCAGGACGGCCAGCGCTTCGAGGGAGTGCGGGGCGGTGTCCGGGTCCTCGCCGTCCGCGGTGGCCAGGTGGACGTGCGCCTCGCGGGCGGCCCGTACGGCGTCGGGCCAGCCGGGGTGCTCCATGTAGGCGGCGACCGGGGCGTCCGGCCCTACCTGGTGCATGATGCGCAGCACCCGGAGGACGGCGGCGTCGACCAACTGGGCTTCCTGGACGTCGCGGAAGATCGTGTCGACGTACTTCTCGGCGGACCAGTTGTCCAGCCAGGTGTCCTCGACGAGGCGGTAGACGGCGTCGGTGACGTCTCCGTACCCGGGACGGCCGGCCAGCCAGGTGTGCTGCTGGAAGACGGGGTCGGAGAGCATGTGCAGCGCGGAACGCACGGTGCTGCGCCAGCGCCACCACGGCATGTCAGAGAACGGCATACCGCCCATGGTGGTCGAGCGGCGGCCGCGACGGGAAGACTTCTCCGAACCTTGCACAGCATGCGATCGTACGTTCCTCCCGATTCCTCTCGATCGGCCCCCCGGAGTTCACCGCGACGTCACCGTCCGTTGCCCGGGTGTCACGCGCCCGTTCCGGCCGGAACGGCAGGCTGCGGGGCCATGACCGGACGGCGACGCTCCTCCCCCCGCCCCTTCCCACGCGCTTCCGCGACCGCCGCGGCGGCGTGCACGGCGGTCATCGCGTCGCTGCTGTCCGGCTGCGGCTCCCTCCCCGGAGCGGGTTCCGGGGAGAAGGAGCCGGTCACGGTGATGACCTGGGCGCCCGAGGGCACCCGCACCACCAACATGCCGGGGATGCCGGCCATGGCGCAGGCGTACGCCCGCTGGGTCAACTCCCGCGGCGGTATCGCCGGCCACCCCCTGAAGGTCCTCACCTGCAACGAGCGCAACGACTCGGCGGAGGCCACGCGGTGCGCCCAGCGCGCGGTGGACGCCGGGGCGGTCGCGGTGGTCGGCTCGTACAGCCAGTGGGGCCGCTCGTTCATGTCCCCGCTGGAGGTGGCGGGCATCCCGTTCATCGGCGGCTACGGCGCCTCCGCCGAGGAGTTCGCCAGCCCGCTCTCCTACCCCGTCAACGGCGGCCAGGCCGCCCTCCTGGCCGGGAACGGCCGCCAGTTGGCGGCGGACTGCCGGCGGGTGGCGCTGGTCCGCCCGGACACCATCCAGGGCGACCAGATGCCCGGCCTGCTCGACGCCGGGCTCACCAGCGGGCGCGGCGTCAGCCGCTCCGGTGGAGCCGATGCGCGCACCGGGGGCGGCCGGAGCCCGGCCGCGGACATCAAGGCGCCCGAGGCCGACACCGACTACTCGCCGCAGGTGGCCGCCGCCCTCGATGCGGTGGGCGCGGACCCCACCGTCTACGGGACGGCGAAGGCCGGCGGGGAGGCCACCGGCTCCTGTGTGGCCGCCTCGCTGGGCGACAACACCGACACCTTCTTCGACTCCTTCCGGCGCCTCCAGGAATCCCGGCCCAAGGTGCAGGTCGGATCCGTCCTGGGCAGCGTCGACCAGTCGATGGTCAACCGCAGCGGCGGCGCCTCCGGCCCGTTGGAGGGCGCGGACGTCACCGGTTGGTACCCGGTGCCCAGCGATCCGCGCTGGCTGCCGATGCGCCGGGTGATCACCCAGGAGGCGTTCGACGACAATCGCGTCGACCCGGCCGACCAGGGCGTCCAGACGACCTGGATCGCCTACACCGTGCTGCACGCGTTGATCAAGCAGTTGGCCGACGAGGGCGTGGCGGACATCACCGCGCACGCCCTGCAGACCGCCCTGGACCGCGGCGACCAGGCCATCGACACCGGCGGTCTGACGCCCAAGCTGCGCTGGCGCGACGACGACATGCTGGCCGTCGCGGACTTCCCGCGGATCATCAACTCGGACGTGACGTACCAGGTCGTCCGGAACGGCGAACTGGTCGCCGCCCAGGAGGGGTTCGTCGACGTCACCACGACGCTGGAGCGGCGGCGCACGGACGACGGCTGACGCGCCCGCGGCCGTCCCCCCGGCCGTCCGCGGTCCTTACAGCTGCTCGGGCTGGTGCTCCCGGAGGCCGTACTTCTGCGCTACCGGGTTCCACAGGCCGGCCGCCTGCTGCTTGGCCTGGGTGGCCGCGCCGCTGGCCGCGTTCCCCTGGGCGGGTTCCTTGCCGCCCTTGGGGTGGCCCTTGTCGCAGCCGCCCTTGCCGGCGGACTTGTCGGCCCAGGCCGCGTAGTTGTTGTCGGCGTCGGCCGAGGACTGCCATGCCTTGGTCAGCGCGGCGGTCAGCTGGGCGTTGTTCGGGACCTTGTCCACGGGGAGCTGCTGGAGCCGCTTGACCAGGTCGTTGCGCTGCCCGGCGGCGGACCGCAGGTCGTTGGCGGCGCCGCCGAGGTTGGTGCAGCTCTTGATGTTCTGTACGGCGCTGATGACCGCGGAGCGGCTGTTGTTGCTGTCGGCGAGCAGTGCGTCCAGTGCCTTGGCCTGGCCCGCGGCCGGGTCGTCGGCCGGCTTGGACGAGTCGTCCTTGGCCGACTTGGCCGTACTGGTGCCGGGGTCCGTCTTCTTCTGGCCGGTGTCGTCACCGCTGCCACCGCTGAGCGCCCAGCCGACGCCGAGGCCGACGCCGGCCAGCGCGACCACGATCACACCGACGATCGCGGCCGCGGGAAGCTTGCGGCGACCGCCGCCGCTCTCCTCGTAGGAGGGGTACTGGTCCTGCCCGCCACCGGGGGCGAACGGACCGGCGGGGCCGCCCTGTTGGCCGTACGGCGGGCGGGCCTGCTCGTCGAAGCGCGGCAGTTGCGCGGTGGCGTCGGGGGCGGCGGCCACACCCGGGGCGGCCGGTCCGTCGCGGAACAGACCGTCGAACTCGGCGGGCGTGGGCCGGTCCGCGGGCGCACCGGGCCGGCCGCCGAACGGCGCACCGGGCGGCGGGGTGGGCATCCCGGCACCGGCGGCGCCGCCGATCGGCGGGATCAGCTGGGTGGCCTCGGAGCCTTCGGTACCCATGCCGGGCATCGGCTGGGACTGCGGCATGGGCTGGCCGGGCCGCGGCGGTCCCTGGTGCGCCTTGATCGGCCGCAGCATCTGGGTGGCCGCGTCACCGACCGGTGGGGCGGCGGTCGCCATGGGCGGCAGCGGGGCGGCGCCCGGGGTACCGGCGCCACCGGGGACGGGCGGCAGGAGCGTGGTCGCCTCGGCCTCGCCCGCGATGGGCGGCAGCGGCGCGCCGGCCTGCGGGGTGGCGCGGACCAGTTCACCGGACGGGGCCGGGGGCTGGCCGACGTACGGGGCGTACTGCGGCGGCAGGGTGCCGGGTGCGGGCTGACCGGCCGGAGCCGGCTGGCCCGGCTGGCTGCCGAAGGGGATGACGGTGGTCGCCTCGGAGTCCGTGCTGGACGGCGGCAGCGGCCCGGCGGCCGGCGGGCCCACCTGGGGCGGCGCGGCCGGCATCTGCGGCATCTGCGGCATCTGCGGCTGCCCCTGGGGCGCCGGCGGGAAGCCCTGGTTCTGCGGCGGCAGCGGCTGCTGCTGCGCGGCGGGCTGCGGGAGCGGTGCGGCGCCCAGCGGGGTCGGGGTCTGCGCCTGGGGCGGCGCGGCCGGGTAGCCCGGCGCCGGGACCTGACCGTAGGGCTGCGGCCCGCCCGGCGCGCTTCCGGGCTGGCCGGCCGCCGGCTGCTCGGGCGGCTGCTGACCGGGCCCCCAGGGCTGGCCCCACGGCTGCCCGGCGGGTGGTGCGGCCTGCTGGTCGGGCGCCCATCCGTCCCCGCCGCCGGCGGGCAGCACTATGCCCTCCCTGGCCGGGCCGGCCGCAGAATTCTGCGGGTCGTGACCCTGTCCGCTCTGCGTCACCGGGACTCCTACCATCGTGCAGACCTACGGAATCGTCGGCTGCACGCTACCGGTTCGCAGCAACGTTCGACCATGTGTCCTGGTCACTGCCCCGGTCCCCGGCCCGGAGCGCCACCGGCGCCGCCGACCGCGCAGCGGGCGGGCCGGAAACCCGGCCCGCCCCGGCAGCGCACGGCCGAAAGCACCTCGGCCGCTTCCTCCTCCCGGCCGTCGTCGGTCCCCGTCGTCACGGCTCTTGAGGCGTTGCTCACGCCGCGGCGGCGCGGAGCTCCATCCGTGCGGTGAATTCCCTTACGACGGGTTCGTCCTGATACGGCTCCAGTCGTTGCCGGAAGTCCTCCAGATATTCCGCACCGCGGTCCGACCGCACCCCGCCCAGCAGCTCGATCGCCCGGGTGCCCGTATGGCAGGCCAACTCGACCTCCCGCTGCTGCACCTGCGCGCTGGCCAGCAGCACCAGCCCGATGGCGCGGCGGCGCGCCCGGCCCACCGGATGCCCTTCCAGCGCCTCCTGCGCGCGCTGCGCGGCCGGGACGGGCTGCCCCAAGTCCCGGTGACAGTGGGCCAGTTCATCGGCGAGGTACGCCGGGTCGAAGTGGGCGATCCAGGCCGGGTCGTCGCCCGTGTCGGCGGTCGCGCCCGCGCGCTCCATCGCGGAGAGCGCCCGGCCCGCCACCGACTGGAAGGCCCGGGCGTCGCCCAACAGGGCGTGCCCGCGCGCCTCCGCGGCGAAGAACATCGCCTCCGCCCTGGGCGTGACCTGTCCCCGCGCGCCCTCCTGGGCGGCCCGGGCGAGCTGGGCGATCTCCCGCGGATTGCCCAGGGACGCGGCCAGGTGGCTCATGCTGGCGGCAAGCACGTAGCCGCCGTAGCCACGGTCACCGGCCGCCTGCGCCAGCCGCAGCGCCTGGATGTAGTAGCGCTGCGCCAGGCCCGGCTGCCCGGTGTCGACGGCCATATAGCCGCCCAGTTCGGTCAACCGGGCGACGGCCGCGAAGAGTTCCCGCCCCACCGCCTCGCGGTACGACCCCGCCAGCAGCCCCGAGACGACGCTGTTGAGGTAGTGCACGACGACCGGCCGGACATGCCCGGCGCCGAAGCGGTGGTCCAGTTCACTGAGCGCCGAGGTCATGGCCCGTACGGCCGCGACGTCCGAAACACCCACTCGGGCACCGGCGTTGCGGGACACCTGACTGTCCGCCCCGGTGATCAGCCAGTCCCGGCTGGGCTCGACCAGCGCGGAGGCGGCGACCGTGGAACCGCTGAGGAAGTCCCGCCGCCCGACGTCGCTGCGCCACAGCTCGCAGACCTGCTCGATGGCCCCCAGGACGGTCGGCGAGAACTGCAGCCCCACCCCGGACGCGAGGTTCTTCCCGTCGGCCATCCCGATCTCGTCGATGGTGACCGTGCGGCCCAGTTTGCGGCCCAGCGCCTCGGCGATGACGGCCGGCGCGCGGCCCCGTGGTTGCTGTCCCCGCAGCCAACGGGCCACGGAGGTCTTGTCGTAGCGCAGGTCGAGGCCGTGCTCCGCACCGCACATGTTCACGCGGCGGGCCAGCCCCGCGTTGGAGCAGCCGGCTTCCTGGATGAGCGCTTGCAGCCGTTCATTGGGCTGGCGCGCGACGAGTGGCCTGGCGGCCATGGTGTGTACCCCCTGTACTGCTGCTGCGCGTTCACCGGCGAACGCCGTCCTCGCGATCAATTCCCCGTACATATCCCGGATATCCGAGACATCCGGGATATGCGTGGTACGAACCGAGGAGACGCACTTCGCAGCGGATGCCCGGGATACGTGCGATGTGCCCGATGCCCGTGCATCGTCGTGCGAAGCGCGGCGTCCTGAAGTCCGCACCGGGAAGGGCTGGTCCACAAGGAGGGTGGCGCGCGATGTCCGTGCACCGGTCGCGGCGCCGCGGTGCAGGGCTCCCCTGGTGCTCCGCGGCCGACCGGCGGGCGGCCTCTCCGCCCGTCACGCAGGTGGCTACCCGCTCCCCGGGCCCCATCCGCATACGCGCCCCCACTGGTGCATCCATGCGCCCCACGTGCTGGAACGATGCGCCGGGGCAGTCACCCATTCGGCCGTAACCCTTGGTGACAAGGGGAGTTGTCATCTGCGTGGAAGAGACCATCGAAGTCACAGGAGCCCCGCAGATCCCCAAGCAGCGCGGCGAGCAACTCATGGACACTGCACTGCGTTACACGGAGGAGCGCCATTGGGAGGTGTTCCCCGGCGCATGGCTGGAGCACGAGGGTGACCGGCCGCGCTGCTCGTGCGACACCGTCAACTGCCCCTCGCCCGGCGCCCATCCGACCGCGCCCGGCTGGGCCGGCACGGCCACCGGCAGCGCCACCGCGGTCCGCCGGATGTGGGGCAAGCATCCGCGGGCCTCGATCCTGTTGCCGACGGGCCGGACCTTCGAGGCCCTCGACGTACCCGAGATGGCGGGCTGCCTGGCGCTGGCCCGGATGGAGCGGCTGGGCCTGACGCTCGGCCCGGTGACCCGCACCCCCGACCGCCGGATGCTCTTCCTCGTCCTCCCCGGTGCCTCCGCGAAGATCCCCGACCTGGTGCGGAACCTCGGCTGGGCCCCGGCCGCCCTCGACCTGATCTGCCGCGGCGAGGGCGAGTACATCGCCGCGCCGCCGACCCGGGTGGGGTCGCACGGCGCGGTGCAGTGGGCCCGCCGCCCCACCGCCAGCAACCGCTGGCTGCCGGACGCGGAAGAGCTCATCAGCCCGCTGGCGTACGCCTGCGCGTGCGACGCGGCAGCACTTCGCACCCGCTGACGCGGGGCCGAGCCGGTTTGTCAGCGCCTGCCCGTATCGTGGGACGCCGGACGGGGGCCATGACCCGGCCCCTGCGGGGACGTCGAAGGGCAGGCCGTGGCCAGCGAACCGGAGCAGAAGCAACAGCAGGAGGGGTCGGTCGCGACCCCGGGCGGTGCCGTGGCCGGCCCGCCCGCCGTCCGCATCGAGGGCCTGTGGAAACGGTTCGGTGAGCAGACCGCGGTTCACGGCATCGACCTGACGCTGCCCGCGGGCCACTTCATCGGGCTGGTCGGCCCCAACGGCGCCGGCAAGACCACCACGCTCTCCATGGTCACGGGCCTGCTGCGGCCGGACTCCGGGCTGGTCGAGATCGGCGGACACGACGTCTGGCGGGACCCGGTGGCGGTCAAGTCCCGGATCGGCGTGCTGCCCGAGGGCCTGCGCCTGTTCGAGCGCCTCTCCGGGCGGGAACTCCTCTCCTACATAGGCAGGTTGCGCGGCCTTCCGGGCGTCGAGGTCGACAAGCGGGCCGGCCAGCTGCTGGACGTACTCGACCTCTCCGGCTCGCAGCACAAACTCGTGGTGGACTACTCCACGGGCATGCGCAAGAAGATCGGGCTGGCCGCCGCGCTGCTGCACAACCCGGAAATCCTCTTCCTGGACGAGCCCTTCGAGGGCGTCGACCCGGTGTCCGCGCAGACCATCCGCGGCGTCCTGGAGCGCTACACCTCCTCCGGGGCAACGGTGATCTTCTCCAGCCACGTGATGGAGCTGGTCGAGTCGCTCTGCGACTGGGTCGCGGTGATGGCCGCCGGCCGGATCCGCGCACAGGGCCCGGTCGCCGAGGTGCGCGGCGCCGCGCCCTCGCTCCAGAGCGCGTTCCTCGAACTGGTCGGCGCGAACGGCCGCGCCGCCGGGCAGAACCTCGACTGGCTGGGCGGCGGCGCCCGATGAGCACCGAAGCCACCGCCACCGCTCCCTCCTCACTGGTCTCGGTCTTCGTCCGACTGAAGCTGACGCTGCTGCGCAACGGCCTGCGCCAGTCCACCGGACGCACCCTGGCCTACATCATCTCGGCCGCCGCCGGCCTGCTCTTCGCCGCCGGCATCCTCCTGGGTCTGGTGGCGCTGCGTGGGAATCCGCACGCCGGGTCGCTCGCCGTCGTCCTCACCGGGATCCTCACCCTGGGCTGGGCGGTGATGCCGCTGTTCTTCCCCACCGGTGACGAGACCCTCGACCCGACCCGGCTGGTGATGCTGCCGTTGCGGCCCCGCCCGCTGATCCGGGCGCTGCTGGTGACGTCGCTGGTCGGCCTCGGCCCGATCGTCACGCTCGCCCTGGTGACCGGTTCGGTGATCGCGGTCGCGCACGGGGCGGTCGCCACGCTCGTCGGCGTCCTGGCCGTCGTCCTGGTGGTGCTGGTGTGCGTCGCCCTGGCGCGGGCCGTGGCCACCGCCTCGGTGCGGCTGCTGACCAGTCGCCGGGGCCGCGACCTCGCCGTGCTGGGCGGTCTGTTCATCGCCCTCGGCGCCCAGGGCGTCAACATCGCCGCCCAGCGACTGGGCCGCCCGGACGGTCTGTCCGTATTGGAGCCGCTGGGCGAGGTGCTGCGCTGGGTGCCGCCGGCCTCCGCGCTCAGCGCCGTGGAGGACGCCGGGCACGGCGCCTACGGGCGCGCGGCGGCCGGCCTGGCGCTGACGGTGCTGGCCCTGGTGCTGCTCCTGTGGTGGTGGCAGCGGACCCTCACCGCCCTGATGACCTCGCCGGACTCCTCCACCCTCCAGGCCGTGGAAAAGGACAGCGCGCGTCGGGCCGGCGGCGAGGAGCGCGGGCTCGCGCGACTGCTGCCCGGCGGGCGGACCGGCACGGCCATGCTGCGGACGCTGCGTTACGCCTGGCGCGACCCGAAGTCGAAGATGTCGTGGGCGATGGCGCTCGGCATCGGCCTGCTGGTGCCGATCGTCTACGCCGCCCAGGGCAACGGCAGCATCTACACCTCCTTCTCGGCGCCCGCGCTGCTCGGCATGCAGATGTACAACCAGTTCGGCCAGGACACCTCGGCGTTCTGGATGGTGGCCTCGACGATCGCCACCCCGCGGGACGCCTTCGAGGAGCTGCGGGCCCGGGCGCTGAGCCTGGCGCTGGTGGCCATCCCGTACGTCACGCTGGTCGTCGTCGGCTCCGCCGCGTTCATCGGCCCGTGGTCGGCCTTCTTCCAGGTCTACGGGCTCTCGCTGGGCCTCCTGGGCGGGCTGCTCGCCACGGGGGCGATGGCGTCGGCGCTGTTCCCGTACTCCATCCCGTCGGAGAGCAACAAGAGCGTGGCGCCCGGCCAGGCCGGGATCGCCTGGATCAGCCTGTTCGCCGGCTTCCTGACGGCCGCGGTGCTGACCTCGCCGCTGCTGGGGCTGGCCGTCTGGCTCCATCTGGCGGGCCTGCAGAGCCTGTTGTGGGTGCTGCTGCCGGCAGGTGTGGTGTACGGAGTGGGCATCGCGACGCTGGGGCTGCGAGTGGCGGCTCCCCGGGTGGTGGCGCGGCTGCCGGAGATCCTGGCGGCGGTCAGCAAGGGGTGACGCGACGGCCCCGCGGGGCCGATCTCGACCGCTTGGCATCAAGTTCGGTTGCGTTGTGAGGGTGTGGGGTGCCGTCCCGGCGAACGGGTCGGCACCCCGACTCGTTTCCCCACCCCGGAGGTTCCGTGCCGGCGGCCTCCGCTCCGGTTCTGTGCCCAGCCACCGTCGCCGCCGTCGCCGCCCCGGCGCCCACCGCAAACAGCGACGGAAAGGGCGTCCCCGCCCAACAAAACCCCAGGCCACACCCCCGGCCGCCGGCTTTGCCGGGACGTTATCCACAGGGTTCCCCGGCCGGCGCGCAGGCGCTGTAGCGTCATGGCAACAATGTGAACGAGGGGTGGTGGGGGCGGTGCGGCGCGCTGGAATGGTGCTGGTGCTGGGGTGGTTGGCGGTGCTGTTCACCGCCGGTGCGGTGCAGGCCGCGCCAGCGGGAGCGGACGCCCCGAGCCAGTCCGCCTATCTCGCCGAGCAACTTCGGCACAACCCGGTCTACCTCAGCGATCAGATGCCGCACGTGGTGCCGCGCTCGACGGCCCCCACCTTCGCCGCCGAGGCGAAACGGCTGCATGTACCGACGTATGTCCTCGTCCTGCCGTCCGCCTCCTCCGGCGGCATGGATTCCGGTCTGCTCGCCGGGATCCACGACCACCTGGGGCGCAAGGGGCTGTACGTCACGGTGTCCGAGGCGGGCCTGTCCGATGTGCAGAGCTACGGCGTGAGCGTGCCGGGCGCCGCGGACGCCAAGACCGCCACCTTGTACGAACTGCCCTACGACGCCACGCCCCGTGAGGTGTTCCGGCACTTCGTCGATCTGCTCACCTCGGGGCAGGCCCACCAGCGCGCCGAGGCCGCCCGCACCACGTACGGCGGCGCGTACAACACCCACGAACCGCCCGCGCTGCACACCACGCAGACGGACCGGGAGAACCAGAGCTTCGTGACCGGAACCGTGGTCGCCGGGGTGCCGCTGAGCGCGTTGCTGATCACGAACCACGCGCTGCGCCGGCGCCGGATCCGACGCGGGCTCGACGCCGCCGGCCCGGCGGGCGGAGCGAAGAACCGCGCGCAGAAGAACGGCAAGGCGAAGAACGCCAACGCGAAGAACGGTCGCGCCCGGAAGGGCAGTCACGCCCCGAAGGACGGTCCGGCCACGGCGGGCGGCAGGCCCCGGTCCGCGCCGCATCGCGGATGGCTGCTGCCGCTCGGTGCGCTGGTGCTCGCCGGGCTGCTGGCCTTCACCGCGTCGCAGGTCTTCTCCGACACCAGCACGGGGGACGGCTCGGTGCCGACCGCCGCCGACCTGCGGGCCCGTATCGACCGGGTCAGCGAGGGGCTGCGGCACGACCCGCTCTACATCGACCCCGAGAGCCAGTCCCCTCTGGACTCCGCCCAGCGCACCCGGTTGCACGAGCGGCTCGGGGCTCTGCCGGTCCCCGTCCTGGTCGCCGCGCTGCCCAGTTCGATGGACGACGAGTCCGGCGGCGACCCGGAGCTGTTGGCCAAGTCGCTGCACGACCGGTTGCACCGCGACGCCCTGTTCGTGATCGCCGGGTTGCCGAGCGGCTCCCTCTCGGTCATCAACTACGGCACCCGTGTGGACACCGGCACGCTCTACGACGAGTCCCGCGATCCCGCGGCCGGCAACCGCGACGCCACCACGCTCGGCCCGCGCCTGGACAAGCTGCTCGCCTCCGTCGCCAAGGCCCGGATGTCCAAGACGGCCGGCGAGCCGTTGCCACCGTCGCGCGCGAAGGACCTCGTCGCGCAGCAGAGGCTGCCCGGCCTGTTCACCGGGGACTTCCACCCCGGGCTGTTCATCGGCGCACTCGCCGCGCTGCTGCTCTTCGGACTGGTGGTGGCGGTGTGGGCGATCGTTCGGCGGCTGGGCCGCCGGGGCGCCCGGGCGATGGCCGACGCGGCGGCGCCGGTCGAGCCCCGGCAGTCGTGGCTGCGGCGCACCGCACGACAGGAACTCGCCGCGCTTACCGCCGAGTTGGAGGCGACGGCAAGTCTGCCGGCGGAGGCCCGGCGGCGGGCCTGGGAGTGCCTGGACGCCGCCGCGCTGCTGATCGACGGCGACAGCGACGGCCGCATCGACGACGACGCCACCCCCGCCGGCCTCGCCTGTGCGATCACCCTCGCGCGGGTCGGCCGGACCGCGGCCCGGGAGCCGTCCGCCGCGACGCACGTCTGCCACCGCAATCCGCTGCACGGCGCGGCCACCGAGCAGACGGCGAAGCGCCCTGCAGGCAGCCGCAGGCAGCTTCCGCGACCGGTGTGCGCGGCGTGCCAGGAGACGCCCGGCGAGATGCTGCGGCTCTACGGTTCGGACGGTTTCGGACGTCTGGGCTACAGCGCCTATCCGGTCCATCCCGGCCCGCTGGCGGCGCTCGCCAAGGGCGCCGGTATAGATCAACTCACCCGCGAGGTACGGGAGTCCTTCGGTGTCAACTGACCTTCGTCACCGCCGTTCGCTGCGGTCCGTCCTTGCCGTCGGAGCGGCCTCCGCCGCGCTGCTCTGCGCCACCTCGGGGCCCGCCGCGGCCGCGCAGAGCCCGGGGCAGAAGATCGCCGACGCGCTGCGCACCTCACCGGTGTACGTCGACCCGTCCCTCTCCACGGCGGTCAACGCGGACGACCAGCGGGCGCTGGTGCAGCAGATCCAGCAGACCCACCTGCCGATCCGGATCGTGCTGGTCCCGTTGGCCGAGGGGGACGACTGGGGCGGCAAACCGCAGCAGTTGACCGAGGTGGTGCACGACCGGATGGGTGGCGGCCCGGCCATCCTCATCACCCCCGGGGACTTCACCGACGACATCGAGGCCCGCGCCTGGCCCACCCGCTCCCACCAGGCGGAGAACGCCGCCGCCTCGGTCTACTTCGACGACTCGATGAAGGGCGCCGGGCTGGCCAAGCGGATCTCCCGGGCCATCGACATCATCAAGGCCGGTAACGGCGACCAGGTCTACCAGCGGCTCACCGCCCACCTCGGCACGCCGAGCAGCAAACCGTCGAGCAGCAGCAAGCCGAAGTCGCCCACGGGGCAGGCGTCTTCCCCGTTCGTGCGGATCGTGGCGCTGGCCGTCGGTCCGGTGCTGGTGCTCGCCGCGGGCTGGCTGCTGCGGCGCCGCTCGCGGCTGCGGGACTTCGGGACGCCGTTCGCGCTGCCCCGGTCCGTCTTCGCCGCCGCGCACAAGGCCGATGAGGACGGGCTGCGCGAGCGGGCCGGCGAGGAGGTGGTGCGGCTCGGCGAGGAGGCCCGCGGCGCGACCGGCGACCCGGCGGCCATCGAGCGCGCCCTCGACGCCTATGCCGCGGCCGGCACGGTGCTGGACCGCGCACGCGGCATCCCGGACCTGGCGGGCGTGTTCGCGCTGGTGGCCGAGGGGCGGGCGGCGCTCTCCCCCGCTCCGGCCACGCTGCCGCTGTGTTTCTTCCACCCGCTGCACGGCCCCGCCGGCCGCCGCATACCCTGGCGGCCGCTGGGCCGCCGGGAACAACTCCGCGTCGCCGCCTGCGACACCTGCATCCGTGCGGTCCGCGCCCGCCGCGCACCGGAGGTCCTCACGGACCGTCTGGACGGCCACCCGGTCCCGTACTTCGAAGTGCCATCGGAGCAGAGCCTCTGGGCCGCCACCGGCTACGGCTCCCTGCTGGCCGGCGACTCGCTCACCCTCCGGGTGCAACGCGGCGACTTCACCCGCACGTTGTCCTGACCGGCGTGCCTCCGCGGGGGCGGAGCACCTCCGTCGGAGGCGCCCTCGCCCGAGCCGGCCCTGTTGCGAAAGCCCACCGCGAAAGTCCGGCACAAATTTTATCCGGGCATTACCATTCGAGGCCGAAGAGGCGGCAATGCCACTGAATTCGACCTCAATTGGGCAGGGCTGACGACGGAATCCACTGGCCGGTTTGCAGGAATTGCGGTAGATCGACCGGGACGCTCCCACACCAGCTGAACGGAAAGCAGCGGACGCGTGCATTCCATGTTTCGACACGGGAGAAAGCTCGCTCTTATGCTCCGCTCTCACAGCCGTTCGCGAGCACTGGGCAACGGTGCTGTGCAACGGGGGAGAGCAAGAAACGGGAGAACGTTTTGCTGCACACGAGGACCTCATGGCTGCGCGTCGCCGCGCCGGTTGCCGTACTGGCACTGGCGCTGACCGCCTGTGGTGGGAAGAAGGACGCGTCGGGTTCCGCCTCCGGTTCCGGAGCGGACACCGGGAAGAACTCCGCGGATACCGCGGCGAAAACCGACAAGAAGCCGACCGAGCCGGCCGGCGGTGCACTGAAGTCCGGCCAGAGCGGCACCGGACAGTACAAGGAAGAGTCCGGGAAAGTCACCTACGAGGTCGCCGCGCAGAAGGTTCACGTCGGCACCGAGGCCGAGGCGAAGAAAATGGTCCAGGACCCCAAGGACGCCAATGGCCTGGTCGCCGCGACCGCATATGTGAAGTACACGAACAAGGGCCCGGGCGTCGTCAAGGGCTTGGCAAAGGTGGACAACGGCACCGAGATTTACGCGGACGGCCGGCGCGGCGGCATGCTCATTGGCGCCCCGGAGAATCTCCCCGGCTGCGAGAACCCGGTCGACATCGACAACTGGAAGGTCGGCGAAAGCCACGTCATCTGCCAGACGTACATGATCCCCAAGGGCGCCAAGTCCCTGGAGGTCCACTGGGGCGACGAGGGTGCCACCAACCCGCTCATCTGGAAGTTCGACAACGCCGGCTGAGAGCGGCCTGCGCGAGCGGCGCGGGCAGTGGTCGACGAAGCGTCAACTCCTGTCGCCTGCTGAGTGATTGCGTCGGCCCGGGTGGTGCGGTCTCCTGCGGGAGCGCCGTGCCGTACGGGCCGGCGGTGGTCAGGGGTGAGCCGTCAGCGCGCCGAGGAACGGCTCGATGGCCCGGCACCAGGCGTCGGGCTGCTCCCAGGGCAGCAGATGGCCGGCGTCGGGGATCTCGGCGTACTCGCCGTGGGGCAGCACCCGGACCATCTCCTGGGCCTCGGCGCGGCCCAGTTCGGCGTCGAGGCCGCGGACGACGAGAGTGGGGCAGGCGACCTGGGCGAGCTCCTCCCAGTGGGCGTCGTGCACCCAGGTCTCGCGGGCGCTGAGCATCTGACGACGGGAGAAGACCGGGCGCCAGCCGTCGGCGCGCTCGGCCATCACCTCGGCGAAGAACTCCCCGCGGGCCGGCCGGGGGCGCTCCAGGGTCGGATCGTCCTCCCCGAACCACTTGCGGACGTCCGCGAGGGTGGCGAACGGCACCGGCCAGGAGCGGAACCACTCCGCCCACTCGCGCTGCGAGGCCGCCCCGAGCGCCGAGGCCCGCATATCGCAGATCACCAGCGCCGTGACCAGGTCCGGGCGCCGGGCCGCCACCTGCCAGGCCGTCAGGGCGCCCATGGCGTGGCCGACCAAGGCGGCCGGGCCGAGGTCCAACTGCTCGATGGCGGCGATGGCGTCCTCGACGTACGCGGCGCGGTCCAGCGGTCCCTCGACGGGCTTCTCACTGCGGCCGTGGCCGCGCTGGTCGAGGGCGACCGCGCGGTGCACCGCGCTCAGCCGGCGGGCGGTGTCCGCCCAGTGCGCGGCACGCCCCATCAGGCCGTGGAGCAACAGCACACCGGGGCGCCGCCCGCTCTCCTCCAACCAGCCGCCGCTCTTGGGCGGGTCGGTGAATTCCCAGGCCGCGAGCCGCACGCCGCCGGATCCCGTCACATCAATACGCCGCACCATGTGCCCTGGCACCCCCAATCTCCCCTTGGCCAGCCCCGCACGCCCCACAGTATCGAACCTATATTCGAACGGATCGCTGCCGCGCCCAACACCCCACTTTCGAGTGACCTTGCTGCGGGATTGGCCACGCCCACCACGGGGAGACATCTGCCGGGAGGCGGGCCCTACCGGGAAGGGGGCCCGTGGGGAACGACCCTGAGAGCTCGGGGCTCCGGGTCGCGGTGGGGGGACATGGGGAGGCAGGGCCCCGGCTGCTCGCAGCGCCGGGGCCCTGACCGTCCTCGACCGGAACCAGTGGACGCATCCCAGCCCCCTCGGCCGTCAGCGCATCACGCGGGAGTGACGACGCATGGCCATGCGTCAGCGCCAGAGTGACATGAGACCGGCCGATCCGCACGGATTCGCACAAGACCGTTCATCGCACCGAAAGTTGACGAGCCCGCCGGCATGCGCATCGGCGCAGCTCAGCGGGCTCGTTGGGATGTCGACGGCGAGCAGGAATGTGCCGGCGGCCGATGCCGGCGGGTGGTGCCCCGCTCAGCGCACGGTGGCGCGGGGCTCAGCGCTTGGCGACGAAGACATGGCTGGCGATCTCGGCGTCCAGCTCGGCGGCCTCGCCGCTGCTGCCGACCAGCACCCCGGCCGGGGACTCGGTCACGCTGACCACCGCGCCCGGCTGCACCCCGGCCCGCCGCAGCGTGTACATCAGCTGGGCGTCGGCCTGGATGGGCTCGCCGATCCGGCGCACCACGGCCGTCTTGCCGTCGGAGCCGGCGTCCAGATCCATCAGGCTCACCATGCCCGCGTCGAGGAACGGATCGGCCTCGGCCTTCTCGCCCAGCTCCTCCAGCCCCGGGATGGGGTTGCCGTACGGGGACTCCGTGGGGTGGCGCAGCAGCTCCACGACGCGGCGCTCCACCGCCTCGCTCATCACGTGCTCCCAGCGGCACGCCTCGGCGTGCACGTGCTCCCACTCCAGCCCGATGACGTCGACGAGCAGGCATTCGGCGAGGCGGTGCTTGCGCATCACCCGCGTCGCCAGCCGGCGGCCCTCCTCCGTCAGCTCCAGGTGCCGGTCGCCCGCCACCGTCAGCAGGCCGTCTCGCTCCATACGCGCCACGGTCTGGCTGACCGTCGGGCCGCTCTGCTCCAGCCGCTCCGCGATGCGGGCGCGCATGGGGACCACACCCTCCTCTTCCAGTTCGAGGATGGTGCGGAGATACATCTCCGTGGTGTCGATCAGTCCGGACATGCGTGCCCCTCGATATGTCGTGCGGTGGCCCTGGATTCAATTCTGACGCATCCCGCTGACAACGGTGCGTCCTCGTCCGCGCAGCGGACGTTCCGCGGTCGGTTCAACGGGTGCATTGCCCGGCGTATTGACAGCGCACTGGTCCAGACCGCAACGTGATCCGGGCCACTGATCCACGAGGCGACGGCCGGGCGCCGACGACCGGTGCCGGCCCGCCACAGATCCCGCCCAGACGCGATGAGAGGGGCCCGCGGCCATGGTTGAGAGCGACCGGAACGAGGGGCTGGCCGGGCGGTACTTCGACGCCGCGATCGACCTGTTGCGGCAGGTCCGCGACGCGGAGGGGGACCGGATCAGCGCGGCCGGGCAGCTGATCGCGGACACCGTCACGGCGGGCGGCCGGGTCTTCTCCTTCGGGGCCGGGCACTCCTCGTTGCCGGCACAGGACACCGTGTACCGCGCCGGCGGACTGGCGATCATGAACCTGCTGTCCGTGCCCGGGGTCGTCGGGGTGGACGTCCGGCCGGCGACGCTGGGCAGCGCGCTGGAGCGGGTCGACGGGCTGGCCGGGGCGGTGCTGGACACCAGTCCGTTGGAACGCGGCGACGTGCTGGTGATCATCTCGCTCTCCGGGCGGAACGCGCTGCCCGTCGAGATGGCGATCAACGCGCGGGCGCTCGGCATCAAGGTCATCGGCCTGACGTCGGTGGCCTACGCGGACTCGACCAAGTCCCGGCACGCCTCGGGGACGTACCTCAAGGACCACTGCGACATCGTGCTGGACAGCCGGATCCCGGTGGGTGACGCGGAGCTGACGCTGCCCGGCATCGAGGCGCCGTTCGCCCCCGCCTCGACGGTCGTCACCAGCGCGATCATGCAGGCCGTGGTGGCGACGGCGGCCGGTGCGCTCGCCGAGCGCGGGGAGCAGCCGCCGCTGCTGCGCTCGGGGAACGTGGACGGCGGGCACGAGTGGAACGGCCGGGTGATGCGGGAGTACGCGGACCGGATCTTCTACCGGCACTGAGGCGGAGCGGCCGGCGGCGCCGCGGGGCCGGCCGCCCGACCGCCCGCGTGCGCCGGCCGGGCTCACGCCCCCGCCGCCCCCGCGAGGTCCAGGGCGGCGGCGATCCGGGCGGCGACCTCCTCGGCGTAGTCGGCGTCCGCGCGGTCGAAGGGGCGGCGGGCGGGCGTCCGCAGGAAGGTGGCGACCCCGAGGGTGCGGCCCCGGCTGCGGAGCACCACGCACAGCCCGTGCACCGTGCCGTCCGGCCAGTTGCGGACGGCCGCCCAGCCCTCGGCGGGGCCCTGGCCGGCGCTGGCCCGCACCGAGCCGCGCCGCGCGTACGCCTGGAGCGCCGGATGCCCCGGTACGTAGGCCACCGGGATGCCGGTCGCCGGCACGGCCTCCGAGGGGCCGGGCACGCCCGCCGGGGAGGCCAGCGCCCGCACCAGCCGCGGCGCCCGGACCGCACCGCCCGGACCGCCGTCCACGGCGGCGCTCCCCGCGCCGGGGCCGTCCCCGGTGGGCGCCGGGTCCGCGTCCCACTCGGCGTCCGCGTCCACCGCGCCGTACGGGGCCGGGGCCGGGGTGCCGGCGAGATCGACCAGGGCGTGGTCGGCGAAGCCCGCCAGGGCGAAGTCGAGGTGGACCGCGGCGGCCTCGGCCGGGTCCGGGCACTCGGCGGCGGCCCGGCCCGCGCGGTGCAACTGGTGGGCGCGGAAGCGCAGCAGGGAGCCGTCCTGTTCGGTCCGCTTGGCGTCGGTGATGTCCTGGAAGAGCCAGGCGACGCCGAGCGGGACGGGTTCCTCCGCCAGCGGTGAGGCCAGCCGGATGAAGCCGCTGCGCCAGCAGCGGCGCGGGAGTTCGGACTCCCCGTCCCGCGGCGTGACCCACAGTTCGCTGATCGCCGGCGGCGGGCCCTCGGACAGGACGTGCTGGAGGGAGCTCTCCAGTTCCTCGACGCCTTGGGCCAGGACGTCGCCCAGCGGGCGGCCCAGCAGCGCGGTACGGCTCATCCCGAAGGTGCGGGCGGCGTGCGCGTTGACGACCGCGGGCCGCAGGTCGGCGTCGATCAGCACCACGCCCCAGGTGGCGTCCTCGAAGAGCGCCTCGCTGAGCGCCACCGCCCGTTCCAGGTCGAGCTGGGTGTGCGACTCGCCGAAGGCGCAGTAGGCCCCGGCGACCTGCCCGTCGGGAGCGCGCACCGCGGAGGACTGGGTGCGGACCAGGACGCGGTGGCCGTCCTTGGCCAAGAGGGCGAAGTCGTGCACCTGGCGGCCCGGGGCGCGCATCGCGGTGTCCAGCGCGGACCGCACGCCCTCCGCGTCCTCCGCGCGGACCGCCCAGCCCGTCAGGCCGCAGCGCCCGACCGCCTCCTCGGCGGTCCAGCCCAGGATGCGTTCGGCCTCGTGGTTCCAGTGGGTGACCGTCCCGTCGGCGGCGAAGGCCATCAGGGCGGCGTCCATGCCGTCCAGGAGGGCGGCGAGCAGCCCGGAGTCGTCGGCGTCCGGAGGTCGGTCGGGTTCGGTGTCCGCGGCGGTCCGCGGGGGCCCGGAGCCCGCCTGCCCGGGCCCGCCCACCGAGCCGGGCGGGCCGGCGGACGCAGGCTGCTGCGACGACGAGGCCGACGAAGCCGACGAGGCAGAAGAAGCTGACGAGGCAGTCACTGGCACCCCTTACGAACGCGGCCGCGCGTGCTCCACGTGGGGTCATTCAACTGGAACGTGACGTGCAACACACCCGATTCGCGGAAATCCCCGCCGGGTGAGTTCCGGCTCCGGAAAAAACCGGTTGTGCGGCGCCGGCCGGGTTCCTAACGTGTGGGGTACACGAGAAGGGAGGTGGTTCGGCAGATGATTTCGCACCGGACATGTGAGGTGGCTGCGGGCTAGCAGCCCGTCGCTTCACCGAAGTGCGGCGCCGGAACCGCGCATACTGCAGATGCGCCGCCGGCCCAATCCCAAGCAGTCACCCGACCCGCGGGCTGCCGGTTCGTCCGACCGGCCCTTCGCGCCACCGAGCGCGGAGGACAGCGCCCGCGGGTCGTCTGCGTGCGCGGCCCCGATCGCCGCCGCGCACGCCATCCGCCCCGTCCCGTCAGGGCGCGAGGCGTTCCACCCGCCACTGGCCGGCCCCGGGCGCACCCTCGTGGACGTACCGCAGCCGGTCGTGGAGGCGGTTGAGCCGGCCCTGCCAGAACTCGATCATCTCGGGGGTGACGCGGTAGCCGCCCCAGTGCGGGGGCACCGGCACCTGCTCGCTCTCCGGGTAGCGGGCCGCCAACTCCGCGTAGGCGCGCTCCAGTTCTTCGCGGGAGGCGACCGGCGCGGACTGGTCGCTGGCCCAGGCACCCAGCTGGGAACCGTGCGGGCGGGTGCGGAAGTACGCGGCGGTCTCGTCCCGGCCGATGCGTTCGGCGGTGCCGGTCACGATGACCTGGCGGGCCAGCGAGTGCCAGGGGAACAACAGTGAAATATGCGGGTTCTCGGCCAGGTCACGGCCTTTGCGGCTGGTGTAGTTGGTGAAGAAGACGAAGCCGCGCTCGTCGAATGCCTTCAGGAGCACGGTCCTTGAGCTGGGCCGCCCGGCGGCGTCCGCCGTCGAGACGACCACGGCGTTCGGCTCGTGCAGACCGGCTACGGCCGCGTCCTTGAACCAGCGCCCGAACTGGTCGTAGGGGCTCGCGGCGAGGTCGGACTCGGCGATTCCCTCGGCGCGGTAGTGCGCGCGCATGGACGAGGGATCGGGGGTATCGGCGGAGGGCATGTCGGCGGGATGCACGGCCTCATCTTGCAGCATCGGCCCCGCACCGGGCAGCCGGGTGGGCCGGAAGTCTGCCCCCCGTCGCCGAGGCGTAACCCTCCCGTCGGCAAATCGCCCAGTGTGCCGGACGTCACGCTTCCCCGCTGCTGATGAACCCGCCAAAATCATGGCCCGGCCCACTGTGGCCCCCGGACACCGGAAGCTATCGTGTCCGTCTTCAGGCCGCCGCGGCGCACCATACGCGGCGGCCCGCGCCCGCGGGCCGACCAACCGGCGGGCGGAACCGTCGCGTGGCCCCTGCCCCGGCGGGGCATCACCGGGGTGACCGGTACGGACCGCGAGCTGCCCGGCGCAGCCGCGTAACCGCACCGGCGCCGAAACTGACTCGACCGCACGGCAGCCGGTCACCGGCCGGCTGCCGTCCCCATCTTGAGGAGCCGCCTGATGTCCGACTTCGTTCCCGGACTTGAGGGAGTCGTCGCGTTCGAGACGGAGATCGCCGAACCCGATAAGGAGGGCGGCGCGCTCCGCTACCGCGGGGTGGACATCGAGGACCTCGTCGGGCACGTGTCCTTCGAGAACGTCTGGGGGCTGCTGGTCGACGGGGCGTTCAAGCCGGGGCTGCCGCCCGCCGAACCCTTCCCGATCCCGGTGCACTCGGGTGACATCCGGGTCGACGTCCAGTCCGCGCTCGCCATGTTGGCGCCCGTATGGGGCCTGAAACCCCTGCTCGACATCGACGAGCGGACCGCCCGCGACAACCTCGCCCGGGCCGCCGTGATGGCACTGTCCTACGTCGCCCAGTCGGCGCGCGGACAGGGCCTGCCGATGGTGCCGCAGAAGGAGATCGACAAGGCCGAGACGGTCGTGGAGCGCTTCATGAAGCGCTGGCGCGGGGAGCCCGACCCCAAGCACGTCAAGGCCGTCGACGCCTACTGGACCTCGGCCGCCGAGCACGGCATGAACGCCTCCACCTTCACCGCCCGGGTCATCGCCTCCACCGGCGCGGACGTCGCGGCGGCCCTCTCCGGCGCGGTCGGCGCGATGTCCGGCCCGCTGCACGGCGGGGCGCCCTCCCGTGTCCTCGGCATGATCGAGGAGATCGAACGGACCGGTGACGCCGGTGCCTACGTCCGGCAGGCGCTGGACAACGGCGAGCGGCTGATGGGCTTCGGCCACCGGGTCTACCGCGCCGAGGACCCGCGGGCGCGAGTCCTGCGACGCACCGCCAAGGAACTGGCCGCGCCCCGCTTCGAGGTCGCCGAGGCCCTGGAGAAGGCCGCCCTGGAAGAGCTGCACAACCGCCGCCCGGACCGGGTGCTGGCCACCAACGTGGAGTTCTGGGCGGCGATCGTGCTGGACTTCGCGGAGGTCCCGGCGCACATGTTCACGTCCATGTTCACCTGCGCCCGCACCGCGGGCTGGAGCGCACACATCCTGGAACAGAAGCGGACCGGACGCCTGGTCCGCCCCTCGGCCCGCTACGTCGGCCCCGCGGCGCGCACCCCGCAGTCGATCGAGGGCTACAAGGACATCGGGGGGCGCTAACCGGTCCGCGGCGGTTGGCTGGGCTTCCCACGTTTTTGGCTTTCCCGCCGTGGGGGGTGCTGTTTGCGCCTGCGGCGCGGGGCCGCTGCGCGGGGCCGGCTCGTACGTTGCCGTTGCGCCTAACGGCGCGGGCTAGCTCGTACGTTGCCGGGTGCGGCGCCGTTTCGCCTGGCGGCGGGCGGGTCCGCTGCGCGGGGCTGTTGGGTGCGGTGCCGGGGCTGTGGGGTTGGGGTGTGCCGGACTGCTGCGCTTTAC
>NZ_JBHVQS010000068.1:0-41090 GCF_042886435.1 Streptomyces sp. NPDC058000
ACCTTACCAGATCCGTTTCCGTCTCTGGCCCCCTGCTGGAGCGGGGTCCGGCCGCTTCGCTTTCGCTTTTCGGCCTTTCCGACTTTATCAGATCTTCTTTCCGATCCAGACCGCGAGGCGGCCGGTTCGAATTCCGTTCTGAATTACCCGTCAGAGGGGGTTTGTCTTTCGACTTTTCCGACTTTATCAGAAGGCATTCGATCCAAATAATCGAGTGGAACTTCTGATAAGTGGCCGGTGCGCTCAGTCGATTCGAAAGTGCGACTGGAGCGGAGGAGAGACTAAACGTCGCGATTGAACTTGTCCAGTTCGTTGCAACCGTTTGAATCTACCTCCCCCTGCCACCCATGTCAACGGGTTGCTGGGGCGAAGAGGAGATTAGCAGGTCAGGAGGGGTGCGCGCACCTCAGGCGGCGGTGGGGAGGAGGGCGGCGCGGTCGGTGGTGGCGACGTCGCCGGTTTCGCCGGCGCGTACGGCGCGGCCGCCCAGTACGTAGACGTAGGTGAGGAACGCCAGCTCGGCGAGGATGCCGATGGTTATGCGGGCCCAGGTCGGGAGGCCGGAGGGCGTGACGAAGCCTTCGAGGACGCCGGAGACGAAGAGGACGGCGGCCAGGCCGATGGCGACGCCGAGGGCGGTGCGGCCTTCCTCCGCCAGGGCCGTACGACGGGGGCGGGGCCCCGGGTCGATGACGGTCCAGCCCAGGCGCAGGCCGATGCCGGCGGCGACGAAGACGGCGGTCAGTTCGAGGAGGCCGTGCGGGAGGATCAGGCCGAGGAAGGTGTCCAGGCGGCCCGCCGAGGACATCAGGCCCAGGCCGGCCCCGAGGTTGAGCATGTTCTCGAAGAGGATCCACAGGACGGGGAGGCCGAGGAAGGCGCCGAGGACCAGGCAGAGGGCCACGGCCTGGGCGTTGTTCGTCCATACCTGGGCGGCGAAGGCCGCGGCGGGGTGGTTGGAGTAGTAGGCCTCGTAGTCGCCGCCGGGGCGGGTCATCTCGCGGAGTTCCTGGGGGGCGCCGAGGGTGGACTGGACCTCCGGGTGGGCGGCTATCCACCAGCCCAAGAGGGCGGCGACGGTCAGGGAGAGCACCGCCGTGGGGATCCACCAGTGGCGCAGGCGGTAGACGGCGGCGGGGAACGAGGTGGTGAAGAAGCGGGCGGCGTCGCGCCAGGAGGACGTGCGGGCGCCGGTGACCTTGCTGCGGGCGCGGGCCACGAGGGAGGTGAGGCGGCCCGTCAGGGCGGGGTCGGGGGCGCTGGAGAGGAGGAGGGAGAGGTGGGTGGTGGTGCGTTGGTAGAGGGTGACGAGTTCGTCGGCCTCCGCGCCGGTGAGGCGGCGTTTTCGGCGGAGGAGGGAGTCGAGGCGATCCCATTCGGCGCTGTGGGCCGTGACGAAGACATCGAGGTCCATGCGGGGTCGCTCCTCGTAGCGCGGTGGGTGGGTGCCGGGCCAGCTTGGCAGACTGGCCGGGCGCGGGCCCTGGACCTCAAGGGGTAGGGAGCACCGTGTGAGGGGGCCGCGCGGTGGCGGGCTCGGGAGCAGGGTCGAGAGGGAGTGGGCGTGTGAGTCAGCTGGTGACGGGGGAAGCGGTGGTGCTGGGGCTGCGGCCGGCCAGGCTGGCGAGCCGCGGGCTGGCGGTGATCGTCGATCTCGCGGTGGCCTGGGGGACGTACATCGTGGTCACGTTGGTGATGGTGAGCGCTGCGTCCTCGTTGGACAGTGCGGTGCTGGCGGCCGTACAGGTGGCCACGTTCGTGTTGGTGCAGGTGGGGATTCCGATCGCGGTCGAGACGCTGAGCCACGGGCGGTCGTTGGGGAAGCTGATCTGTGGGCTGCGGGTGGTGCGGGAGGACGGCGGGCCGATCCGGTTCCGGCATGCGCTGGTGCGGGGTGCCATGGGGGCGGTCGAGATCGTGATGACGATGGGGGTGTTGGCGTCGATCGCGTCCATGGTGTCGGCCCGGGGGCGGCGGCTGGGTGATGTGTTCGCCGGGACGCTGGTGATACGGGAGCGGGTGCCCGAGGCGGAGGGCGGGGGTGTGGTGCTGCCGGCGCCGCCTCCGTGGTTGGCCGGGGAGGTCGGGGGGCTCGATCTGTCGCGGGTGCCGGACGGGTGGTGGCTGGCCGTGCGGCAGTACCTGGGGCGGCTGGGCGAGTTGGATCCGCAGGCGGGCGCGGCGATGGCCTGGCGGCTCGCGGGGGATCTGCGGGGCTTCACGGGGGCGGAGGTGCCGGCGGGGTTGGACCCGGCGGTGTATCTGGCGTCGGTGGTGCGGGAGCGGCAGGGGCGGGAGTCCCGGCGGGCGTTCGGGGCGAGCGGTGTGCCGGGGGCGGTCATGGGGGTGCCGCCCTCGGGTGGTGTTCTTGGGGGTGGTGTTCCTGCGGGGGCTTCGGCGGAGCGTGGAGGCGGTGCGGCTGCGGCCGGTGGGGCGTGGGTGGCGCCCGGGGGTGCGGTGGCGGCCGGGCAGGGGGCAGCCGGCGGTGCGCCGGGAGGCGGCGGGGCGGGCTGGCCTACGGGGACGGCCCCGGCGGCGTCGGGTCAAGGCGGGGGCGGCCAGGCGCCTCGGGGTGGCAGCGGGTTCGCGCCGCCCGTGTGAGACGGGTCGGGCAGCAGGAGGCCGGTGGGGAACGGGGCGAGTTGTCGCCCGGGGGGCGAGGCACGGGGTCCGGCGCTCGCCGTCGCCGTCAGGTGAACGTCGAGGGCGGCGTGTCGAGGGATTCGAGTTCGATGCCGGGGGCGGCGAGGACGACGTCGCCGGCGAGGTGGACGGCGTGCTGTTCGCCGGTTTCGAGGTCGGTGACCTGGTACTCGTCGGCGATGAGCGGGGCGTTGTCAGTGGCGTGTGGTGTGCTGGAAAGCAGGGCCCAGGACTGGTCGAGGGTGCGGGGGGCGAGGACGGGGGGTGTGAAGGCGACGAGGCGGACGCGGGTGGCGCCGGCGCCCAGGGCGGGGCGCAGCAGGCGGGCGGTGGCGACGAGGAAGGCCGGGGACGCGCCGGTGAAGGCGTGGGCGGGGACGTTGCCTTCGGTGGCGTGGGTGCCGGTGGGGTCGGTGCGTACCCAGGTGACGCCGTCCAGGGCGGCGCCGCGGATCTGCCAGGCGGAGCGCACGAGTTGGAGGCGGATCGGGCGGCCGAGGTCGTCGAGGGTGAGGTCGACGGATCCGGTGGGCTCGCCGGCGGTGTCGAGGGTCTGGGAGACGTAGCGCCAGCCGGAGGGGCCGGTGGCGCAGTGGAAGTGTTCCTCGCCGAGGGGGGTGTGGTCGTGCGGGTCGTACAGGGAGTAGTGGCCGCGGGGCATGGTGGTGCAGTCCTTGGGGGAGGCGGGCGGGGCGGTGCGCCGCGGGCGGGGGTTCGGGGGATTCTGCGAGCCAGGCCCCCGCCGGGAGGGCGAGGGCCTGGTGCCAGCGGCTGCTGGGGTGCCGGCTACCGGTCCGCGGGCGGGCCGGTGGTGGCTTTAGTAGCGGTAGTGGTCGGACTTGTAGGGGCCGTCGACCTTGACGCCGATGTAGTCGGCCTGCTCCTGGCGCAGGGTGGTGAGCTTGACGCCCAGCGCGTCCAGGTGGAGGCGGGCGACCTTCTCGTCCAGGTGCTTGGGCAGGACGTAGACGTCGGTCGGGTACTGCTCGGGCTTGGTGAACAGCTCAAGCTGCGCCAGCGTCTGGTCCGCGAAGGAGTTCGACATCACGAACGAGGGGTGACCGGTGGCGTTGCCCAGGTTGAGCAGACGCCCCTCGGACAGCACGATCAGGACCTTGCCGTCGGGGTGGGTCCAGGTGTGGACCTGCGGCTTGACCTCGTCCTTGACGATGCCGGGGAGCTTGGCCAGACCGGCCATGTCGATCTCGTTGTCGAAGTGACCGATGTTGCCGACGATCGCCTGGTGCTTCATCCGCGCCATGTCGGAGGCAAGGATGATGTCCTTGTTACCGGTGGTGGTCACGAAGATGTCCGCGGTCTCCACGACCTCCTCAAGCGTGGTGACCTGGTAACCGTCCATCGCCGCCTGCAGCGCGCAGATCGGGTCGATCTCGGTGATGATCACGCGGGCACCCTGGCCGCGCAGGGACTCCGCGCAGCCCTTGCCCACGTCGCCGTAGCCGCAGATCACGGCGGTCTTGCCGCCGATCAGGACGTCGGTGGCGCGGTTGATGCCGTCGACCAGCGAGTGGCGGCAGCCGTACTTGTTGTCGAACTTCGACTTGGTCACCGCGTCATTGACGTTGATCGCGGGGAAGAGCAGGACGCCGTCGCGCTGCATCTCGTAGAGGCGGTGGACACCGGTGGTGGTCTCCTCCGTCACGCCGCGGATCTCGGAGGCGAGCCGGGTCCACTTCTGCGGGCTGTCGGCGAGGGTGCGGTTGAGGAGCTCCAGGATCGCGTGGTGCTCTTCGTTCTCGGCGGTCTCGACCGCCGGGGCCTGACCGGCCTTCTCGTACTCCACGCCCTTGTGGACCAGGAGCGTGGCGTCACCGCCGTCGTCGAGGATCATGTTCGGACCGCCGGTGGGCGTGCCCGGCCAGGTCAGCGCCTGCTCCGTGCACCACCAGTACTCCTCCAGGCTCTCGCCCTTCCAGGCGAAGACCGGGACGCCCTGCGGAGCCTCGGCGGTGCCGTGGGGGCCGACCGCGATCGCCGCGGCGGCATGGTCCTGGGTGGAGAAGATGTTGCAGGAGGCCCAGCGCACCTGCGCGCCCAGGGCGACCAGGGTCTCGATCAGCACGGCGGTCTGCACGGTCATGTGCAGCGAGCCGGTGATCCGGGCGCCCTTGAGGGGCTGCTGGTCGGCGTACTCCTTGCGGATCGCCATCAGACCGGGCATCTCGTGCTCGGCGAGGGTGATCTCCTTGCGGCCGAAGGCGGCGAGGGAAAGGTCGGCGACCTTGAAGTCCTGGCCGGTGGCTGCTGTCGTCATTCGGGCTGCTCCTCGGAATGTCGAGGTCGGTCGGGCAATTCGGGCAGTCTGCGGCGCGGGTTGGGGGTCCCCAGTGGTAACGGGGCGCACTTGAGCCTACGTGGAGGCTGGTACACCTCTCCCCTTGCCGCAGCGCAATCCGTCGGAGGCCCTCTCTCCCTCGGCCGGTCCGCGGTGCGGGCCGCCCGACCGCCATCAGCAGCGACGTCTGGCACTGCCCTCGAATTTACACCGAACGGTCCTGGTGCCCCAGCCCGCATCGGTTTGTTCGTTGGCTTGTTCTGTGCGGTGTGCGGGGGTGGGGGTCGGTCGGCGGGTGGGGTGGCATGCGTAAGGCCCCGCCTCCTGGGGTGGCGGGGCCTTACGGCGGGTGGGTCGGTCAGGTGCCGCTGGGGGGCTGGGCGGCGGCGGCCCGCTCGTCGTAGATGTCGGGTTCGAGGTAGATGACGCGGGCTATCGGGACGGCTTCCCGGATGCGGGCCTCGGCGGCGTCGATGGCGCGGGCGATCTCGGTGGCGGTGTCGTCGTGCTGGACGGCGATCTTGGCGGCGACGAGGAGTTCCTCGGGGCCGAGGTGGAGGGTGCGCATGTGGATGACGCCGGTGACGACGTCGCCGTCGACGAGGGCGGCGCGGATCTTGGCGACCTGGTCGGGGCCGGCCGCCTCACCGAGCAGCAGGGACTTGGTCTCGGCGGCGAGGACCAGGGCGATCAGGACCAGCAGCGTGCCGATGCACATGGTGCCGATGCCGTCCCAGGCGCTGTTGCCGGTGGCGAGGGTGAGTCCGACGCCGCACAGGGCGAGGACGAGGCCGATCAGCGCGCCGAAGTCCTCCAGTAGGACGACGGGGAGTTCGGGGGCCTTGGCGCGGCGGATGAACTGGACCCAACTCTGCTGGCCGCGCAGTTCGTTGGACTCCTTGATCGCGGTGCGGAAGGAGAAGCCCTCGGCGATGACGGCGAAGATCAGGACGCCGACCGGCCAGAACCAGTTGTCCAGGGGGTGCGGGTGCTGGATCTTCTCCCAGCCCTCGTAGAGCGCGAAGACGCCGCCGATGGTGAACAGGACGATGGAGACCAGGAAGCCGTAGATGTAGCGCTCGCGGCCGTAGCCGAAGGGGTGTTCGGCGGTGGCGGCGCGCTTGGCCCGCTTGCCGCCGAGCAGCAGTAGGCCCTGGTTGCCGGAGTCGGCGATGGAGTGCACGCCTTCGGCGAGCATCGAGGACGAGCCGCTGAAGGCGAAGGCGACGAACTTGGCCACGGCGATCGCCAGGTTGGCGCCCAGCGCCGCAACGATCGCCTTGGTACCGCCGGATGCGCTCATGGGTGCGCCGTGTCCCTTCCGTAGACCGGGCTTTACCGCCCCTTTAATGACGTGCGGCGGTCATTCTTGCAGCCCGGTCCGCGGGAGGTGTCGGGAGGCCGTATCCCGGACGGGATCCCGTTCCGGGGATCAGGCGACGACGGTGGCGCGGAAGAGGGTGCCGTCGCCGGCGAGGGTGAGGTGTTCGCCGGCGGGGGCGAAGGCGGCGGTGCCGGGGGTGAGGGTGAGGTCGCGGGTGGTGCCGCGGTCGCTGGTCAGGTGTACGGAGCCGGCGGTGCAGAGCAGGATCTGCGGGGTGCGGGCGGGGAGCGGGCGGGGGGCGGCGCCGGGGGCGAGCGCGAAGCGGGAGAGGCGGAACTCGTCGACGGGGGTGTCGTAGACCTCCTCGCCGTCGACCTCCTCGGGTCGCAGTACGCCGGCGTCGCGGGGGGCGAAGCGGACCACGCGCAGGAGTTCGGGGACGTCGACGTGCTTGGGGGTGAGGCCGCAGCGGAGCACGTTGTCGGAGTTGGCCATCAGTTCCACGCCGAGGCCGCTGAGGTAGGCGTGCGGGATGCCGGCGCCGAGGAAGAGCGCTTCGCCCGGCTGGAGGCGGACGTGGTTGAGGAGCGCGGCGGCGAGGACGCCGGGGTCGCCCGGGTAGTGGTGGGCGAGGGTGGCGAGGGCCTCGTACGCCTCGGCGTGCGGGCCTCCCTTGGGGGCGAGGTGGGCGGCGGCGGTGGCGGCGCGTTCGACGGTTTCGGCGATGGCGTGGGGTTCGGCGCCGAGGACGGCGGTGAGCACCTCGCGCAGGGCGGATTCCTCCGGGCTGGCGCGGAGGATGTCGACGTACGGCTTGAGGTCGCCGACGTCGAGGCCCTCCAGGAGCTCGGCGGCCTGGTCGGGGTGGCGGAAGCCGCAGAGGCCGTCGAAGGGGGTGAGGGCGCAGATCAGCTCGGGCTTGTGGTGCGCGTCCTTGTAGTTGCGGTGCGGGGCGTCGAGGGGGACGCCGCGGGCCTCCTCGTCGGCGTAGCCGGCTTCGGCCTGGGCGCGGTCGGGGTGGACCTGGAGGGAGAGCGGGGCGCCGGCGGCGAGGACTTTGAACAGGAAGGGCAGCCGGGGGCCGAAGGCGCGGACGGTGTCGGCGCCCAGTTCGGCCTCAGGGTCGGCGGCGATCACGTCGGCGAGGGAGACCGGGCCGTGGCCGCGGTCGAGGCGGGAGGGGGCACCGGGGTGGGCACCGAGCCACATCTCGGCCTGCGGTTCGCCGGTGGGTGGGACGCCGAGGAGGTCGGGGAGGGCGGTGGTGGAGCCCCAGGCGTAGGGGCGCACGGTGTTGACGAGGCGGTCCATGGGACGGCTGCTTCCTGACGTGACGTGGGTGGTCCGGCGGGGCGCGGGTGGTGGGCTCCCCCGGAGCCATGATCACTCGGTGCCGGCGAGCGCCAGGTAAACGGCACCGAAATCGGCGATGGCGAGGAGTTCCGCGGCGCGTTCCAGGTCGCTGCCGGCGGTCGGCTCCAGCTCGCTGAGGGGGGTGTCGCGTTCGTCGGCGAGTTGCTGGGCGGCGCGGGTGGCGGAGAGCGGCCCGGCCTCGTCCTCGCGGAGCAGGATGATCCTGGCGTGCAGGGCGGCGGGTTGTTCGACGCGATCGCGGAAGAAGTCGTCGGGGTCGGCGCCGGCGGCGAGTGCGCCGGCGAGCAGGGTGCGGTGGGTGGTGAGCACCTCGGGGAGTTCCGCGGCGAGCGCGGGGCGACCGGCCAGTCCGGCGAGTTCGGTGGCGAAGTGGCGGCCGACGGCGCCGGCGATCAGGCCCTCGGTCCAGATGAGCGGGAGCGCGTCGGCGAGGTCGGCGGCGAGGGTCTTGCCGGGGTTGGTGTAGGTGGGGATGGCCGGGCCGCAGCGTTCGGCGACCTGGTCGAGGCGGTCGGCGAGCTTGCTGACGGCGTCCGCGGGGGCGCTGATGAGGCCGATCCGGTCGGCGAGCACGAGCAGCGGGATGAGGACGGACCAGAGGGTGCCGGGGGCGGCGGGTGGGGCGCCCTCGACGTCGAATTCCTCGTCGTAGGCGGTGGTGGCCAGGGGGACGGGCAGGCCGCGGGCCTGGACGACGGCGTCGGCGAGCGGGCCGCCGGCCGGGGTGACGGCGACGACCGCGCAACCACGGCGGTAGGCGTGTTCGACGAGTTCGGCGAGGCCGGGGTCGGCGGCGTCGGGGCCGGCGACCAGGAGGAGGTCGAGGGGGCCGGCCCAGCCGGGCAGGGTCCAGCGGAGAGCGCCGGGTAGGGGGGCGACTCCGGTGGGCTGGATGAGGCTGACCGGGCAGCTGCCGCCGCTGAGGGCGCGCAGCAGGTCGGCGACGCCGGCGGCGGCCGGGGCGGGGCCGGCGACCAGGATGGCGCGCGGCCGCCCGTCGGGGGTCAGCTCGGGGATGCCGGATTCGGCGGCGCTACGGGCGGCGGTGCGGACCCGGGCGCCGGATTCGGCGACGCCGCGCAGCAGGCCGAAGCGGTCGGCGCCGGCCAGCGCCTCGGGGGCGTCGAGCAGTGACTCGTCGAGCATGGTGGCGCGGCCTCCGATCGCCGGTGGGCGGGGTGGTGCCGGTCAGGCGGGGCGGCGGGCTTCATCGACGAGGAGGACCGGGATGCCGTCCTGGACGGGGTAGGCGAGGCCGCAGTCGGCGGAGGTGCAGATCAGCTCGGCCGGGTCGGCCGCGGTGCGGTCTTCCAGCGGGGCGTGGCAGGCCGGGCAGGCGAGGATCTGGATCAGGCTGGCTTCGACCGGCATCGGGGTGCTCCTTTGGCGTGGTTACGGCGTGGCCAGCGTACCGCCGGTGTGGGGGGCGGGGCCTGCCCGGAGGGGGTTTTGGCAGGTGGGAGGGCCGGGGTGGGCGGCCCTCCCGTCCGGTGGGGCGTGGGTCAGCCGCGGATGATGCCCAGGGCCTCGTCGCGGGTGCGTGCGACGGTGGCCTGGTCGCGGGCCTCGACGTTGAGGCGGAGCAGCGGTTCGGTGTTGGAGGGGCGGACGTTGAACCACCAGTCGGCTGCGGTGACGGTCAGTCCGTCGAGTTCGTCGAGGGTGATGCCGTCGCGGCCTTCGTAGGTGGCCTTGATGGCGGCGAGTCGGCCGGCCTGGTCGTCGACGGTGCTGTTGATCTCGCCGGAGGCGGCGTAGCGGTCGTACTGGGCGACCAGCTGGGACAGCGGGCCGTCCTGGCCTCCGAGGGCGGCCAGGACGTGCATCGCGGCGAGCATGCCGGTGTCGGCGTTCCAGAAGTCGCGGAAGTAGTAGTGGGCGGAGTGCTCGCCGCCGAAGATGGCACCGGTGTGGGCCATTTCGGCCTTGATGAAGGAGTGGCCGACGCGGGTGCGGACGGGGCTGCCGCCGTGCTCCTTGACGACCTCCGGGACGGACCACGAGGTGATGCAGTTGTGGATGACCGTGCCGCCGGGGTGCTTGGCCAGTTCGCGGGCGGCGACCAGGGCGGTGATCGCGGACGGGGAGACCGGGTCGCCGTTCTCGTCGACGACGAAGCAGCGGTCGGCGTCGCCGTCGAAGGCGAGGCCGAGGTCGGCGCCGACGGCGCGGACCCGGGCCTGAAGGTCGGTGATGTTCTTCGGGTCGAGCGGGTTGGCCTCGTGGTTGGGGAAGGAGCCGTCCAGCTCGAAGTAGAGGGCGTCGAGGTCGAGGGGCAGGCCCTTGAAGACGGTGGGGACGGTGTGGCCGCCCATGCCGTTGCCGGCGTCGACGACGACCTTCAGGGGGCGGATGTCCGACAGGTCCACCAGGGAGTGCAGGTGGGCGGCGTAGTCCTTCAGGACGTCGCGCCGGGTGAGGGTGCCGCGTGCGGCGGCCGGCTCGGGGGCGCCTTCGGCGGTCCAGCGCTCGACCAGGGCGCGGATGTCGGCGAGGCCGGTGTCCTGGCCGACGGGGGCGGCGCCGGCCCGGCACAGCTTGATGCCGTTGTACTGGGCGGGGTTGTGCGAGGCGGTGAACATCGCGCCGGGCAGGTCGAGGGCGCCGCTGGCGTAGTAGAGCTCGTCGGTGGAGCAGAGGCCGATCTCGGTGACGTCGGCGCCGCGGGCGGCCGCGCCGCGGCCGAAGGCCCGGGACAGGCTCGGCGAGGAGGGCCGCATGTCGTGCCCGATGACGATCGCGTCGGCGCCGGTGACCTGGACGAAGGCCGCGCCGAAGAGTTCGGCCAGGGTCTCGTCCCACTGGTCGGGGACCACGCCGCGCACGTCGTACGCCTTCACGATCTGCGACAGATCAGTCACAGCCAGCCCTCCTGCAGTCGCTACGGGGTGACAAACCTACCCGTACGTTCTGTGCGGGGGCCGTGAACCAGCCGTGTACGGCAGCGGGCCAGCTGGTGGCGGGTCAGGAGTCGGGTGAGCGCAGGATCCGGAGGTGGCCGCGGCGGGCGACCTCCATGGGGTGGCCGTCGCGGCCGGTGGGGGTGGGGGTGTTCGTGCCGCCGGCGGCGCGTTCCTGGGGGCGGGCGGCCTCGCGGACGGCGTTGGCCAGCGCTTCGAGGTCGTCGCTGTTGGGGCGGGCGGGCCCGGGGTCGATGGCGAGGCGGACGACTTCCCAGCCGCGGGGGGCGGTCAGGCGCTCGGAGTGTTCGGCGCACAGGTCGTAGCAGTGCGGCTCGGCGTAGGTGGCGAGCGGTCCGAGCACGGCGGTCGAATCCGCGTAGACGTACGTCAGCGTTGCGACGGCGGGGCGGCCGCACGCAGTGCGCGAACAGCGACGTACAGGGCTCACGACGTTGGACGGTACCGCACTCTTGAGCGGGCCGCGACGACTCTCCCCCGGCTCACCCAACCGTGTCGTCCCGCTTCGTCCGATGCGTCTGACCTGCACCCGTCGGTCGGGGCTCGGCGGGGGTGCGCGCGGAGGGGTCGTGCGGGGGGCGGCATGCCGTCCCCAGGTGGTGCATTTCGTGTCATTCTGCGGTGCGGAGTGGGGGTGGGGCGATCCGATACGGGGCCACAAACGAACCGAACCGGGGCCGGTCCGGTCACCCGACGACAAGTGGCGAGTTGTCGCACAACGCCGTGCGGGTCGTCCCCGGAGGACTACGCTCGATCTGATGGACAGCCCCGTACCTCCCCGTCCTGCGGAGCCGCGACCCCGCCGCCGCGACCGCCACGGCCGTGGCATGCGCGGCCCGATCGCGCCTCCCCAGGTACCGCTGTCGGTGTCCCGCGCCGACGCGTTCGCGGACCTCGTCTACGACTCCCGGGACCGGCTGGAGCGGCGCTGGTCGCAGCTGGCGCAGGTCGATTTCCTGGTGCTGGAGGTGCCGGGGTTCGGGCCGGGCGACGAGCCGGACCCGCTCGCCGAGGAGGAGGGCGTGCCGCTGGGCCGGGTGCTGCCGGCCGGTGGCGGATATCGCGACCGGATCGTGATCTACCGCAGGCCGGTGGAGATCCGCACGAAGAGCCACGACGAGCGGGCGCTACTGGTGCACGAGGTCGTCGTCGAGCAGGTCGCCGAGCTGTTGGGGCTGGCGCCGGAGTCGGTGGACCCGCGCTACGGGCAGGAATGAGCGGGCAGCGCGGGTCCGGGAGGTGTCGCCCGCGGCGGCGCCCTTGAGGCGCGGCCGGGTGACGGGCGGGCGGGTCAGCGGGTGAGCAGCGACAGGTCCTGGCCGGCGGTGGGCACCAGCACCGAACCGCGGTCGTCGGGCAGCGACTGGATGGTGAAGGCGGGCAGCCCGCCCTGCGGCAGCGCCAGCATCCGGGCCGCGTAGACCGGGCCGCTGCCGGGCTGGGGCTCAACGGTCAGCGCGTAGGAGCCCTTGAGGCCGGTCGGCTGCGGCGGCTGGACGGCGAGGCTGGTGCCGCCCTTGACCGTGTACGTCTTGGAGACCGGGGTGCCGCCGTCGCTGCCGGCCGACGCGGTGACCTTGACCTTGGCGTCCTTGCCCTTCTCGGGGGCGACCAGGGTCAGGGTGCTGGCCTTGGCCCGGTTGTCGGCGACGGTGCCGCGGGCCTCCAGGGGCCGGGTCGCCGGGATGAAGGCCATCTCCTGGTTGTCGCCCTTGCCGCGGATCACCCGCAGCGCCGCGGCGATCGGGGCGGTGGAGCCGTCGTCGCTCGGGGTGAGGACCAGCGAGCCGGCCTCGCCCTTGGTGACGTCCTTGAGGTCGACGGTGGTGGCCATCCCGCTCTTGACGTGCAGGCTGTCGAGGCCGGCGGGGGTGATCAGGCCGGTCGGGGTGGCCAGTTGGACCTTGAGGTCGACGTCGGCGTCGCCCGGCGCGACGGCGACCAGTTGGACGTCGGTGGCATCGGCCGGGATGCCGGGGAGGACGGCACCGGGCGACGGGTCGGCGGCGGGCGGCAGCCAGTCGCCGCCGGTCTTGGCGTCGGCGGCCTGGACGGCCGCGCCGATCCGGCCGGAACGGGCGGTGACGTGCAGCGCGGCGCCGTCGGCGGAGCTGCTGGTGAGGGTGGAGAGCAGCACCGGGACGGTGGTGCGCGGCGGCACGGTGATGTCCTCGCCGCCGCCGCTGTCCGTCAACGGGCCGTCCTTGCCGCGCATTTCGAGGTCCACGACGGCCGGCACCGAATCGGGGTTGGTGAGGTGGACGTAGTCGTTGCGGCCGGCGGCGGTGCTGACGCCGGGGAACCAGAACTGGGTGTCGGGGGCGGTGCAGGTCAGCCCCTGGAGGCCGCGGCCGGAGCCGGCGGCGATGCCGGTGGTCTGCTGGACGGTCCAGCCGGGGGCCAGCACACCGTCGGCGGAGCCGGTCAGGGCGGGTGCGTCGGCGCTGTCGGTGGTCGCGATGACCGGCTTCCCGGCCTGCTGGAGGGGCACCACGGGCTTGGTGTCGGGCGGCGGGACGATCTGCGTCCCGCCGGCGTCCGCGGCACCGCCCTTGCCCTTGCCGTCCTTCGCGTCCTTGCCGCCCTTGCCGGCGGCGTTGCCGTGGCTGTCGGCGACCGTGCCGGCGGGCTGGAGCTGGGCGGTGCCCTTCTTGGTGTCCGCGCCGGCCGCGGCACCGGGGGGCGCGAAGGCGGTGTAGGTGGTGTCGGCGACCTCCGAGGAGCTGGGCGCCGGGCACACCAGCGTGGACCGCTGGACGGGCAGCCGGGTGCCGCTCGCGGGGGCCGCGGCCGCGGCCGCGCCGTCGCCGGGGGCCGCGAGCGCGGCGACCCCGGTGACGGCGGCCAGCGCGGCGGCCGCGGCGGTGAGGGACAAGATGGTGCGCTTCACTGCTGCTCGCTCCCGTCACGGCGCGGCTCGGGGAAGGCGCCGGGGTACGTCGTGCCGTCGTAGGGCTGCGGGTGCTGCGGATGCTGAGGGTGCTGCTCCGCCCCGGCGTCCGGGTAGGGCTGCTGCTGGCCGCCGTAGCCGTACGGGTCGTAGGCGCCCGCCTGGTAGGGGTCGGTCGTGTACCCGCCGGACTCGTAGCCGCCGGACTGGTACGGGTCGGCCGGCGGATAGGGCTGCTGCTGCGCGCCGTACTGGCCGGCCTCGTACTGGCCGGCCTCGTACGGGTCGGCGGACGGGGCGTAGGGCTGCTGGTCCGCGGCGGACGGGTCGGGGGCGGCCGGCCACTGCTCGTAGGAGGGCTGCGGCGGTACCGCGGCGTAGGGGTCGGCGGCCGGAGCCGGGTCCGGGGCCGGGGCGGCGGCCGGGGGCTCCTCGCCGGTGCGGGCGGCCGGGATGCCGGCGTCGGCCGGTGCGGCGGCCTCGGCCTGGGCGCGCAGCCGGCGGGCCCGGCGGCCCTCCCCCGCGGTCTGGTCGGCGGCGGCCGCGGTGGTCACGGCGGCCGCGCTGGTCACGGCCGCATCCTCGGGCAGGTCGTCGTCGATCTCCCGGCGGCGGCCGGGCAGCGCCATCACGACCAGGACGAGGGCGAGCAGGCCCTGGCCCCACAGCCACAGGGTGTGGCCGAGGGGGTTGTCGTGGGTGAGGTCGAGCCGGCCGCCGTCGGACGGGAGCTGGAAGCCCTGGGCCCAGCCGTCGAGGGTGACGGGCTTGAGGGGGGTGCCGTTGAGGGTGGCGTGCCAGCCGTCGTCGGCGGCGTCGGCGATCCGCAGGATCCGGCCGGCGGGACCGGCGGGCACCTTGGTGGTGTGCGCGTTGACCGGTCCGGCCGGCACCGGGACGGGCGCGACGGCGTCGCCGTTGCCGGTGCCCTCCTTGGTCTGGCCGGGCACGATCGCGATCCGGGAGACGCGCTGGTCGACCCGCCACAGGGCGCTGCCGTCCTCCTGGCTGAGCCGGGTCAGGCCGGGGGTGGCGTCCAGGACGCGGCCCATCTCGCGCGGGGCGCCCTTGCGGACCAGGACGTAGCGGACCGCGTAGCCGCCGAGCCGGTCGGTCTGGTCGGCGCCGGAGCCGGCGACGAGGTGGGCGACGACGGCGTCCAGGCGGGTGTCCGGGCCGGCCTCGGCGGCCAGGTCGGCGTCGCCGAGCTGAGCTCCGGAGCCGCGGACGAGGGAGTAGGAGACGTGACCGGCGGTGCCGTCCAGGACGAGGGTGCGGGCCCGGTCGGTGGTCGTGGACTCCTCGGCGACGAACGCCGGGACCTGCGTGGGGTCGCGCCGCTGGACCGGGCCGGCCGCGCCGGTGATCATCCAGCTGACCGCGGCGTAGAGCGGGGCGATCAGACAGGCCGACGCGACCAGCACGGCGGCCGGCTGCTTCCAGCCGAAGCCGAGGGCGGCCATCCGGGTGCGGATGCCCTCGGCGCCGACCGCGGCCGCGCACAGCAGCGCCAGGCCGTAGACGAGCATGGCCGGGCCGGTCCAGCCGGAGCCGTTGCCGAGCGCCGCGAACAGCAGCCCGGTCAGGGCCACCGCCCAGGCGGTGCGGATCGCGGTCTGCCGCGCGTCGCGCAGGGTCGCGCCGAGGGCGGCCAGCACGATGCCGAGGAGCAGCAGCCCGCCGACGGCCTTGGGGCCGCCCGGGGAGAGCCCGACGAGGTCGAGGACGGAGGCGGAGCCGGCGCCGTAGTCGAGGCCGGCCTCGCGGAAGAACTGCGACGGGTGGGTGAGCAGCGACAGCGACCAGGGCGCCAGCACCACCAGCGGGGCGATCACCACGGCCAGGAACCGCAGCAGGTACGGCATCACGAGGCCCCGGTTGCCGTCCAGGAAGCGCAGCACCAGCAGCGCCACGCCGAGCAGCACCGCGAGCGGCCAGACGAGCGGGGTGAAGGCGCTGGTGACGGTGACCAGCAGCGCGTACGCCCAGGCGGCGCGCCAGCTGGGTCGGGTGCCGGGCGCCAGCCGCAGTCCGCTCGCGGCGACCGCGGCGCGGGCCATCAGCGGCAGCAGGACGGCCAGTACGGCGGTGCCCAGGCGGCCGCCGGCGAGCGCACCGGTGGCGGCGGGCAGGAAGGCGTAGGCGATGCTGCCCCAGGCCCGCAGCAGCCGCGAGGCGACCAGCGGGCGGGACGCGAAGTAGGCGGTGAGGCCGGCCAGCGGGACCGAGCAGACCAGCAGCAGGGTGAGGGTGAAGCCGGTGCTGCCGAGGAAGAGCGTGGAGAAGGAAGCCAGCACGGCGAGGTAGGGCGGCGCGGAGGCGGTGTCGCCGACGCCGACCGGGTGCCAGTTGTTGACGTAGGACGACCACAGGGCGCCGAGGCCGTCGGGCGCGGGCAGCAGGGCGCCGCCGACGAGCGAGCCGCTGCCGAGCAGTCCGCGGCAGGCGATCAGCGAGACGACCAGCAGGACGAGGAAGAGCACCGGTCCGGGCCGGCGGGCGATCCGTTTGAGCCGCGCGAACTGCTCGATCTCCAGGTAGTCGGCGTCGTCGCCGCCGGGCCCGGACTCCACGGCGCCGTGCCGGCCGGCGGAGGCGACGTCGGGGGCGGCGCGGCCGGCGAGGTTGCCGGCGACCTGTTCGACGGTGGCGCGGACGGTGGCGCCGGGCGGCGGGAACAGCGGCCGCAGCTCGCTCGGGTCGACCGTCGGCTTCCCCCGGCGTTTGCGGGCGGCGAGGATCTTTCCGGGGCGGAGCAGGGTGCCGAAGAGTCCGGCGAGTTCGTCCAGGGCCTGGCCGGGGACCTTGCCGACGAGGTACGCGATGACCCGCAGCAGGGTGCCGATCAGCAGCCGCAGCAGGGTGTAGGGGACCAGCGCGCCGCGGGTGTTGGCGAGCAGGGTGTAGACGGCGCCGGCCTTGTCGACCCGGTGCGGGTTGGCCACGGAGCGGCCGACGCAGTCGATGGGCCGGCGTTCGCGGGCGGCGGCCTCGGCGTGCCGTAGGACGGCGTCCGGGGCGATCAGGACCTGATGGCCGGCCGCCTGGGCGCGCCAGCACAGGTCGACGTCGTCGCGCATCAGCGGCAGCCGGCGGTCGAAGCCGCCCAGCTGCTCGTAGACGTCGCGGCGGATGAGCATGCCGGCGGTGGAGACGGACAGCACCGGGCGGACCTGGTCGTGCTGGCCCTGGTCCTGTTCGCGGCGGTCCAGGCCGGTCCAACGGCGGCCGCTGCGGGCGATGCTGACGCCGGTTTCGAGCAGCTGCCGGCGGTCGTACCAGCTGCGCAGCTTGGGGCCGACGATGGCGGTGGACGGGCTGGCGTCGGCGATCCGCAGCAGTTCGGCGAGGGCGTCGGGGGCCGGCGCGCAGTCGTCGTGCAGCAGCCACAGCCACTGGACCGGTTCCCCGTGCGGGAGTTCCGGCATCTCGTACGCCTCGTCGTGCCAGGTGCGGCTGACCGGGTCCCAGCCGCTGGGGCGGCGCAGGTACGGCAGGTCGTCGGGGCCGAGGACGGGGGCGGTGCGGACCGCCTCGTCGACGGCGGTGCCGAATCCGGAACGGCGGGCGAGGTGGAGCACGTGGTCGTCGCCGATCGCCTCGGCGAGCAGTTGGGCGGAGTCGTCCCCGCTGCCGGTGTCGGCGCCGATGACGTTCTGCACCGGGCGCTCCTGGCCGAGCAGTCCGGCGAGCGCGTCGGGCAGCCAGCGGCCGCCGTCGTGCGAGACGATCACGGCGGTGACGACGTGCCGCGGGAACTCTGGTGTGGCAGCTGCGTACGGGGCGGCCTGGGCCGCCGACTGGCTGTGCACGGACATCGAGGTACGGGCCCTCCGGACCCGGGAGTCCGGGGCCCACGGCGAAGTCGCTGAAAGGCCCCCGCCCCCGGAAGACACTGCGACGGACTACGAGGGACACGCGCACCCCGCGCCGGCGGTGCGGGCGTGTCTCGGACGGGGCCCCACACTAATGGTTCGCGCCGGGGCACCGATCGGCTCCGTACACAGCAGACCGCCTCCGGCGGCCGGGGCGCTGGAGGCGGTGTGTTCGCTATAGGGGGATATGGGGAGTTGGGGTGGTGCGGCGGCGTGGTCGGCGCGGCCGCGGGCTGCTGGTGCGGGGGGCTGGCCTGTCACGGTCAGACGGCGGCCTTCTTGAGCCGGCGGCGCTCGCGCTCGGACAGACCGCCCCAGATACCGAAGCGCTCGTCGTTGGCGAGGGCGTATTCGAGGCACTCCGACCGGACTTCGCAGGCGAGGCAGACCTTCTTGGCCTCGCGGGTGGAGCCACCCTTCTCCGGGAAGAAGGACTCGGGGTCGGTCTGGGCGCACAGTGCGCGCTCCTGCCAGCCGAGCTCCTCGTCCGCCTCCTCGACCAGCAATTCCTGGAACAGCTCGGTCATGTGCGCCCCTCGTCTGTCTTTACGTCCCCGTGATCAAGCCGTGATCGAATTCGGCTGAACGACACGAGTGAAATTACAAGTGTGCTGATCCGGGCCAGTCAAGCCGAGATCTGCTATTGGGCCTCTTATTCACTCTGCGGAACCAAGCATATGCGGAAAGTGTTCAAATCATCCAAAAACAGGACACTTCCCCGGGCAGCGAACCCGTGGCTCCCTTCTCACCGAGTGAGACGTCAACGGACGGCTTTCGCGTTGCACCGCGCGCGCCGGAGCGGGAAAGATCACAGCCGGATCACAGGACCGCAACGGCGGCCGTGGGCACGGTTGCTGACCGCTTCTCCGCACCATGGGCTGCACAAACCTTTCTCCGGACGGAGTAACCGGATGAGGTGAACGCTGTCCGATACGCGGTCATGCGTTTGACAGCGCACCACCGCCCCATGTCTCCTTGGCCGCATGCCAGCGACCTCCGCGCACCGACTGACCCGTTCCTACGGGTCGCTCTGCGCTGCGCAGGCCCGCTGTCGCTGTTCCAGCTGTCGTAGCCACTGAGCTCCAGCCCGCCGCGCTCGCACCATCCCGTCAGCGCACTGCTCCGCCGCGACCACCGCGCCGCGCCCCCACAAGGAACGGCCCGCGCCGTGCCGCACCCCACTTTCGCGCGTCACCCAGCACTTCCGCCGAGGAACCCCGCCATGAACAGCGACGTCCAGATCGCCGGCGACCCGCTCGCCATCCCCCACCTGCTGCCGCCCGTCCCCGCGCACCCCACCACCGTCGCCGGCTTCGCGGGCCTGGCCCGCTCCCTCGCCGCCGACCGCGCCGCGTGGACCCCGCTGGTCCGCTACGACGCCACCACCCGCTGGTACCACCGGCTGCGCACCGGCCCTGGTTACGAGGTGTGGCTGCTGAGCTGGGTCCCCGGGCAGGGCAGCGGCCGGCACGATCACGGCCCGTCCTCGGGCGTACTGACCGTCCTGGAAGGCGAGTTGACGGAACACGGCACCGGTGGAGCGCGCACCCTGGGCGCCGGCGCCCAGCGGGTGTTCGCCCCCGGCTACGCCCACGAGGTCGTCAATGACGCGCTGGTGCCGGCCGTCAGCCTGCACGTGTACTTCCCCGGCCTGACCGACATGCCGATGCTCCCCCCGTCCCACCTCCGTTCCGCCGAGGCGGCCCCGCTCGCGCCGTACAGCGCCCGGTGCGCGGCGCCGGTCCAGGGGACCGCGACCCACTGACGCCCACCCGTCACCCGACCACCACCCCTCATGGAATCAGCCTGCGGCTGACAGCCCACCCGTCACCCTGCCCCCCTCTTGGAAGCAGCCCACCCCTCTTGGAAGCAGCCTGCGGCTGACAGACTTGCGGGCATGCGCATTGTGGTTCTGGCCGGCGGTATCGGCGGCGCCCGCTTCCTGCGGGGACTGAAGGCAGCGGCTCCGGACGCGGACATCACCGTCATCGGCAACACCGGTGACGACATCCATCTGTTCGGGCTGAAGGTGTGTCCCGATCTCGACACCGTGATGTACACGCTCGGTGGCGGGATCAACGAGGACCAGGGCTGGGGCCGGACGGGCGAGACGTTCCGGGTGAAGGAGGAACTGGCCGCGTACGGCGTCGGGCCGGAGTGGTTCGGGCTGGGTGACCGGGACTTCGCCACCCATATCGTCCGGACCCAGATGCTGGGCGCCGGCTACCCGCTGAGCGCGGTCACCGAGGCGCTGTGCGACCGCTGGCAGCCCGGTGTGTGGCTGCTGCCGATGTCCGACGACCGGGTCGAGACCCACGTCGCCATCGAGGACGAGAACGGCGAACGCAAGGCCGTGCACTTCCAGGAGTACTGGGTACGGCTGCGGGCGTCGGTGCCGGCGCTGGCCGTGGTGCCGGTCGGCGCCGAACAGGCCAAGCCGGCGCCCGGCGTGCTGGAGGCCCTCGCGGCGGCCGACCTGATCCTCTTCCCGCCCTCCAACCCGGTCGTCAGCATCGGCACGATCCTGGCCGTCCCCGGCATCCGGGAGGCCGTCGCGGAGGCCGCGGCACCGGTGGTCGGGCTGTCGCCGATCGTCGGGGACGCCCCGGTGCGCGGGATGGCCGACAAGGTGCTGGAGGCGGTCGGGGTGGAATCCAGCGCGGCGGCGGTGGCCCGGCACTACGGGGCGGGTCTGCTGGACGGCTGGCTGGTGGACGACGTGGACGCGGGCGCGGTGGCCGACGTCGAGGCGGCGGGGATCCGCTGCCGCGCGGTGCCGCTGATGATGACGGACGTGGAGGCCACCGCCGCGATGGCCCGCGAGGCGCTGGCGCTCGCCGCGGAGGTGCGGCGATGACCGGGACGGCGCCCGGGTACCGGGTGTGGGCGCTGCCGGGCATCCCCGAGGTGCGGCCCGGCGACGACCTCGTCAAGTTGATCGCGACCGCGACGGCCGGCGCCGACCTGACCCAACTGGCCGATGGCGACGTGGTGTTGGTCACCTCGAAGATCGTCAGCAAGGCCGAGGGGCGGATCATCGAGGCCACCGACCGCGAGGCGGCGATCGACGCCGAGACGGCGCGGGTGGTGGCCCGCCGCGGCACCCTGCGGATCGTGGAGGACCACCGGGGCCTGGTGATGGCCGCGGCCGGCGTGGACGCCTCCAACACCCCGTCCGGCACGATCCTGCTGCTGCCCGCGGACCCGGACGCCTCGGCCCGCGCGCTGCGGGCCGGGCTGCGCGAGACGCTCGGCGTGGACGTCGGCGTGATCATCAGCGACACCTTCGGGCGGCCGTGGCGCAGCGGTCTGACCGACGTCGCCATCGGGGCGGCCGGGGTGCGGGTGCTGGACGACCTGCGCGGCGGCACCGACGCCTACGGCAATCCGCTGGTCGCCACCGTCGTGGCCACCGCGGACGAACTCGCCGCCGCGGGCGACCTGGTGAAGGGCAAGGCGACCGGGCTGCCGGTGGCCGTGGTGCGCGGGTTGCCGCACGTCGTCCTGCCGGCGGACGCGGGGCCGGAGGCGGACGCGAGCCCGGAGGCGGGTGCCGGCGGGAACGCGGACGGCGAGGAGCCCGCGGACCTGGGGGCGCGGGCGCTGGTGCGGAACGCCGCGGACGACATGTTCCGGCTGGGCACCTCCGAGGCCGTCCGGGAGGCGGTGACGCTGCGGCGCACGGTCCGGGAGTTCACCGACGATCCGGTGGACCCGGGCGCGGTGCGGCGCGCGGTGGCCGCGGCACTGACCGCGCCGGCGCCGCACCACACCGCGCCGTGGCGGTTCGTCCTCGTGGAGTCGGCGGAGTCCCGGACCCGCCTACTGGACGCGATGCGGGACGCCTGGGTGGCCGATCTGCGCGCGGACGGGAAGTCGGAGGAGTCGATCGCCAAGCGGGTGCGGCGCGGCGACGTGCTGCGCAACGCGCCGTATCTGGCGGTGCCGTGCATGGTGCTGGACGGTTCGCACGCCTACCCGGACGCGCGGCGCGGCGCCGCCGAACGCGAGATGTTCGTCGTCGCGCACGGCGCGGGCATCCAGAACTTCCTGGTGACGCTGGCCGCCGAACGGCTGGGGTCGGCGTGGATCTCCTCGACGATGTTCTGCCGGGACGTGGTCCGGGAGGTGCTGGAGCTGCCGGCGGACTGGGAGCCGATGGGGGCGGTGGCCATCGGGCGGCCGGCGTCGCCGCCGCGGGAGCGGCCGGCGCGGCCGGTGGACGACTTCGTCAGCGTCCGCTGAGCGGGCGTTCGACGGACCCCACGGTGGGCGGCGCCGTCCCGGTCACAGCCGGGCGATGTCGCCCACCGGGAAGCGCGGGGCGCGGCGCGGCGGGATCAGGCCGGAGAGCAGGATCAGCCGGGCCGCGCGGTGCCGCTGGCCCTCGTAGGGCGCCAGCAGGTGAAGCATCTCCTCGTCGGTGGTGCCGCGGCGGCCGGTGAGCGCATAGCCGATGATCTTCGGCAGGTGCAGGTCGCCGACGGTGATCGCGTCGGGGGCGCCCAGGGCGCGCTGGAGGGTCTCGGCGGCCGTCCAGGGGCCGATGCCCAGGATCGCGGTCAGCCGGCGGGTGGCGGCCGCGAGGTCCATCCGCGCGGCCTCCTCCATACGGGCCGCGACCCGGACCGCGCGCACGATCGCCGAGGACCGCTTGTCGTCGACGCCCGCGCGGTGCCACTCCCAGGACGGGATCAGCGCCCAGCCGCGCGGCTCGGGCATCACCCGCAGCCGGTCCCAGGGGCCGGGCGCGGGCGTGCCGTGTCGCTGGAGCAGCAGCCGCCAGGCGCGGTACGCCTCGTCGCTGGTGACCTTCTGCTCCAGGACCGAGGGGATCAGCGACTCCAGGACCAGGCCGGTGCGGGCGAGCCGGACGCCGGGGTGGCGGCGGCGCGCCTCGTGGACGACGCGGTGCCGGGCGGTCAGCGCCGCCGGGTCGTCGGACTCCCCCAGCAGCTCCGGCAGGCGCTCCAGCAGCCACTGCGCGCCCGGGCCCCAGGCCGTCGCCGCGATGTGGCCGTCGGCGGGGCGGGCCGCCAGGCGCAGGGTGCCGGGGCCGTCGGGCGTGCGGCAGGCGCGCCAGATCTCGTCGCCGCGGACCGCGAACGCCGGGTCGCCGGGACCGCGACGCAGCACCCCGAGGGTGCGGTGCAGGTCGTACGGGCCGGGCGGAACCCAGGTGCGGGCGGGCATGCCGCCAGGTTAGGCGATCGGGGTCGGGCCGAGGTCAGGCGTCGGTCGTCGCCGGTCGGACGGGGACGCCGTCACCGGTTGGGCAAGGACGTCGTCGCCGGTCGGACGGGGAACAGGTCGCCGGTCGGACGGGGCGCGCGTCACTGGTCGGACGAGAAGCGGACCGAGCCGGCGGGGATGTCGGCGCCGCACCAGATGCGGATGCCGCCGCGCAGTTCGTTGTCGGGACCGACCACCGCGCCGTCGCCGATCACCGCGCCGTCCAGGACCGTACGGGCCCCGATGCGGGCGCCGGCGCCGATCAGCGAGTCGCGGACCTGGGCGCCCGGTTCGATCACGGCGCCGTCGAGGACCGTGCTGCCGTCCACCCGGGCGCCGGCGCCGACCGTGGCCGCGGAGCCGACCACGGTGCCGCCGGTGAGCTTGGCGTCGGGGGCGACCTCGGCGTCCGCCAGGACGAGGCGGTCGCCGCAGCGGCCGGGGACGGCCGGGGACGGGGCGCGGCCCATGACCAGGTCGGCGGAGCCGCGGACGAATGCCTGCGGGGTGCCGAGGTCGAGCCAGTAGGTGGAGTCGACCATGCCCTGGAGGTGGGCGCCGTCGGCGAGCAGGCCGGGGAAGGTCTCGCGTTCGACGGAGACCGGGCGGCCGGTGGGGATGGAGTCGATGACCGAGCGGTTGAAGACGTAGGCGCCGGCGTTGATCTGGTCGGTGACGATCTCCTCGGGGGTCTGCGGCTTCTCCAGGAAGGCGGTGACCCGGCCGGTTTCGTCCGTGGGGACCAGCCCGAAGGCGCGCGGGTCCTCGACCCGGGTGAGGTGCAGGGAGACGTCGGCGCCGCTGGTGCGGTGGGTGTCGACCAGGGCGCGGATGTCCAGGCCGGTGAGGATGTCGCCGTTGAAGATCAGCACCGGGTCGCCGGGGGCCGAGTGCAGCCGGGAGGCGACGTTGCGGATGGCGCCGCCGGTGCCCAGCGGCTCCACTTCGGTGACGTATTCCAGGTGCAGGCCGAGCGCGGAGCCGTCGCCGAAGTACGGCTCGAAGACCTCGGCGAGGTAGGACGTGGCCAGGACGATGTGCTCGACGCCGGCGGCGCGGGCGCGGGCCAGTTGGTGGGTGAGGAAGGGCACGCCGGCGGCCGGGACCATGGGCTTGGGCGTGTGCACCGTCAGCGGGCGCAGCCGAGTGCCCTTGCCGCCGACCAGGAGGATCGCTTCGGTCACTTGTGTCCTCTTGTTCGCTTCTCCGCCCGTGCAGTGCAACGGTGCGGCAGTCGTCGCGTCGACCGCGGCCCGGCGGCTGCGCGTGCGACGCTCACGTGGTCTTCTCTGCTTCCTGGGGTCGGCTGGTCGGCGGACCAGTGTAGGCAGACGGACCGTCGGTCGCCCTCGGCGGGACGTCGGGACGCGGCGGGCCGATGACGGGTGCCGGGAGGTATCGCGGTCCCTAGGACGTGCAGTGGCGGCGATCGGTTCAGTGTCGGGGCCGACGACCGTGCGGCGGCAGAGGACACCGGGGGTGACACGTTTCACGGCGGCGGTGCCGGACGGGGCTCCCGGCGGGCGTCAGCGGCCCTGGAGGCGGGCCGCGGCCAGCCGGACCGCGGGGAGGTCGGCATAGAGGAGGGTGCCGGGGCATTCCGTCTTGAAGCCGTCGCGATGGCCGGAAATGACGTGCTGTTGGACGACTCTCCCCTTCCGGTAGAGATTGCCGCCGGTGGACCTCATCGGGGTGCGGCCGCGCGGATCGGCGCCGTGCAGGCCGAGTTTCCAGGCCGCCAGCCGGCCCAGCGCCTCGACGGCGGGGCGGGGCGGGGCGGTCTTGCTGAACGAGCCGAGCAGCGCGATGCCGGTGCTGTCGTTGTTGAAGCCGAGGGTGTGGGCGCCGAGTACCGGTTTGGCGACGCCGCCGGCGCGGCCCTCGTAGATGGTGCCGCACTTGTCGATCAGGAAGTTGTAGCCGATGTCCCGCCAGTGGCTGCTCTTGACGTGGTAGCGGTACAGGCCGCGGATCACCGAAGGGGCTTGTGCGCAGGTGTAGTTGTTGCCGGTGGCGCTGTGGTGGACGAAGACGGCGCGGACCGGGTGGGTGTAGACGAAGCGCGCTTCGCGCAGCTGCTCGTCGGCGCCCCAGCCGGCCCGGGTGACGATGCGCGGGCGGGCGCCGATGTGCACCGCTCCGGCGGCGGGCCCGCCGGCCGCGGTGACGTCGGCCTGGGTGGCGGCCTGGTCGGCGGCGGGGATCTCGGTGGCGCCGAGCGGTGCCAGGGGCGCGTTGGCGGCGGAGCTGGCGGTGGCCTCGGGGGTGCTGGGCGGGCCGCCGCGGACGACGGGGGTGTCGGGGCCGGGGTCGACGAGTTCGAGGCGTAGGCCGTGCGGCAGGACGGTGGCGGCGCGGTGCGGGTCGGCGAGCGTGAGGCGCAGTTGGACGGCGTCGCTGGCGCCCACCCACAGGGGCGCCGTGCTACCCCGTGCGGCGTTGCCGCGGCCCTCCCCGGCGCCGAGGTCGGGGGCGTCGTCGCTGGCGTTCTGGAGGTCCTGCCAACCGGACCAGAGGCCGCTGCCGCGGGCCCGGGTGCGGACCTGGATCCGGCCGCGGAGGGCGGCCGCGGCGTCGTCCCAGACGATGCCGAGGAGGGAGAACGGCCGGACCGTGCGGGGTGCCAGTCCGCGGACGGCCGGTTCTTGTGGCGATTCGCCGACCTGGGTGCCCTGGGTGCCCTGGCCGCCCTGGCCGCCCTGGGCGGGGGTGCCCGGGACGGCCGGGGCGGCCTGGGCCGTCGGGGCCGTCGAGGCCGTCAGGAAGAGGCTCTCCAGTGGCAGGGACTGGGTGGCGCCCGGCAGGTCGCCGGCGCGCACCGCGCCGGGCCCGGGGGCTGACTCGGCGGGGTGCGCGGCGGCCGGGGCGAGGGGCAGGGCGAGGGCGGCCGTGCACGCGGCGCCGAGGCAGGACACGAGGAAGGGGCGCATGGGAAATCCTGGACACGGCCGGCAGCGGCCCGCCATCGCTGGTCTGACGGGGCATCGGCCGAACCGGTGGCCCGCGCGGACCGCACCCGACTGACCGTCAGTGGGCCGCGCGCGTACTCTGGCCGCGATGAACGCCACCGACCGCACCCCCGCCGACCTGCTGGGTTCCGCGCTCGCCGCGGACCCGGCCCGCCCGCTCGTGACCTTCTACGACGACGCCACCGGCGAGCGGGTGGAACTGTCCGTCGCGACCTTCGCCAATTGGGTGGCGAAGACCGCCAACTACCTCCAGGGTGATCTGGCCGCCGAGCCCGGCGACCGGCTCGCGCTGCTGTTGCCCGCCCACTGGCAGACCGCCGTCTGGCTGTTGGCCTGTGCGTCGGTGGGCGTGGTCGCGGACGTGGGGGGTGATCCGGCCGCCGCGGACCTCGTCGTCAGCGGTCCGGACACCCTCGACGCGGCGCGGGCCTGTTCCGGGGAGCGGGTGGCGCTGGCGCTGCGCCCGTTGGGCGGCCGGTTCCCGCAGCCGCCGGCCGGGTTCGCGGACTACGCGGTGGAGGTGCCGGCCCAGGGCGACCGGTTCGCGCCGTTCGTCCCGGTGGATCCGGGCGCACCGGCGCTGGCGGTCGGCGGCGTGGAGCTGACCGGTGCCGGGATCGGGGAGCGGGCGCGGGCGGATGCCGCGGCCGCGGGGCTGCCGGCGGCGCCGCGGGTGCTGTCGGGGCTGGCGTACGACACCTGGCAGGGCCTGTCGTACGGGCTGTACGCGCCGTTGGCGGCGGGCGGTTCGGTGGTGCTGTGCCGCCATCTGGACCGGCTGGACGACGGTGCGCTGGCCGCGCGGGAGACCACCGAGAAGGTCACCTTCACCGCGCCGCGTTCCTAGGGCCGGCCCGGTGGATCAGGGCTTGTCCGACCCTGATCCACCGAACCGGCCCCGAGGCGCCCGGGACCGGCGCGGGGCCGTCGGCTCCCCCGTCCGGCCGAGGGGATTCCCGCCGGACGGGCCGGTCCGGCCGTGTGGGGCCATGCTCGGTGTACGTACGCCCGGTGCGTACGGACTCCCCGGCGCGGGGTACCGGTGGTCTCCTCCCCGGCGGTGCCCGGCGCGGGGGCGTGCCGCCGACTCCGTGAGGGAGGGACGCACCCGTGACCGAGAGCCCCGACACCCCGCCCGGCCGCCGGCGTCCTTCCGAGAGCGGTGGGCGGGGGGCGCCGGGCCCCGGTCGGCGGGCGCGGTTCGGGGGCTGGGCGGAGCGGCCCACCGGGCTGCTGGCGACCGACCGGCCGGGCCCGCCGCGCGTCCCGGCGCCGCCGCACCGCCGCTGGCTGCGGGCCGCCGCGCTGGCGCTGACCGTCGCCGTCCTGGCCTCGGCGGGGTTGGGGTGGGCCGTCTGGTCCCGGCTCAACGGCAACATCCGCTCGGACAGCGCCACCGAGCGGGAGTTGGAGAAGTACGAGTCGGAGCGGCCGCCGGCGGGTCCGCCGAACGCGCAGGACATCCTGCTGATCGGCTCCGACAACCGCGGTGGCGACAACGGCGCGTACGGGGTGGACAGCGGCACCCAGCGTTCGGACACCACGATCCTGCTGCACCTGGCGGCCGACCGGAGGAGCGCGACCGCGGTCAGCATTCCGCGCGACCTGATGGTGCCCGTACCGCACTGCAAGCGCGCCGACGGAACCGAGTCGGTGCCGCAGACGGTGCAGTTCAACTGGGCGTTCGCGTTCGGCGGCGCGGCGTGTGCGATCCGTACGGTGGAGATGATGACCCGGGTCCGGATCGACCACCACGTCATCGTGGACTTCACCGGGTTCAAGAACATGGTGGACGCGGTGCACGGTGTGCAGGTGTGCCTGCCGCAGCCCATCAAGGACGACGAGGCTCATGTGGCGCTGCCGGCCGGTCGGCAGACGTTGGACGGCGAGGCGGCGCTCGGTTTCGTGCGGGCCCGCAAGAGTCTGGGCGACGGCAGTGACACCCAGCGTATGGAGCGGCAGCAGCTGTTCCTCGCCGCCTTGGTGAAGAAAGTGCAGAGCAATGGCGTGCTGCTCAATCCGATGCGGCTGTATCCGGTGATGGATGCCGCGACGAGTTCACTGACCACTGATGCCGGGCTGGCTTCCCTCCGGGGTTTGTACGAATTGGTCCGCAGCATGCGCAGCATTCCCACCGCACATGTGCAGTTCCTGACCGTGCCGCGTACCGCGTACCGCTACGACCCGAATCGCGATGAGCTGGTGCAACCGGACGCGGATGGGCTCTTCGGGCGGCTGCGCAACGATCGGCCGGTGACGGTGGTGCCGCAGCGGCCCACCGCGGCCGTGGACGGCAAGGCCGCGGGCCGCGGGCGGGGCGGAAGACCGGCGCCCGCCGCGAGTTCGACACCGGCCTTTCCCGGGACCACGGCGGAACACGGCGCCTGCGAATAAATACGCCGCGCAGTGCGCCGGTGAGCCGTGAAGGGAATGGGCGGATTGCCCAGTTGTAGGGAAGTGGAATTTGTCACGGGCGTCGCCCGACACTGAACTGGGCGGATAGTGTGAGCGATCCGGTCCGCACGACCAGCTGGCCGTTGAGCGTTGACCCAGTAACTGACCACGTACCGCACTATCGACCGACCGAGCGCCCTGAGGGGATGGCGCCGCGTGGTATCGACGGAGGACTCAAGGCACCGTGGACGCGCAAGGCCGTGGGCAGGCGGGCGACGACAACGTCGACCCCGCCGATCAGTGGGTGTTCGATCCGAACACCGGCAACTACGAGTTGCGGCTTGACCCGAAGGGTCAGGGCCCGGCTCGGCCCGCCGACCGCAAGGCGCCCGGCAGACGTGCCACGGGGAAACCCGGCGCGGGGCGCGACGACACCGACACCCGTCCGCTGCCCGTCCAACGGGGCGGCCGGAAGGACAAGGACGACGACGCCGAGCCCGCGGCGGGCGGCCGGGCGGCGCGCCGGGCCGCGGACCGGGCCGGGGCCGAATCCGCGGCGGCGGCCGGCAGCGCGGCGACCCGCCGCAAGCCCAAGCCGAAGAAGTCGGTGAAGCGGAAGGCCGTGTACTGGACGGCCGGTGTGGTGGGCTTCGTGCTCGTCGCCGGCTGCGGTACCGCGTTCGTCATCTACGAGCAGCTCGACGGCAACATCAGGAAGGTCGACGTCGGCGAGGAGAACTCGGCGGTCACCGACGGTCCGGTGAACCTCCTGGTCATCGGCACCGACGCGCGCACCGGCAAGGGCGACTCGGGGTACGGCGACTCGGGCAGCGTCGGGCACGCGGACACCACGATCCTGATGCACGTGTCCAAGGACCGGACCAACGCCACCGCGCTGAGCATCCCGCGTGACCTGATCACCGACATCCCCGACTGCCCGACGAAGCAGCCGGACGGCTCGACGAAGGTCATTCCGGGTCAGCAGCAGGTGCGGTTCAACACCAGCCTGGGCCAGGAGGGCCGGGACCCGGGCTGCACCTGGCGGACCGTCGAGAAGCTGACCGGGGTGAAGGTCAACCACTTCATGATGGCGGACTTCAACGCCGTCAAGGACCTGTCCAATGCGGTGGACGGCGTCGAGGTGTGCGCGGGCAAGGACATCAACGACCCCAAGTCGCACCTGAAGTTGACGGCCGGTCGGCACGTGGTCAAGGGCGAGCAGGCGCTGGCGTTCGTGCGGACCCGGCACGCGGTGGGCACCGGCAGCGATCTGAGTCGGATTCAGCTCCAGCAGCAGTTCGTCGGTTCGCTGATCCGGAAGCTGAAGTCCAGTGCGTTCGGCAGTCCGACCAAGCTGCTGGACGTGGCGCAGGCGGCGACCAAGGCGCTGACGGTGGACACCGGTATCGGCAGTGCGTCGAAGCTGATGGACTTCGGCAGCGACCTGAAGCGGGTCGACCTCAACAAGATCACCTTCGCCACCGTCCCGGTGCTGGACAACCCGCGGGACAAGGCCACCGTCGTGCTGGACACGGCCAAGGCCGATCCGCTGTTCAAGATGGTGCAGCAGGACCACACGCTGTCCAAGGGGGCCGGGAAGGACCAGGGCGGCAAGAAGGCCGCACCGGTCAAGAAGGCCCCGGCCGAGCTGGTCCGGGTCGATGTCACCAACGGCGGCGGGCCGTTCGGCGCGGCCCAGGAGACCGTGGACTGGCTGCAGAACAACAAGGGCGCGCGGCTCTCCACCAATGCCGGCAACGCCTCGGAGAAGCTCGCCGCGACCCGTCTGGAGTACGCGCCCAACCAGGCCGACCAGGCCGCCACGCTGGCCGAGTGGATGGGTCTGCCCAAGAGCGCGTTGAAGCAGACCGCCACGGACGCCGGTCCGCGGGTCCCGATGAAGCTGGTGCTCGGCAAGGACTTCACCGCCCCGGGTTCACCGATCGAGGCACCGACCGAAACCCCGGCGGGGGTCCAGCACGTCAATGCAGATGACAAGAACATCTGCGCGAAGTAATCCGGCGGGCCCGGCAGGGCCGCCCAGCGGGGAGCGCGGCGTCAGCCGCCCCGGTGGAGCCGGTGCGCGTACCGGGTGCTCCAGTGGAGCCGGTGCGTGCACCGGGGGGACACCGAGCGCACCGGATCGGACAACGGGGAGAGTGCCGAATGCCGCAGAGCGGTGTGCGCGGTGACGGGCAGCGCGGGGGACGAAAGGAGCCGGAGCCGGAGCCCCGGCGGTTGGGCTGGACGGGCGGCGGCTTCGCGGACAAGGGGCTGCCCCCGGACGCGCCGGGCTGGGCGCCGGACGAGGGCTCCGGCCCACCGGCTCCCGACGACGGCGGTGGCCCGCCCGACGGTGGTGGCCCGTCCGACGACGAACCGGCCGGGCACCGCGCCGGCCGTCCCCCGCGTCGCCGCAAGGGCGGTAAGGCCGGCAAGCGCAGCAAGGGCGGCCGGGCGCTGCGCTGGACCGCGCTGAGTCTGGGCCTGCTCCTGGTGGCCGGGGCGACCGGCGGCTACCTCTACTACCAGCACCTGAACGCCAACCTCCGCAAGGACGCGCTGGACCTCGGCCCGGGCGGACTGAAGAAGCCGGAGCCCAACGCGTTCGGGCAGACGCCGATGAACATCCTGCTGGTGGGCTCGGACGGCCGGAACAGCGAGAAGAACATCGAGCTGGGCGGGGCCCGCCAGGACGCGGACCGCAAACCGCTGGCGGACGTCCAGATGCTGCTGCACGTCAGCGCCGACCGCAGCAACATGTCGGTGATCTCCATACCGCGGGACACCCGGGTGACCATCCCGCAGTGCACCGACCCCAAGGACGGCCACGTCTACCCGCAGACCACCGCCGCCATCAACGAGTCGCTCCAGCACGGCGGTCCGGGCTGCACCGTCGCCACCTGGAAGGAGCTGACCGGCATCTACATCGACCACTTCATGATGGTCGACTTCGCCGGGGTGGTGGACATGGCCGACGCGATCGGCGGGGTCCCGGTCTGCGTCGACCGGAACGTCTACTCGCACGACAGCAGGGGCCACGGCAGCGGACTGCGGCTGACCAAGGGCACCCACTCCGTCCAGGGCGTCCAGGCGCTCCAGTGGCTGCGCACCCGTTACGGCTTCGAGGACAACACCGACATCGGCCGGGCCAAGGCCCAGCACATGTACATGAACTCGATGATCCGTCAGCTCAAGAAGGGCACCAAGCTCACCGACCCGGTGCAGCTGCGGGACCTGGCGGAGGCCGCGACCAGCGCGCTCACGGTCGACGAGGGGCTGGGCTCGGTCAAGAAGCTCTACGACCTGGGCGGTGACCTCCAGCGGGTGCCGACCAAGCGCACCACGATGGTCACCATGCCGTGGCAGTACGGCCCCGGGGAGCGGTACGTGGTTCCCAAGCCCGGTGACGCGGAGGCCACCTTCGCGATGCTGCGCAACGACGTCGCGCTGGACGGCAAGGACGCCAAGGGTGCCGAGGGCGCCAAGAAGAAGCCGGAACCGGAGACGGGGCCGTCCACTCCCAAGGCCAAGCTGGACGTCATCATCCAGAACGGCACCGACGGTTCGCGCGGCCCGGCCGCCGGTCGTGCCAGCGACCTCCACAGCCGGCTGGCCGCGCTCGGCTACACGAGCGCGCGCACGGACTCCCGGCTCGCCAGCCAGGTGGACACCACCCTCGTCTACAAGGACGCCGCCCAGCGCGGCGACGCCCTGGCGCTCGCCAAGGCACTGGGGCTGCCCAGCGGCGCGGTGCGGGAGTCGTCCTCGGCCGGCACGATGCGGCTGGTGGTCGGCAACGACTGGCGGACCGGCACGGACTACCCAGCGTCGTCCGGCGGGGCGGCCGCGCACCAGGCCCCCAAGAGCGCGGACCCGCTGAACGCGGAGAAGGACTCCTCGGCCTGCATGACGGTCAATCCGCAGTACACGTTCTGACGGACCCGGTGAGGGTGCGCGCCCGTGGGCGCGCACCCGGGCGGCTACTCCGCGGCCGGGGCCGGCACCGCGGGCCGCCGGCTGGCGATGACCTTCTGCGCGAGGGCGCGCGGGCTGGTGAGGAAGCCGACGCCCCACGACATGTGCATGGTCGCCAGGGCGAGAGGGATCTGGGCGCGGGCCTTCAGCGTCAGACCCTTGCCGGCCGGCAGCGAGCCCGCGGTGATCGCGGCCAGGTAGCCGGCCGGGACGACGAGGCCCCAGGGCGTGACGGCCACGCCGACGACCAGGCCCGCCGCGATGGCGCAGACCGCGGTCGGCGGGGCGAGGTAGCGCAGGTTGATCGACCCGGAGTGGTAGCGGGCGACGACGTGCCGCCACTTCCCGTAGTCCTTGTACTGCTTGGCCAGCGCCTTGATGCTGGGCCGCGGCCGGTACTGGACCTTCAGCTCCGGCGAGAACCAGATCTGCCCGCCGGCCTCCCGGATGCGGAAGTTCAGCTCCCAGTCCTGGGCGCGGATGAACTCCTCGTTGTAACCGCCCTGCTGCTCCAGCACCTCGCGGCGGAAGACGCCGAGGTAGACCGTTTCGGCCGGGGCGGCCGCACCACCGGTGTGGAAGGCGGCGTTGCCGACGCCGATCTTGGAGGTCATGGCGGCGGCCACCGCCTCCTCCCAGGCGTTCTCGCCCTCGGCGTGCATGATGCCGCCGACGTTGGCGGCGCCGGTCTCCTCCAGGAGGCGCACGGCGGTGGCGATGTAGTTCGCCGAGAGCATGCCGTGGCCGTCGACGCGGACCACGACGGGGTGCCGGGACGCCTTGATCGCGGCGTTCAGGGCGGCGGGGGTGCGGCCCGTGGGGTTGGGGACGGTGTGCACCCGGGGGTCCTCGCGGACCAGTTCCGCGGCGATCTCGTCGGTACGGTCCGTGGACGGGCCGAGGGCGATCACCACCTCCATCTCGCCGGCGTACTCCTGGGCCAGGATGTGCCGGACCGCATTGCGCAGGTGACGTTCCTCGTTGAGCACCGGCATGATCACGGAGACGGCCGGGAGCTGCTGCTGGGGCATGTTTCCTCGGGGGTACGGCCCGCGGCGAGCCGCCATGGGGGGCGGCAGCGCCCGCCGGCAGACTGCGGTATTCCGCCTCACGGTACCGCGAACGGGGGACCCCGCCGGACGGCAACCGGGTGGCCGGACGACAACCACCCGGTGTGTGGCGTTTTGATGCAGATCATATGGGCTTACGGTGACCCGGTCCGTTCCGTGCCTGACCCCGTACCGTGACGGACTCCGTACCGCGACTGCCCGCGCACCGGCCGGGCCCGTCCGCCCCGCTCCGCCGTCCCTGTCCCCGTCCACCGCGGAGGTGGCCCGTGACCGCGCCGTCCCCCTCCCCCCGCACCGTCCCGGGCCGGCGCCCCCGTCGGTCCCGGTGGCGCCGCCCGCGCCGGCGTCCCCAGGGGGCGCGCTGGGGGGTGCGGATCAGCGCCGCGGCGACCGCCCTGTTGCTGTCCGCGAGCGGGGTGGGGCACGCCATGGTCACCGGCGTCGAGACCGGCATCAGCCGGGTGGACGCCTTCCAGGGCATCAGCGACCGGCCCGGGGGCGGCGCCGGGCTGACCTTCCTGGTCGTCGGCACGGACGGCCGGGACAAGCTGACCGACGAGGAGAAGCGGAAGTACCACCTGGGCGGCGACCCCTGCCACTGCACCGACACCCTGATGCTGGTGCACCTGTCCGCCGACCGGAGCCGCGCCAGCGTCGTCAGCCTCCCCCGCGACTCGTACGCCGAGGTGCCCGCCCACCAGGACGCCGACGGCTGGCGCCACCCGCGGCACGCGCTCAAGCTGAACGCCGCCTACGCCGAGGGCGGCCCCAACCTGACCGTGCGCACCGTCGAGCACATGACCGGGGTGCACATCGACCACTATTTGGAGGTCGACTTCACCAGCTTCATGCGGACCGTGGACGCGGTCGGCGGGGTGGAGCTGTGCACGGTACGGCCGCTCAAGGACCGCTACTCGGGGCTGGACCTGCCGGCCGGGACCTCGCGGCTGGGCGGCGGCCAGGCGCTCCAGTACGTCCGCTCGCGCCACGTCGACGCCTCCGCGGACCTGGGCCGGATGCAGCGCCAGCAGCGGTTCCTGGCCGCGCTGCTGGACCGGATCACCTCGTCCGGGGTGCTGATGAACCCGGTCCGCTTCAAGGAGGTGGCGGACGCCATGCTCCGGTCGGTACGGGCCGACGACGGCTTCGGGGCGGGCGACCTGGCCGACCTGGCGCAGGCGATGCGGGGCTTCGGCCCGGCGTCGTCGGAGTTCGCGTCGGTGCCGCTGCGCGGTGAGGCCGAGAACGTGCCGGGGCTGGGTTCGACGGTGCGCTGGGACCCGGTCCAGGCGCCGAAGCTGTTCCGGGCCCTGCGCGAGGACCGGCCGTTCGCCCTCCACCCGGACCCGAAGGCGGCGCCCACCCCGGTCGTGGACGTCCCGCCGGAACACGTCAAGGTGCAGGTCGAGAACGGCACCGGACGGCCCGGCCTGGCCGCCCACGTCACCCGGGAACTGCACGACACCGGCTTCGCCACCGACGTCCCCGGCCACTCCGCGCACGCCACCACACCGCGCACGGTGCTCTCCTACGACCCCCGTTGGGACCGTTCGGCGCGCTCACTGGCCACGGCGCTGCCCGGTGCCCGACTGCGGCCGGCGGCCGGGCAGGGGCCGGTGATGCGGGTGACCGTCGGGGCGGACTTCCGGGCGGTGCGGCCGGTGCGGGCCGAGGAGCCGACGCCGGCCCCCGGCACCCTCGCCGCGATCACCGGCGACCAAGCGGTGTGTCGATGACGGTCCCCGCGCCCCGCCGGACCGCGCCGGGGCCGCCGCCGGGCGGGCCGGGCCGGCGGCACCGCGCGGGTCGGACCGCGGCCGCGGTCGCGGTGCTGGGGCTGGTCGCGGCCACCGCGGCGGCGGCCCCGGCGGCCCCGGCCGCGCCGACCGGCTGCGGCGTCCTGGTCCGCGGCCTGCTGTGCCTACGCGGCCCGGTCGGCGCCCCGGGCACCTACACCGTCGTCTACCGGCGGGACGAGCCGATGCTCGGCGAGATCACCGTCCGGCTCGGCTACCAGCGCAAGAACTCCCGGATCACGGCGTTTCCCGGCTGGTTCGGCACCGGCCGGACGCGGGGCGGCACGCTCCGGCTGAGCGGGCGGGTGGAGATGCCGGCGGACGAGTGCATCCGGGGCGTCATGGAGCACACCGCGACGGTCTTCGTCACCAAGTGGAGCTGCGGCTGACGCCGGGCCGCCCGGTGTCCGGAGTCCGGAAAGGTGGGTGCGGAGCATGTGGCAGGCCGTCCTGGTCATCACCCCGACCACGGTGGTGCTCTTCCTGCTCGGGGCGCTGGCGCTGGCCCTGGGCCTGGCGCTGTGGGCGGAACGGGCCCCGTACCGGGCCCCGCGCACCACGGCCCGGGTGCTGCTGGCGGTCTGGCTGCTGCTGATGCTGGTGGTCACCCTCGCCCCCGTCCAGCCGGTCGGCTCCGGCGACGCGACGTTCTGGTGGCGCCCGGGTGAGGGCCTGTTCGAGCTGGGCGCACAGCTGGAGCCGGGCCAGGTGGCGCTGCTGGTGCGGCGCCTGATCGCCGGCACCGCGCTCTTCGTCCCGGTGCCGCTGCTGCTGCGGTTCGCCGCGCCCCGGTGGTCGGCGGCGGGTGCGTTCCTGCTCGGGGTGGGGCTGAGCGTCGCCATCGAGGTGGGGCAGCTGCTGATGCGGGCGGGCCGGGTGGCCGACATCGACGACGTGCTGTGTGCGGCGGCCGGGACCGTCACCGGTGCGGCGCTGGCGTTGCTGGCGAAGCTGGCGGCGGCGGTGCTGCACCACCGGGCGCTGCCCCGCCGGGCGGTCCGGGCGGCGCCCGGCGCGGCGGCGCCCGCGCCCGAGGAGGCGTGAGGGGGCGCCGCCGGCCGGTCAGGCGTCGTCGAGTCCCTCGGCGGCGCGCCGCTCGCGCAGTTCCCTGATGGCGCGGCGGCGGGCCAGCCGGTGCGTCCGGCGGATCTGGGCCTCCTGGTAGCGGCGCCTGTCACGCTCGGTCTCGGGGATGACCGGCGGCACCGTACGGGCCTTGCCCTGCTCGTCGACGGCGGCGAAGACGAGGTAGGCGGAGCCGACCTGCTGGGCGGGGGTGGACTCGTTCCAGCGCTCGGCCAGGACCCGGACGCCGATCTCCATGGAGGACCGGCCGGTCCAGTTGACCTGTGCCTTGACGTGGACGAGGTCGCCGACCCGGACCGGCTCCAGGAAGGCCATCTCGTCCATCGATGCCGTGACCGCGGGGCCGCCGGAGTGCCGGCCCGCGACCGCGCCCGCGGCGTCGTCGACCAGTTTCATGATCACTCCGCCGTGCACCGTGCCGAGGAGATTGGTGTCGCCTGCGGTCATGATGTGCGACAGCGTGGTGCGGGAGACGGAGGTGGCCTTGCCCGCAGGGGCGTCCTCCGGGCTGTTGGTGGCGAGGTCGGTCATGCAGACCAGCGTAAGCCGGTCCCGTACGGGACCGTACGGGCGGGCGGCGGAACGGCCCCGGGCGGCGTGACGCAGGTCTCGGCGCCGGCGTGAGATGCCTCTCCCCCTCCCCGCCGGAAACCATCTGGAATGGATGCTTCCGATAATGGCGTCCGGAATCGTCGGGCCCTTCGCGGTATGGCCCGTTAGCGGTCCGTCGCTTTGCATCAGCTCTGCAACAGCCACGGCCCGATCCCGCACCCGCCCTGTAAAGCAACCCCCCGCGGCGTGCACACTTCCCTCTATGAATGAGTGGCCCCAAGGACGGTCCGGCGACCAGAACGGCAACCGGTACGGACGCGGCAGCGGCAGCGCCCAGCCGGAGGGTGCGCGCGCCATGCCGCAGGTACGGCGCGACGCAGGCCCCGGCTACCAGCGGAACGAGCCCCCGCTCCCGCCGTCGCTCTCGCCGCGCCGCGGTGCCGGCGTACCGCCGCAGCAGTCCCAGGGCTACGACGACAGCGGCTACAACACCGGCCAGGTCTACGGCGGGGGCGGCGGCCGGGGCGCCGGCGGCGGCCGCGGCGGCGAGGGCGACGGCTACGACGCCCGGCCGCGCCCGCAGTGGGGCCGCCGCATCAAGTGGGCGCTGATCACCCTGGTCGTGGTGGTGCTGGTCGCCTCGATCGGCACCTACTTCTGGGCGGACGGCAAACTCCGCCGCGAGGTGGACCTGAGCAAGGTCATCGACCGCCCCGCGACCGGCGACGGCACGAACTACCTCATCGTCGGGACGGACAGCCGCGAGGGCATGACCGACGACATGAAGCAGAAGCTGCACACCGGCGGCCCCACCGACGGCGGGCGCACCGACTCGATGCTGATCCTGCACGACGGCAGCAACGGCCCGACGCTGATATCCCTGCCCCGCGACTCCAACGTCGAGATCCCCTCCTACGTCGGCTCGAACTCCGGCAAGAAGTACCCGGCGACCGGGCGGCACACCAAGCTGAACGCGACCTACGCCGAGGACGGCCCGGACCTGCTGGTCCGCACCATCGAGTACAACACCCACCTGCACATCGACCACTACGTCGAGATCGGGTTCGCCGGCTTCGCCAACATCGTCGACGCGCTCGGCGGCGTGGAGATGGACATCCCCCAGGCGTTCAAGGACAAGGACTCCGGCGCCGACTTCAAGGCCGGCACCCAGACCCTCACCGGCGCGCAGGCGCTCGCCTTCGTCCGGACCCGGCACGCCTTCGCCTCGCAGGACCTCCAGCGCACCAAGAACCAGCAGAAGTTCCTGGCCGCCGTCGCCAAGCAGGCCGCCACGCCGGGCACCATCCTCAACCCCTTCAAGCTCTACCCGACGCTGGGCGCCGGCCTGGACACGCTGAAGGTGGACAAGGACATGGGCCTGTGGGACCTGGGCCAGATGTTCTTCGCGATGAAGGACGTCAGCAGCGGCAACGGCAAGTCGATGAACATGCCGATCTCCGGCAGCGTCGGCGGCAACCTGGTCTGGGACCAGGCCAAGCTCAAGCAGCTCGTCCAGCAGCTCAACAACGACGAGCCGGTCACCGTCACCAGCAACAACTGACCGGACCGGCCACCTACGAGGACGGGCCCCGACCGCGGTGCGGTGGGGGCCCGTCCTCGTAGGTGGGAACGCCCTACGGCAGGTTCCGCGCCATCACGATCCGCTGCACCTGGTTCGTGCCCTCGTAGATCTGGGTGATCTTGGCGTCCCGCATCATCCGCTCCAGCGGGTAGTCGCGGGTGTAGCCGTAGCCGCCGAGCAGCTGCACGGCGTCGGTGGTGATCTCCATGGCGGCGTCGGAGGCGTAGCACTTCGCGGCGGCGCCGAAGAAGGTCAGGTCCTCGCCCTTGGCCCCGGCCGAGACGCGCTCGGAGCGGGCCGCGGCGGCATAGGTCAGCTGACGGGCCGCCTCCAGCTTCATGGCCATGTCGGCGAGCATGAACTGGACGCCCTGGAAGTCACCGATCGGCTTGCCGAACTGCTTGCGCTCCTGGACGTAGCCCTTGGCGTAGTCGAGGGCTCCCTGGGCGATGCCGAGCGCCTGGGCCGCGATGGTGATGCGGGTGTGGTCCAGGGTCTTCATGGCGGTGGCGAAGCCGGTGCCCTCCGCGCCGATCATGCGGTCGGCGGGGATCCGGACGTTGTCGAGGTAGACCTCGCGGGTCGGGGAGCCCTTGATGCCGAGCTTCTTCTCCGGGGCCCCGAAGGAGACGCCCTCGTCGCCCTTCTCGACGACGAACGCCGATATGCCCTTGGAGCGCTTCTCCGGGTCGGTGACGGCCATGACCGTGTAGTACTCCGACACCCCGGCGTTGGTGATCCAGCGCTTGACGCCGTTGAGGACGTAGAAGTCCCCGTCCCGCACCGCCTTGGTCTTCATCCCCGCCGCGTCGGAACCGGCGTCCGGCTCACTGAGGCAGTACGAGAACATCGCGTCGCCCTTGGCGAGCGGCGCGAGGTACTTCTTCTTGATCTCCTCGCTGCCGGAGAGGATCACCGGCAGCGAACCGAGCTTGTTGACGGCCGGGATCAGGGACGACGAGGCGCAGACCCGGGAGACCTCCTCGATGACGATCACGGTCGCCAGCGCGTCGGCACCGGCGCCGCCGTACGACTCCGGTACGTGCACGGCGTGCAGATCGTTGGCCACCAGCGCGTCGAGCGCCTCCTGCGGGAAACGGGCCTCCTCGTCCACCGCAGCGGCGAACGGCGCGATCTTCGCCTCGGCGAGCGAGCGCACCGACTCGCGGAGCATGTCGTGCTCCTCAGACGGCCGGTACAGATCGAAATCAGCGGTTCCCGCCAAGGTTTCTCACTCCCCTGTGAGGTGTCGGTAGTGCTAACTACCGTTAAGTAACCCTTACTGAGAAGGGATTCTAGGTCGGATACCAGGCGGCGGATAGGTGAGGTTGCCGACAGTCCCCCCAGGGAGCGTACGGAGGTCGGGAAGGGTGCGTTCGGCGCGCGGATATGCTCGGTCAGCACCGTTTTCCGCCAGACATCTGGAGCCCCACATGGCCCTCAAGATCACCGTGATCGGCACCGGTTACCTCGGTGCCACCCATGCCGCCGCGATGGCCGAGCTGGGTTTCGAGGTGCTGGGCCTGGACGTACAGCCGGAGAAGATCGAGATGCTCCGCCGGGGCGAGGTCCCGATGTACGAGCCGGGCCTCGCGGACCTGCTGCGCCGCCACGTCGCCGGGATCGAGGGCTCCACCGGCCGGCTCCGCTTCACCACCTCCTACGAGGAGGTCGGGGCCTTCGGCGATGTGCACTTCGTCTGCGTGAACACCCCGCAGAAGCACGGCGAGTACGCCTGTGACATGTCCTACGTCGAGGCCGCCTTCGACGCACTGGCGCCGCACCTGACCCGGCCCGCGCTGGTGGTCGGCAAGTCGACGGTGCCGGTCGGCAGCGCGGCCCGACTCGCCCGCCGCCTCACGGCCGCCGCACCCGCCGGTGCCGACGCCGAGCTGGCCTGGAACCCGGAGTTCCTGCGCGAGGGGTTCGCCGTCCAGGACACCCTGCACCCGGACCGCCTCGTGGCCGGCGTCACCAGCGAGCGCGCCGAGGCGCTGCTCCGCGAGGTCTACGCCGCCCCGATCGCCGAGGGCTCGCCGTTCGTGGTCATGGACTACCCGACCGCCGAACTGGTGAAGACCGCCGCCAACTCCTTCCTGGCCACCAAGATCTCGTTCATCAACGCGATGGCCGAGGTCTGCGAGGCGGCCGACGGCGACGTGGTGAAGCTGGCCGAGGCGATCGGCCACGACGAGCGGATCGGCAAGAAGTTCCTGCGGGCCGGCATCGGCTTCGGCGGCGGCTGCCTGCCCAAGGACATCCGGGCCTTCATGGCACGCGCCGGCGAACTCGGCGCCGACCAGGCACTGACCTTCCTCCGCGAGGTCGACTCGATCAACATGCGACGCCGTGGCCACATGGTCGAGCTGGCCCGGGAAGCGGTGGGCGGCAGCTTCCTCGGCAAGCGGGTCGCCGTCCTCGGCGCGACCTTCAAGCCGGACTCGGACGACGTCCGCGACTCACCCGCCCTCAACGTCGCCGGCCAGATCCACCTCCAGGGCGGCCAGGTGACCGTCTACGACCCGAAGGGCATGGCGAACGCCCAGCGGATCTTCCCGACCCTGGGGTACGCGGCGAGCGCACTGGACGCGGTACGCGGCGCCCACGTCGTCCTGCACCTGACCGAATGGCGCGAGTTCCGCGAACTGGACCCGGCGGAGCTGGCCGAGGTGGCCACCGAATGTCGCGTCCTCGACGGACGCAACGCCCTCGACCCGACCTTGTGGCGCAAGGCGGGCTGGACGTACCGGGCGCTGGGGCGGCCGTCCGCGTAGCGGATCTTTTTCCCCACGTTGTTGGCCGTCCCGCCGTGGGGGTTCACGTTTTGCGGGGCCGCTGCGCGGGGCTGTTCGGCCCCGTCCCCTCCCGTCGGAGGGTGGGAATGACGGTGGGCGGGGGTCAGGGTGAGTGGTCGCCTAACGGTCGCCACTCAGCCGTGAATCCGCACCATCCCACCCACCCGCACCACCACCGGCCTCTTTACCCACCCACAACGGGAGGGGACGGTTCTGTGGGGCTGGGGTGTGCCGGACGTAAAGCGAAGCAGTGCGGCCCACCCCCGCCCCACACAAACCGCCCCGCCGCCCAGCAGCCCCCGCACCGGACCCC
>NZ_JBHVQS010000069.1:0-39796 GCF_042886435.1 Streptomyces sp. NPDC058000
CCTCTTGTTTTTCCCCGCCGCCCACCCCCCTTCGGGGGGTGGGCGGGTGTGGTCACGGGCCCCGGCCGCGCCCGCCCGCGCGGCCGGGGCCCGGGCGCGTGGCACGCCCGCGGGCCGATGCTGCATGCTGGTGCATTCAAGACGGTCAGGGCGGCCCCGGTCGCACGGCGCACACGGCCCGTGACGTCCCGGAGCACCTCAGTCAACGGCGTTGGAGCATCGGCATGACATCCACCTTTCCGGACATCTCCCTCAGCACGGACCGGTTGGTGCTGCGCGCGCTCGACGAGGACGACATCCCCGCCCTGGCCGAGATGATGAACGACGAACTGGTCGCCTCCTGGACCTCGGCGCCCCAGCCCTACACCCAGGACGCCGCCCGCACCTGGGTCACCGCCTACGCGCCCACCGAACGCATCGCGGGACGCGGCATCGACCTCGCGGTCACCGAGTTCCTCACCCAGCGCCTGGTCGGCATCGTCCAACTCGGCAACACCAACTGGCGGGTGCGTTCCACCGAGATCTCGTACATCGTCGCGTCCTGGGCCCGCGGTGAGGGCTACGCGTCCGAGGCGGCCCTGGCCACCGCCCGCTGGCTCTTCCAGGACCAGAAGTTCGAGCGCCTGGAACTGCGCACCGCCGCCGGCAACACCGCCTCCCAGCAGGTCGCCCAGAAGATCGGCTGCATCAGTGAGGGAGTGCTGCGCAACGCCTGCATAGCCCGTACCCGTGCGGACGACGGCACCTGGACCGACCTCCGCACGGATCAGATCGTCTGGAGCCTGCTCCCCGAGGACCTCGACGGGCTCCCCGGCCGGATGGTCGACGCCAACGGCTTCGCCTACCCCGAGTGGAACTGACCCCGCACCACCTCCGGCCTGCGGCCGCCGGGGTACCCTCGGCCTGCCGGACGGCGGCCGGGCCCGCCCCGACCAGCGCGGACCGGCACCCCTCAGCACCCTCCCCGGACGCGGCCACCACACCCCGCCGCCCGCCCGGGAACCCTTAACCACCCCCAGGAGACTGACGAGCATGGCCGACCGGGTCACGGTGATCGGATGGGACGGCTCTCCGCTGACCGCCGCCGCCCGCTCCGCCCTCGCCGCCGCGACCCTGGTCGCCGGCGCCGCCCACCACCTCGCGCTGCCCGAGGTCCCGCCGGCCGCCGAACGGATCCGGCTCGGCAGCGTCACCCTCGCCGCCCGCCGCATCGCCCAGCACCGCGGCACCGCCGTCGTCCTCGCCGACGGCGACCCCGGCTTCTTCGGCGTGGTCCGCACCCTGCGCGCCCCCGAATACGGGCTGGAGGTCGAGGTGGTACCGGCCGTCTCCTCCGTCGCCGCCGCCTTCGCCCGGGCCGGCATGCCCTGGGACGACGCCCAGGTCGTCGTCGCCCACAGCCGCGACCTGCGCCGCGCGGTCAACGTCTGCCGCGCCCACCCCAAGGTCGCGGTGCTCACCTCACCCGGCGCCGGCCCCGCCGAACTCGCCCTCCTCCTGGACGGCGTGTACCGCACCTTCGTCATCTGCGAGGACCTGGGCACCGCACGGGAGCGGGTGACGGTCCTCACATCCGACAAGGTCGCCGACCACGTCTGGCGCGACCCCAACGTCGTCATCGTCGTGGGCGGTTCGCCGTCCGGCGCCGCAGCCCAGGGCACCGGCTGGATCGCCGGCACCCCCGGCGGCGAAGCGGGCCACTCGACCGGCCCGCGCGGCTGGGGACTTCCGGACCGCGCCTACGGCGGGGCGCTGGGCGAGGGCGAGTCCGCCCAGCTGCGCACCGCCCAACTCGCCCGCCTCGGGCCACGGGTGGGCGACCTGGTCTGGGACATCGGGTCCGGCGGCGGGGCGGCCGCGGTCGAGGCCGCGCGGTTCGGCGCCGCGGTCATCGCGGTCGACGCCGACCCGGACGCCTGCGCCCGCGCCGTCGCCCTCGCCCGCCGGTACGGAGTCCAACTCCAGGCCGTCCAGGGCCGAGCACCGCAGATCCTGGAGGAGCTCCCGGAGCCCGACGTGGTGCGCATCGGCGCCGGGGGAGCGGCCGTGGTCACCGCCTGCGCGGCCCGCCGCCCCGAACGGATCGTCACCCACGCCGCGACCCGCGACCAGGCCGAGGCACTCGGCCGGGCTCTCGCCGAAGGCGGCTACGAAGTCGAATGCGCCCTTCTCCAGTCGGTAGAACTGGACACTTCCGTTTGGGTCGAACGTGAACGCTCTGTGGTGTTTTTGCTGAGCGGCTATCGCGTTCCTCACCCGTGACCAGGAAGGGCACCCGCGCGGGGTAGGCTGGCGGATCGTTGCGCCGCCGTTCCGCTTTCAGCTTCGTACGCCAATATCCGGAAATTGCCGTGGTTTTGGACGAAAATGAAGCACTTGAGGGCGGACGTGCCGGGAGGCGCGCTCGCTCGTTCTCGCTATCGGGGCGTCGGTGCGCACCGGTCGGCGCGTCGCACGGGCGGTTGGAAGGAGCACTAGCAGTGGGCGAGGGGTACGCATGACCGACACCGGCCAGGTCCCGGGCCAGGGACAGCCGGAGAACGCAGGCGGACATCGCGGGCAGCCGCAGGCCGTTCCCACCCCTGCCGACCCCGGTCCCACCCAGCACTCGGGCGACTATCCCTACCTCGGCCCGGCCGACGGCACGGTCGAGGACGACGACCTGCTGATGCCGGGAGCCCAGGGCGCCTGGAGCGAGCAGGGCGCCCAACAGGCGCCGCAGCCCGCCCAACCGCTCCCGCAGCCGCAGGCGGTACCGCCGCAGCCGGCCGCGCCGTTCGAGCCCGCCACAGGCCAGGTGCCGGTCGCCGCCGCGATCGGCGACCACGAGAGCGGCGGCCGGGACTCCGGTTCCGTCGACCTCGGTGCGGTTCGCGTCCCGCAGCCCGCCGCCCCCCAGCAGCAGGCCTACGCCCACGCCGGGGCCGGTGGCGGGGAAAGTACCGCCGCCGCGCCCCGCCGCCCGCTCCACATGGGCCCGCCGGTCCCGGACGCGACCGGCGGCGTGGTCCGTTCGCTGGCCGACCGGGGACCCGCCGGAGCGCCCCAGCCGGCCCCCCGACAGACCACCGGCCCGGCCGCTGACCCCGAATACCTCGACGCTCCGGCCGAGGCACTCCAGGCCGCGCCGCCGCCCGTGGCGGAGCAGCCCGCCGCCGCGCAGCCCGTTGAGCCGCAGCCCGCCGCCGCACAGCCGGTTGACGACGGGTCGGCGGCCGCGCAGGCCCAGGCAGTGCCCGCCCCACCGTTCCCTGAGCAGGCGGCCCCCGCGGACGCCGCCTATCAGGAGCAGCAGGCCGCGGCCCTCCCGACGTACGGCCAGCAGCCCTACGAAGGCCAGTTGTACGCCGAGCAGTCCTACGGGGCCGCCGGCCAGGGTCCGTTGCCGGGGCCGCAGCTGGGCGAGATCCCGTCCCACGCACCCGTCCAGGTGCAGCCGTGGGGAGAGGCGTCCGTACAGGCCGCGGCGATGCCCGTCGCGGAGCCGACGGCCGCCCCCGTTGCCCCGGCCGGCGCGGAGCCGGTCGTGTCCGAGGCACAGCCGCCCGTCCAGGACGGTGTGTTGCCCGTCGAGCAACTGCCCACGGAGCGACTGCCCGTTGAGCAGGTACCGGCGGAGCAGGCGCAGGCCGTGTCGATGCCGGTCGAGCAGCCGCAGGAACAGCCGGTGCCGGTGCCCGCCGAGGGCGCGGCGGCCGCTGAGGACGGCGCCACCGCCCCGGTCGTCGCGGAGGCGCCCGCAGCCGCGCAGGACGCCTCGGTGGAGGCGGCGGAGATCGTTGCCGAGCAGCCGCCGGCCGTGGACGCACAGGCCGAGGCGGCCCCCGCCGCGGACGCCACCGCCCAGCAGGTCGCGCCCGAGCAGGCCGAGGCGCCGGACGCCGCGGTCCAGCAGCCGCCCGCCGACGCCGCCGCGGCCCAGGACGCCCCGGAGACCGCGCCCGAGCAGGCCGCGCCCGAGCCGGCGGCCACCCCGGACGCGGCGGCGCAGCCCGAGGCCGCCGAGCAGCCGCCGGTCACCGAGCCTGCGGAGGCCCCCGCCGAGGTGGCCCAGGCCCCGCAGGATGCGGCCCAGCCCGCCGAGCCGCAGCCAGCCGAGCAGCCGCCGGCCGGTGCCCCGGAGCAGGCCGCGGCGGCGGACCAGCCGCAGGCCGAGGTCCCGGCGCCGCAGCCCGCCCCCGAGGCTCCGGTGGAGGCCGCCCCGGCCGAGGCCGCCGCCCCCACGGCGCAGCCCGAGCCCCCCGCCGCCGAGGCCCCGGAGCAGGTTGCGGAGCAGCCCGCCGAGGACGGTTCCGCCGCCGAAGGCCAGCCGGCCACCGCGGAGGCCGCGACCGCCCCCCAGGCTCCCGACGCCGCGCCGGCCCCGGAGGAGGCCGCCCAGCAGCCCGTCATAGAGGCGGCCGAGCCGCAGTCGCCGGACACCGGACAGCCGCAGCCCGTCGCCCCCGAGGACGCCGAGGGCCAGCAGCCCGCCGTAGAGGCGGTGGTACCGCAGCCCACCCCCGAGGACGAGCAGCCCGTACCGGCCGCCGACACTCCGGAGCCCGCCGCCGACCCGGCCGAGGCCCCCGCCCAGCAAGCGGCCGGGCCGGCACCCCAGCCCGCCGCCGGGCCGCAGCCCGCCACCCCGCAGATCCCGGCCCCGGCCACCGCCGAGCCGGCCACCGCCGACGCCCCGCAGGAGCCCGCCGTCGACCAGGCACCGCAGGCCCCCGCGGCCGCCTCCGACGCCGTCCCGGCCCAGCCCGTACCGGCCGACGATGTCATCGAAGCCGAAGCCGAAGCCGAAGCCGAAGCCGAAGCCGAAGCCGAAGCCGAAGCCGAAGCCGAAGCCGAAGCCGAAGTCCGCCCGCACGAGCAGGACGACGCCCAGTTCGTCGAACACGCCGAGGGCGACGACGTACACCCGGCCGGCATCCCCGCCACCGAGCCGGCGCCCGCGACGGCCCCCGCGCCCGCCTACGACGACTCCGAGCGCGCCGCCGTCCACCGCGTCATCCGCGAGCGCCGCGACATCCGCAACGGCTTCCGCTCCGACCCGATCCCCAACGAGGTCCTGCTGCGCGTCCTGGAAGCGGCCCACACCGCCCCCAGCGTCGGCCACTCCCAGCCCTGGGACTTCGTCGTCATCCGGTCCGACGACACCCGCGCCAAGATGCACGAACTCGCCATGCGGCAGCGCGACGCCTACGCCAAGTCGCTGCCCAAGGCCCGGGCCAAGCAGTTCCGCGAGCTGAAGATCGAGGCCATCCTCGAAACGCCGGTGAACATCGTCGTCACCGCCGACCCCACCCGTGGCGGCCGGCACACCCTCGGCCGGCACACCCAGCCGCAGATGGCGCCGTACTCCTCCGCGCTCGCCGTCGAGAACCTCTGGCTCGCCGCCCGCGCCGAGGGCCTCGGCGTCGGCTGGGTCAGCTTCTTCGACGAGCGGGAGATGGTCCGCGAACTGGGCCTGCCCGAACACCTCGAAGTCGTCGCCTACCTCTGCGTCGGCTACGTCGACGAGTTCCCGGACGAGCCCGAACTCCTCCAGGCCGGCTGGTCCAAGCGCCGACCGCTGTCCTGGGTAGTCCACGAGGAGACCTACGGCCGCCGCGCGCTGCCCGGCGAGGCCCCGCACGACCTCCTCCAGGAGACCCTCGCCGGCATCCGCCCGCTGGACGCCAAGGCGCTCGGCGAGGCGTGGGAACGGCAGAAGCGGATGACCAAGCCGGCCGGCGCGCTCGGCATGCTGGAGATCATCTCCGCCCAGCTCAGCGGCCTGTCCCGCAAGTGCCCGCCGCCCATCCCGGAACCAGCCGCGGTCGCCATCTTCGCCGGTGACCACGGCGTGCACGCCCAGGGCGTGACCCCCTGGCCCCAGGAGGTCACCGGCCAGATGGTCGCCAACTTCCTGGGCGGCGGTGCGGTCTGCAACGCCTTCGCCAACCAGGTCGGCGCCGAGGTCTGCGTGGTCGACGTCGGCGTGGTCGGCGACCTCCCCGCCACCCCGGGTCTGCTTCCCCGCAAGGTCCGCCCCGGCACCGCCGACTTCACCCAGGGCCCGGCGATGACCCAGGAGGAGGCCCTCAAGGCCATCGAGGTCGGCATCGAGACCGCCCGCGACCTCGTGGCGGCCGGCAACAAGGCGCTGCTCACCGGTGAGATGGGCATCGCCAACACCACCGCCTCGGCCGCCCTGATCGCCGTCTACACCGGCGTCGACCCGGTCGAGGTCACCGGCCGCGGCACCGGCATCAACGACGAGACGCACGCCCGCAAGGTCGACGTGGTCCGCCGCGCCCTGGAACTCCACCAGCCCGACCCGGCCGACCCGATCACCGTCCTCGCCGCCCTCGGCGGCCTGGAGCACGCGGCGATGATCGGCCTGATCCTCGGCGGCGCCTCACTGCGCACGCCGGTGATCCTGGACGGCGTCAGCGCCGGAGCCGCCGCCCTGGTGGCCCGGGCCATCGCCCCCGAAGCGCTGGCCGCCTGCATCGCCGGCCACCGCAGCGCCGAACCCGGCCACGTCGCGGCCCTCAACAAGCTGGGCCTGCGCCCGCTGGTCGACCTCGACCTGCGACTGGGCGAGGGCACCGGTGCCCTGCTGGCGCTGCCCGTCGTACAGAGCGCCGCCCGCGCCATGCACGAGGTCGCCACCTTCGACTCCGCCGGAGTCACCGAGAAGGGCTGACACCGGGGGCCGTCCGGCCCCCGCATGACCCCCGGCCCGCAGCCCCATAGGCTGTGGGCCGGGGCCGTACGTCCCCAGGCCGCACCACCCCTCAGCCGCTCCGGCGCCGCAGCGACTGAACGGTTCTCGAACTCGCACCACCGCACGAGGAGCCCACACCACCATGGCCGAGCCCGTCGCCGAACACGCCGCCTACCCCGTCGGACTGCGGCTGTCCGGCCGCCGTGTGGTCGTCCTGGGCGCCGGCCAGGTCGCCCAGCGCCGCCTGCCCGCCCTCCTTGCCGCCGGCGCCGACGTCCTGCTGGTCTCCCCGTCCGCCACCCCCTCCGTCGAGGCGATGGCCGACACCGGCGAGCTCCGCTGGGAGCGCCGCCGCTACCAGCCCGGCGACCTCGACGGCGCCTGGTACGCGCTGATCTCCACCGACGACCCCGAGGCCAACGCCGCCGCCTCCCAGGAAGCCGAGGAGCGCCGCATCTGGGCGGTCCGCGCCGACGACGCCGAGGCCGCCACGGCCTGGACCCCGGCCACCGGCCGCAGCGAGGGCGTCACCGTGGCGGTCCTCACCGGCCGCGATCCGCGCCGCTCCGCCGCCGTCCGCGACGCCATCGTCGAGGGCCTGCGCGACGGCAGCATCGCCGCCCCGCACCGTCGCCGCCCGCACACCCCCGGCGTGGCGCTGGTCGGCGGCGGCCCCGGCGACCCCGACCTGATCACCGTCCGCGGCCGTCGGCTGCTGGCCGAGGCGGACGTGGTCATCGCCGACCGGCTCGGCCCGCGCGATCTGCTCGCCGAACTCCCGCCGCACGTCGAGGTCATCGACGCCGCCAAGATCCCCTACGGGCGGTTCATGGCGCAGGAGGCGATCAACAACGCCCTGATCGAGCACGCCAAGGCCGGCAAGGCCGTGGTGCGTCTCAAGGGCGGCGACCCGTTCGTCTTCGGCCGCGGGATGGAGGAAGCCCAGGCGCTCGCCGAAGTCGGCATCCCCTGCACCGTCGTCCCCGGCATCTCCAGCACCATCTCGGTCCCCGGCGCCGCCGGCATCCCGGTCACCCACCGCGGGGTCGCCCACGAGTTCACCGTGGTCAGTGGCCATGTCGCCCCCGAGGACGAGCGTTCGCTGGTCGACTGGGCCGCGCTCGCCAAGCTGCGCGGCACCCTCGTCGTCCTGATGGGCGTGGAGAACAGCGGCGCCATCGCCGCCAAGCTCATAGAATGCGGCCGCCCCGCGGACACCCCGGCCGCCGTCGTCCAGGAGGGCACCACCGCCGCCCAGCGGCGCGTGGACGCCACCCTCGCCACCCTCGGCGCGACCGTACGGGCCGAAGGCATCCGCCCGCCGGCCGTCATCGTCATCGGCGACGTGGTCACCCTCGCCCCCGCCGCCCCCTCCCAGTAGCCGATCCGCTCCCCGGCACAGACTCCCCGGCACAGGCTCCTCGACACCGACAAGGCACTCTCTCCCCGTGGCAGAAATCATCACCGTCGATGACCCGGACGACCCGCGGCTGCGCGACTACACCGGCCTCACCGACGTCGAGCTGCGGCGCCGGCGCGAACCAGCCGAAGGACTCTTCATCGCCGAGGGCGAGAAGGTCATCCGCCGCGCCCGGCACGCCGGGTACGAGATGCGCTCGATGCTGCTCTCGGCCAAGTGGGTCGACGTCATGCGCGACGTCATCGACGAGGTCCCGGCCCCGGTCTACGCCGTCACCCCGGACCTCGCCGAGCGGGTGACGGGCTATCACGTGCACCGCGGCGCGCTCGCCTCCATGCAGCGCAAGCCGCTGCCCACCGCCACCGAACTCCTCGCCGGCACCCGCCGGATCGCGGTCATGGAGGCGGGCAACGACCACACCAACATCGGCACGATGTTGCCTTTGGGTCTGCAAAAGAGTGCAGGTCGGCGCGTTGCCATCTTCGAGGACATGGTTGATCACGCGAATCTGGGGGCTGCCTTCCGCAACGCGGCCGCTCTGGGCGTGGACGCCGTCTTCCTCTCGCCACGCTGCGCCGACCCCCTCTACCGGCGGGCCGTGAAGGTGTCGATGGGCGCCGTCTTCCACGTTCCCTGGACCCGGCTGACCTCCTGGCCCAAGGACATCGAACTCTTCCGCCGGCACGGCTTCGTGACGGCTGCCTTGTGCCTCGGCGAGAAGTCGATCACGATCGACGAACTGGCCGCCCGCCGGTACGAGAAGCTGGCGCTCATGCTCGGCACCGAGGGCGAGGGACTGTCGGTCGACGCCCTGCGCGCGGCCGACGAATGGGTCCGGATCCCGATGGCGGCAGGAGTGGACTCCCTCAACGTCGCCGCAGCCTCCGCCGTGGCCTTCTACGCGACGAGGCTCTAAAGCCCCATCGCCGCACAACGCACCTGGGGAGATCGCCGGTGTCCGTGTGCTGGCTAAGCAGCCCGTTCGTCGCCGCTCAGCGCCGGGAGCACCATCCGGACATCGTCGATGGTCGCCCGCAGGCCGACCATGCCTTCCGGACTCAACTCATCCACCTCGGGCGCGAGCGACGTATGCGGCACGTTGACGCTACGGGAGACGCACCCGGTGTCCGGCAAGCAGTGGACCGACTTTGGTTGGCTACGTGCCGGGTCGGTCCCAGTCGAGGAGGACGTACCCGTCGCCGCCGCGCCGACCGTCGGTGCCGGGTCGGCCGCCCGCTCCGGGCCCACCGTGATTGTTGGTGCCGAATCGGTGGGTTGCGCCGTAGGCTCCGTACCCACCGTCGCCGCCCGTGCCGCCGGCGCCTCCACCACCACCGCCATGCCGGTCATGGGCGTACAGGCTGGTGCGGGTGCCTCCGCCCGCGCCTCCGCCGCCTCCCGTCGCGCCGCTGGAGCCGCCTGCGCCAGCCCCCCACACACACGTAGGCGGTGATGGTGTGAGCTCCATTCGGCACGGTGAACTCGTACCAGCCGTGATGCAGGTACTCCATGCGGCAGCCGTCGGCTGTGCACTTCGGGGCGGCGGCGGCGTCCGCCGGTGTGGACATGTCGGTCAGCGCTGTGGCTACCAGGGGTGCCACGAGCAAAGCGGGTTGTGGAACAGGTCGAGGTGCACCTGGAAGTCGAGCACGCGCAGGGCCGCGGCGGTGCGGTCGGAGTCGGGCTGCGAGATCGCCAGGTGGGAACCGAAGCCGATCAGCGCCCGGACCAGGTAGGGGCGGCCCGCCTCGACCGCGATGCATAGGTCGCCCGCGTTGACGTCGCCGGAGGCGGGCGGCTGATCGCGACCCGGGCGGCCAGGCTTCTCCCTTCGTCGCCGGTCCGGTCGGGCATCTGTTCCGCCGGGTAATTGGCCCAGCTCTCCGGTGCCGAAATGGCCTGGTCAGTGGGGCACTTCGGACCCTAGAGTCATGATCATGACTGAGGGAACCTCCACCACGCCCGACACCGCCCTCCCGGCAGTGCTGACCCGCCACGCGGATGCTGAGACCTGCGCCGACCCGAGCAGTGTGATGACCCTGCTGGCCGACTCGGACGCCGCCGGCGCCGGCGGCGGCTTCACGAGCTACCGGTCCACCTTCAGCAAGGGGGCCGTGGGGGCGCCGGCGCACTTCCACACCAAGGCGACGGAGCTGTTCTTCGTGATCAGCGGGTCCCTGCAGGTGCTGGTGGGAGACGAGGTCACCGTCCTGAACGCGGGCGACTTCCTGGCGGTGCCGCCGCGCACCCCGCACGCCTTCGCGGCGGCGCCCGGCGCCGAGGCCGACGTCCTGTTTGTCTTCACCCCCGGCATGGGCCGGTTCGACTACCTGCGCCTGCTCGGCCGGGTGATGCGCGGCGAGGCCGACCCGAAGGAGATCGCCGAGTCCGCGGAACGCTTCGACAACCACTACGTCGACAGCCCGGTATGGCGTGCCGCTCTGGAGGGCTCGGCGTGATCGACTCCACGAGCCACATCCGCGTGGCCCGCCCCTCGCGGGATCTCGCCGCCGCGGAACGCTTCTACACGGACGGCCTCGGGCTCGAAGTCCTGTGGCGCACCACCGAGCGCACCCCGGGCGAGCACGACCTCCTCATGGTCGGACCGCCCGGCGGGTCCTGGCACTTCGAACTGACGCACGACCCCGAGTGTCCGCTGGAACCCACCCCGACCGTGGACGACCTGTTCGTGGTCTACCTGGGGACCGCAGTGGACGAGGCCCTGATCACCCGGCTGGTCGCTGCCGGCGGCACCCGGGTCCCCGCACACAACCCGTACTGGGACGAGCACAGTGCGACGATCACCGACCCGGACGGCTACCGCCTCGTCCTGTGCACCCGCACCTGGGGCTAGTGTTCAACCGAGCCCGGCGGATCCCCTGCGGCGACGCCCGTTCCGGGCGGAAAATGTTGTGGCTGCTGCCTGTTGACGCCGGTTCGTCTGTGATCTTCGAGGTCGTAACTGAGCCGGGCGCGGGGAGCGAGCCATCGGGCGCCTTCAGTGTCGTTGAGAATCGGGCGGCAATCCATGCGCCGCAGACCAGATCAATCCAGATTTCCCATTGCCCGGCGTCTCGGTCGACCTGGTCGTAGCTGGTCACCCACATGGACCACAGCGGCACTGCGGGCCCTCTGCGGGTGCACCCGCAGGACCTGGCCCACTCCCCCGCGGTCGTGGTCACGAGCGAGCGCATGGCGACAACCCACACTGGCGGCCGCTGGAGGCCGGTGAGCTGCTGTACGCCGGTCCCGGCCGGGAGGTCACCCGCCGCGTGGTGCTGCCCGACGAGCCCCGGCACCGGCTGGCCCTCGCGGACCTGCGGCCGGAGGCGGCCGCCTCGCAGCACGCGGCCTGGCACCCGCAAGTGTGAGGCAAATCAAACGCAAGCCTCTGCCATCGGTAGCCTCGGTCACCGACCCTGGAGGGATGTCGCAGTACATATCAACGGCAGCCCTTCCGGCTCCTCACCCTGCCCGCGCAGGGGACGGCGAGGGCCGCCGCCCGGGGGCGGGACGGCTGGTCGGCGTGGATCTGGCCCGGGGGCTCGCGGTCTTCGGGATGTTCGCCGCCCACGTCGGCCCGGACCCGTCCACCACCGGGGGGATCACCGGGTTCCTCATGGAGCTGTCGCACGGCCGGGCGTCCGCGCTGTTCGCCGTCCTGGCCGGGTTCTCGCTCGTGCTCATGACCGGCCGGCGGGTGCCGAAGACCGGCCGCGACGGGCAGGTCGCCGTCGCCCGGATCCTGATCCGCTCCGCCGTCCTGCTCGTGCTCGGCACGGCGCTGACCATGACCGGTACGCAGATCGAGGTGATCCTCGCCTACTACGGGCTGTACTTCGTCCTCGCCCTTCCGCTGTACCGGCTGCGGGCCCGGACCTTGGCGTGGCTCGCGGCCGGCGCGGTACTGGTGCTGCCGCAGGCGCTGTACCTGGTGCAGGACTCCATCAGCAACGGCACCTGGGCCGAGCGGGTCGCCGCGCACGATCCGCTGGCCCGCATCAGCGGCACGGACGGACTGATCGACCTGTTCTTCACCGGCAGCTATCCGGTGCTGACGTGGATGCCGTTCGTCCTGGCCGGCATGGCGGTCGCCCGGCTCGACCTCGGTTCGGCCGCGGTGCTCAGGCGGCTGGCCGCCGTCGGCTGTGCGATCGCGGTGCTCGGCTACGGCGGTTCCTGGCTGGCGCTGAACCTGTTCCACAGCATCTCGGCCGCCATCGGGGCGTCCAGCGACGGGCCGGTGATGTCGGCCTGGTGGTCGGACGCGGTCGGCGACCCGACGGGCGACACCCCCGCCTGGCTGCTGGTGGCAGCCCCGCACAGCGAGACCACCCTCTCCATCCTCGGCAACGCCGGAGTGGCCATCGCCGTGCTCGCGGCCTGCATTGCTGCCACCGACGCCCTGCCGCGCCTGCGGCGGGCGGCCTGGCCCGTCATCGCGGTCGGCCGGATCTCGCTGACGGCGTATGTCCTGCACATCGCCGTCATCTGGGCGCTGGGCCTCGGCGACGTGCCCGGCTCCCCGCTCCCGGTCCTGCTCGGCTTCGTCGCGGCCTTCATGCTGCTGGCGGTCGTCTGGCTGCGCTTCTTCCAGCGGGGCCCGCTGGAGTACCTGATGAGCAAGGTCACGGGGCTCGCCCGGCTCGTCCCGGAGAGTCCGGCCCCGGAGCCGGTCAGGACGTCCAGCACGCAGTGAGGGCCCTGGAGTCCTACGGCCGGACGCAACTGAACCTCCACAGGGAACTGCCCGACCATCCGAACGGCGTCCCGTCGTAGCCGCCTGAGGCGGTCGGTACCGTTGCGGCGCCCGCACCGACGGCGCGTCAAGGTCCCTGCCGAAGTTCCGCCTGCCGGCCCTCGCGCTCCCTCACCCCGCAGCGCAACCGGTCGTCGAAATCGGCAGGGCTTGCGCATTCGATACTGTTCCCGGCGCCCAGGCAGGTGAAGAGCAGCGCGTTGTCCCTGGGGGCAACGAATTCCGTACCCTGATAAAGGTAGTTGGGTTGCCAGGGCTGCACGGATCGGCACCGCGATCTTCCTGGCTGACATCGGCCACGCTGCCGTCCAGCGGCCGTCGGCCCCGGAAACGTGCCTGGCCGATAACAGCAAGTGAGACGACGGGATTTCGATGTCGCACTCGACTTTGTCTCGCCGCAGGTCTGGGAGGTCGCCGGGTCAGGGCGTGGCCGGGGGCTCGCGTCGGGAGAGGGCGTCGGAGGTCCTGACCGTGATGTACAGCGAGGCTGCGAGGGCGAGGACCAGTGCGGCGCCCACGGCGAAGATGCTGCCGCTCGTGACGGGCGGCGGGCTGCCGGCCTCGACGCGGGCGGAGCCGCCGAGCAAGGGGACGATGGCCAGGACGGCGGCTCCGAGGGTGACCTCGGCCCAGACGACTTTCGGGAAGCGCCGTAGCGCCAGGTGGAGGAGAGGGGCCGTGGAGTCGGCGCGGCGGGCCTGGGCGATACGGGGCATCAGCCAGAACTGGTTGACGCCGCCGGCCGTGACCATGCCCAGGACCAGCACGATCTTGATGAGCAGGAGGAATCCGTAGGTCGTCGTCCACAACTGCCCGATGCCGCCGACGTGTTTCCAGCTCATCCACAGGCCAGAGGTGAGCACCGCGCCGACGCAGACCAGGGCGACGAAGCTGAAGCGGCGCCAGAGGTCCGCCCACAGCACCCCGGCATTCTGGCTCAGTCGGCCACGGGCGCCGGCGAGGGTGGCGAGAAGGGCCAGACCGCCGATCCACACCGTGCCGCTGACGACGTGGACCTGATTGAACAGAGGGTCGAAGACGTGGTCCGCGTCCTTCGGTGCGGAGGCGGGTATCGCCGCGACGAGCGAGGTCGCGAGCGCCAGGGGCAGTGCGGTCAGAGCGAGGGTGTTCAGGTGCCGTCGTGCCTGCGGGGTGAAGAGCGTGATGAGCGCGGCGGAAGCCAGGAGCAGGGCGGTGTTTTGGGCCAGGTAGATCGTGCCCTGGGCCACCCATGTTCCCTTCGCGGCGGGTGCGCGCAGGAAGTCCCAGATCCGTCCCGGCGCGAGAGCGTCGCCGAACGGCATGCCCTTGCCGGCCCGGGCCAGGCGAGCGGCGAGCTGGAAGTAGCCGGCCACGAGCAGGACGACCCCGGCCCAGGCCAGGTATCCCGCCGTCCGCCGACGTAGAGCGTCGACGTCACCGCGCTCGTTCTCGCTCGCGCGAAGTGCCGGGCGGACCACTGCCGCGTACGTCACCGTGGCGCCGACGGCTCCGGACAGGCCGACAAAATAGCCAGATTTGGTGAGGATCCGCCAGGAAGGGGGCGTGCTGTAGCCGACCGAGGTGGCCAGATGCGCGAGATTCACAATAGGTAAGCCTAACCTAATTCCTTTCTCCGTCGGGGGGAGGCGGTGCTGCGGACCGGATGTCTGAGGGCGGATCGGCGCACCCGCCCGCCGACGCCGCCCTCGCTACAGACCCGAACGTGCGGCAACGCACCCCACAGTTGCCCCTTGTCAGGTCCCTGCACGACGGGGCAGTCGAAGGCCCCAGAGCGGGAAGCGGCCGAAGCGCCACCGCCTGGCGGCCCGCCCTTTTGCCCACTCTCCGGGGAGGACGGAGTCCTTCCACCCACCCTCGGACGCGTCGCCTTGCCGCTCGGCGCCGAGGGCGGCGGCCTGACCCCGGGCGCGCTCCGCGCCGCCGACGAATGGGTCCGCATCCCGATGGCCCACGGCGTGGGCTCCCTCAACGTCGGCGCCGCCGCCGCAGTTGCCTTCTACGCGGTCTCCATGTCCCGCCCGACCCAGGAATAGGCCAGGAACAGGCCGGGAGCAAGCCCCGTCCAGGGCCGCACCGCAGCGCTGCCCCTCACCCCTCAGCGCTGGTGCGCCACTCCACCGGCCGCGTCCCCGCCCTCGTACGATGCGACGCTCACCGGTCGTTCCACGCCCAGCCCGCGGGTCGGCCCCTGGCATCCCTGGGCGGCCGCGATCCCCAGCGCCACCAGCAGCGTCACCACGACGAACACCACCACCCGCTGCCGCAGCAGCCGCCGGTCGGGGCCCGGCCGCCGGCCGCCCGAACCGGTGCGCACCGGAGTACGTGAACCGTTTCGCCCCGTAGGACGGGAGGCCGGCCCCCGTCCTGTATTCCGCCCGCCGGTCCGCGGATTGGCCCCCGACGCCGAGCCCTGTGCCCGGGCCGCCGAGTCGCGGGGCGCCGCATCCCGGGGTGCCGCCGGTCGGGCCGACCGGGGCCGCGGTGCGGGAGTGCCGCCCGTACGCCGCTCGGTCCGCTGGCGCGCGTACTCCTCGGCCCGCTGCCCGACCGGACGCTCCGAAGGCCGCCGCTCGGCGCGCTCCCAGCCGTCCCCGGCACCGGAACCGTTCTCCCACGCCCCGCCCGACAGCCCGTGCGCCTCCCGGGCCGCGATCTCCTTCAGCCGCAGCGACAGCGACAGGGTGCTGGGCCGGTCCGCCGGATCCTTGGCCAGGCACGCCGCGAGCAGCGGCGCCAGCGCGTCCGGCACCCCGGCCAGCTGCGCCTCCTCGTGGACCACGCGGTAGAGCATGACCTCCGAACTGCCCTGCCCGAACGGCGAGTCCGCGGTGCAGGCGTACGCGAGGGTGGCGCCCAGCGAGAAGATGTCGGTGGCCGGCGTCACCGCGGCGCCGCGCACCTGCTCCGGCGCCAGGAAGCCGGGCGAGCCGACGGCCGTCCCGACGTGCGTCAGGGTGCTGGCGCCGGTCGCCCAGGCGATCCCGAAGTCGATGATCCGCGGGCCTTTGGGCGACAGCAGGATGTTGGACGGCTTCAGGTCCCGGTGCACCACGCCCGCGTCATGGACGGCCAGCAGCCCCTCGGACAGCGCCGCCCCGATGGCCGCGACCTGCGCAGGGGAGAGCTGCCCCTCCTCGTTCACCTTGTCGTGCAGCGAGGGGCCGGGGACGTACTGGGTCGCGAACCACGGGCGGTCGGCGTCCAGATCGGCCGCCACCAGCCGCGCCGTGCAGCCGCCGCGGATCCGCCGGGCGGCCGACACCTCGCGTGCGAACCGCGACCGGAACTCCTGATCCTCCGCCAGATCCGGCCGGATCACCTTCAACGCGACCCGCTGCCCGCGCTTGTCCGAGCCGAGGTAGACCACGCCCATCCCGCCCGCGCCGAGCCGGCGGTGCAGTCGGAACGATCCGACGACACGCGGGTCCTCGCGTCGGAGCCGCATCATCGCCATGTCCGTCCCCTGCCTGCGGTGGGGAGGCCCCACTCCGCTCAACCGTCTGACGTGGCACAGCTTACGGATTGCCGGCTCACTGTGCTGAGAGGCCGCGCATGCGTCGGCAACCGGATTACCCGCGGCCGTTCCGATCCCCGCCGCACGGAAGGAAATCCGCCCGGCCCCCGGCTCCGCTACCCGCATCGAACCCCAATGATCCCTTTCCCAACGGAGTTTGACGGCGTGAAAGGTACCGGGACGGAAGGAGGCCAGGGTCCCGCGGGCCCCGGACCACGGGCAGGGCGATCGTCAGTGGAGCAGCGCCCCAAGTGACCGAAGTCACCGTTTCGTCACCCTCGTGCAAGGTAAACCCCTCACACCCGCCGTACGCCGGGTTCCCACGCCGCGCGCCCCTCTCAGGGATGTCTCCGGGACCACCCCGCGGTCTCTCCACCCAGGGGAGTACGCCGGGCACCCTCCCGTCATCCTCCTGGAGGCCCGCCAAGCGGTACGACGGCATGACGTCCGGCACCCGCCCGCGCGCCTAGGCTTGAGGTCAAGCGGCGGGCGTAGCACTCGTCCCCCGAGGTCAGACGCCCGCCGCCCTGGATCACGACGGGAGCAGATCGATGGCGGAGAGTACGGGGCGGACGGCCCTCCTGGCGCGGGGCCGCAGGGCCACCGCCGCGCTCGGTGGCAGCCGGTCCACCGGCACCCGCCATCCCCTCATAGCGGTCGCCATGGTGTTGCCGCTGGTGTTCCTCCTGGCCGTGGTCTTCGGCGGCTGGGAGGCCGTCGTCACGCAGGCGTCGTCCGTGGCCGGAATGCTGGGGCGCTGAGCGGGCGCCCCGGTCCCGGGAGAGCGGTCCGGGACGGGGACTTCCGGCCGAAACCCCGTGGGGACGGGGGTGCGGCGGACGGCACGAGTGGCCGGGCATCTGGGGAGATGCCCGGCCATCGGGTTTTTTCGGGAACTACCGGTCCACCCGGGGGAGTTGGTCGCCGCAACGGACCCGATACAACGACCGAGGGCCGGAGCTATTGCTCCGGCCCTCGACTCTCGGTGTGGACGATACTGGGATTGAACCAGTGACCTCTTCCGTGTCAGGGAAGCGCTCTCCCGCTGAGCTAATCGTCCTCGGGACCGCGGATTGATCTAAAAGATCACCGCGGGTATTGCGTGCGCGATACTGGGATTGAACCAGTGACCTCTTCCGTGTCAGGGAAGCGCTCTCCCGCTGAGCTAATCGCGCGGGGACCCGGCATTACCGAGTCAGTGGACGATACTGGGATTGAACCAGTGACCTCTTCCGTGTCAGGGAAGCGCTCTCCCGCTGAGCTAATCGTCCTTGGAGGTGGAGACGGGATTTGAACCCGTGTAGACGGCTTTGCAGGCCGTTGCCTCGCCTCTCGGCCACTCCACCAGGAGTGTGCGGGGGGCTTGGGAAGATCCCCCACATCGAGCGGACGACGAGACTCGAACTCGCGACATCCACCTTGGCAAGGTGGTGCTCTACCAACTGAGCTACGTCCGCGGGCGGCTCTCCCAGACTACGTCGGGAAGCTACCTGGCCTCCGGGGCGCTTCCGCGTCCCGGCGACGTGTTGAACTCTAGCGGATTCCTGGGCCAGTACAAAAACGCGTTTGTGCAGCGTGCTGCGCTGCTCGCTCGGCCCGGGCGATCGACGGTGCCCCGCCATAGACTCACTGACGTGCACGATTTCGCTCCGATGGCCCGCTTCGGCGGCCTGATAGCCACCGACCTGCGCGATGTGACCAGCGATCCGGCGGCACTGGATTCCGCGGGCTGGTGGGCGGTGACCGCTGACTTCGAGGGGGGCGTGGTCTGCGCCCGCTTCGCCGACGTACGCCCCGCCACGGCCGCGGACACCCCCGCGCCCGGCGCTTGGCGCGGCCCCGCCCCGGCCGACTGGCGCAGTTCCCTGGACCGCGCCGCCTATACCGACGGCGTCCGGCGCATCCGGGCCCACATCGCGGCCGGCACGGTCTATCAAGTGAACCTCTGCCGGGTCTTGACCGCACCGCTGCCCGACCTCGAGTGCGCCGACGTGGACGCGCTCTCCGCCGTCTTGGCCCGCGGCAACCCCGCACCGTACGCCGGAACGATTCGCCTGCCCGAGCACGGCGTAGAGATCGCCACCGCCTCCCCGGAGCTCTTTCTGCGTCGGGACGGCCGCATCGTAGAGTCCGGCCCCATCAAGGGCACGGGTCGCACCGCTGCGGACCTCTCACCGAAGGACCACGCGGAGAACGTGATGATCGTGGACCTGGTCCGCAACGACCTCGGACGGGTCTGCGCCACCGGGTCGGTCACCGTCCCCGCCCTGTGTGCCGTGGAGGAGCACCCCGGTCTGGTCCACCTCGTCTCCACGGTGCGCGGTGAACTGGCCGAGACCCACGAGAAGACCGCGTGGGCGGATCTGCTCGGCGCCACCTTCCCGCCCGGGTCGGTCACCGGTGCCCCCAAGTCCAGCGCCCTGCGGATCATCGACGAACTGGAGACCGCCCCGCGGGGCCCGTACTGCGGTGGCATCGGCTGGGTGGACGCCGACCGTCGCACCGGCTGGCTCAACGTCGGCATCCGCACGTTCTGGATCGACCGCGCCGATCCCGACGGCCCGGTGCTCCGATTCGGCGCGGGGGCCGGGATCATCTGGGACTCGGATCCGGAGCGGGAGTGGGCGGAGACCGAGTTGAAGGCGCGCCGACTGCTCGCGGTAGCGTCCGGCGAGCACGAAGTGAGTGGAGGACCCAAGCGATGAAGATCTGGCTCGACGGAGAACTGTGGGACGCCGAAGCGGCCCGCGTCTCGGTCTTCGACCACGGCCTGACGGTCGGCGACGGGGTCTTCGAGACGATCAAGGCCGAGCGGGGAGGGGCCTTCGCCCTCACCCGCCACCTGGAGCGTCTGGCCACCTCCGCCCGCGGGCTCGGCCTGCCCACCCCCGACCTCGACGAGGTGCGGCGCGGCTGCGCGGCGGTCCTGGACGCCAACCCGATGGCGCTGGGCCGGCTGCGGATCACCTACACCGGCGGCCTCTCCCCGCTCGGCTCGGACCGCGGCGAGGCCGGCCCGACCCTGGTCATCGCGGTCTCCGCGACCAGCCGCCGGCCCGACACCACCGCCGCGGTCACTGTCCCCTGGACGCGCAACGAGCGCGGCGCCCTCGCCGGCCTGAAGACCACCTCGTACGGCGAGAACGTCGTCGCCCTCGCCCGCGCCCGTGAACAGGGCGCCTCCGAGGCGCTGTTCGCCAATACCGTCGGCGCGCTCTGCGAGGGCACCGGCTCCAACGTCTTCGTCGTCCTCGACGGTGAACTGCACACCCCGCCGCTGGCCTCCGGCTGCCTGGCCGGCATCACCCGCGCGCTGACCGTGGCCTGGGCCGGCGCCAAGGAGACGGATCTGCCGCTGGACGTCCTGGAGGGCGCCGAGGAGATCTTCCTGACCTCCACGCTGCGCGACGTCCAGGCCGTGACCCGGATCGACGGCCGCCAACTCGCCGATGGGCCGGGCCCGGTGACCGCCGAGGCGATGCGGATCTTCGACCGGGAGTCGGCCGCGGACTCCGACCCGCGCTGATGGTGACGGGCCCGCACGTGGGCGAGTAGAAAAGTCCTTGTGACCACTACGCTGCGCCCCGCGGGCCCCGAAGTACGACACGACGACGGCCGCCGGTCCCGCCCCTACGACATCTGCGTCAACAGCCGCCGGGTCGGCGGGATCCAGCTGGCCACGGACGCCCGGTTCGGGCCCACCGCCGGCCGCATCGAGGCCCTGGGCGTCGACGCCCCCGACCGGCACCGCGGCCGGGCCACGGTCGCCGCGTTGGCCGCCGAGGAAGTGCTGCGCGGCTGGGGCTGCCGGCAGATCGAACTGACCGTGCCCGCGGACGCCGAGGCCGCGGTGCGACTCTCGGCGGCCCTGGGCTACACCGAACGCAGCCGCACCATGGCGCGGGTCCTGACCCGCCCCGGCGGGCTCCCCGACGGCAGCAGCGACCGGCCGATGACCGAGGCCGAGTACCCGGCCTGGCGGGACGCCGCGGTCACCGAGCACATCCGGTCGGAGACCGCCCAGGGGGTGCCCCGCGAACGCGCCGAGCGGACCGCGCCCGCCGAGCACGACGCGCTGTTCCCCGAGGGCGCGGCCACGCCCGGCCAGGTGCTGCGGGTTCTCGCCCACGAGGGCAGCGACGTCGGCACCCTCTGGCTCGCCCTGCGGCTCCCCGGGCAGGCCGGCGGCTACGTGATGGACGTGCGGGTGGCGCCCGAGCATCGGGGCGAGGGCCACGGCCGCAGCCTGATGCTCGTCGCCGAGCGGGAGACCCTGGCCGCGGGCCGTGCCTCGCTGGCGCTCAACGTCTACCCGGACAACGCATCCGCGCTCGGCCTCTACCGCTCGCTCGGCTACCGGACCACCGCGTACCGCATGTGGAAGCCGATCCTCTGACCGGCCCGCGGCCGTGCCGGACCGGCGGGAGCCCCGCTGCCCCGGCGCGTCAGCCCGCCGCGGTGTCCTGCTCGGCCAGCAGCCGCTCGGCGATCTCCTCGATCCGGGCCCGCAGTCCCTCCTGACTCTTGCCGCCGTCCAGCCGCTCGCCACCGATCTCGTACGTCGGGGTGCCGGTCACGCCGATCGCCTTGCCCTCGGCCTGGTCCGCGTCGACGGCCAGCAGGTGCCGCCCGTCGACCAGCGCGGTGTCGATCTCCTCGGCGTCCAGCCCCAGTTCCCCGGCGACGTCCAGCAGTGCCTTCTCGCCGCGCTTGCCGAGGTCGTCGGTCCGCGCCAGCACCGCTTCGATGTACGGCCAGCCCTGGCCCTGCTCGGTGGCCTCCTCGACGGCCTGGGCGGCCGCGTAGGCGTGCTTGTGCTTCGCCAGTGGGAAGTGGCGCAGCCGGATCTCCAACCGGTCACCGAAGCGCTCGCGCAGCGCTCGTACGTCCGCCAGGGCGGTGGCACAGTCCGGGCACTGCAGATCGCACCACACGTCGAGGACGGGGCGGGTGGGGCTGACGGGACTGATGGGGCCGGAGGCGGCGGCGTCGTTCATGTGGTCAGTCTTCCAGCCCACCGCCCTAGGGAGGAACCCGGACCTGTGGAGGAGAGCGACCCGGAGATCTCCCTGAGGTCCTGGTCGGAACATGGCCTGTGCGGGGCCGGAGAGGGCAGGATGGAAGAGAGCGCGGAACGCCCGCTCGCCCCTTTCGACCGGCAGGAGGACCGGATGCTGACCTCGACAGTCTGTGCCGCGGTGTCGGCAGCGGGCTTGGGCATCGCCGCGCTGACCGCTTACCGCAAGCGTTTCCTGGCCGCGACCCGGATCGCCGCCTTCGCCCTGATTCCGATCGGCCTGGTCATGACGGGCGTCATCGACTGGGTCACCAGCATCGTCCTCAAGCCCACGGTCTGGGCCGGGTTCGGGGTGCTCGCGCTCTCCGTAGGGCTGTTCGCGATCAGCAGGTTGGTGGAGCGGCGCCGCGGGATATCCGGCCGCAAGGAGCGCCGGGCCGCGGCGGGTTCCGAAGCACCGGTGGTGGCACCGGCCGCCTCGGTGCCCTCCCTCGGCCCCGGCCGCAAGGCACCGAAGAGCACCGCGGCCCCGGCCAAGGGCAGCGCCCCCAAGGATGACTTCTCGGACATTGAAGCGATCCTGAAAAAGCACGGGATCTGATGAACTCCCGCTGCTGAGGGGCCCATTGCGGTCTCCGGGACGATCATCTGCGCGATGATGCGCGCGAGATGAACGATGAGTGCGCCCTCGCCCAAGACGACGCCCTGTCCGCCGAACCGCGCGGTTGCCTGTTCGCGCTGTCCCAGCCGCCGCTGATGCTCTTCCTGGCCGTTATCGGCCTGCTGCTCCTGCTAGGTGCGGTACACGACCTCTACATCCTGTGAAGCCCCGACGAGCACCGTACGGCGGGTGGGCCGCGAAACTGCGGCCGTTCAGCCCGCCGCCTCCCGCCGCCGTGCGCGGTACGCCGCGACGTGCAGCCGGTTCCCGCAGGTCCGGCTGTCGCAGTAGCGCCGCGAGCGGTTGCGGGACAGGTCCACGAAGGCGTGCCGGCAATCCGGCGCCTCGCAGCGCCGCAGCCGCTCGCGCTCCCCGGCGACGAGGATGAAGGCCAGCGCCATCCCGCCGTCCGCGGCCAGGTGGTCGGCGACCGTGGCACCCGGCGCGAAGTAGTGGACGTGCCAGTCGTAGCCGTCGTGATCGGTCAGCTGCGGGGTGGTGCCCGCGGACGCGACCAGCGCGTTCAACCGTGCGGCCGCAGCGTGGTCGTCGTCGGCCGCGAAGATGTCCGCGAACCGCGCCCGCACGGCCCGTACGGCCGCCAGGTCGTCCGGCCCGAGCGCCCCCACATCGCTGACGTCGTTGCGCCGGACGAACTCCGCAAGGGTCGCGAGGTCGGTCAGGCTGTCGGGGGCGCCGGGGGAGTCGCCCTCGGGGGCGGTGTTCAGTAGATCGACGACCGCGTCCAGCGCGCACCGGGTGTCATGGGTGATCAGCACGGTTCCGCTCCCTGGCCGGGTGGGGTCGGCCGGAGCCGCCCCGGTGTCGTTGGCGAATGGTCGCCGACTCTAGCGCCTGGGACAAGCTTCGGCGCCGTCCCCGCGGTGGGTCTGCGGTGACGGCGCCGATGTGTGCCGTGTGAACTTTTCGGTCCTGCGCCGTCGCCCCGAGTCGGACGGTCGCAAGTGGGAGCGGGTGGATGCGGTGGGTGTGCGTGCTGCGTCTCAGCTCTCCGCCAGGATGTGGGAGAGCTCGGTGTCGAGATCGAAATGCCGATGCTCCGTACCGGGCGGTACGGCGGCATCCGTTCGCTTCAGGAAGGATTCCAGCGCACGCGCCGGGGCTTCCAGCAGGGCTTCCCCCTCCGGGGAGCTCAGGGCGATGCAGACGACACCCTGCCCGTGGCTCCGGGACGGCCAGACGCGGACGTCTCCGGTGCCCGTGGGCCGGTGCAGGCCCTCGGCGAGGAGGTCGCGGGCGAAAACCCACTCAACCGTTTCCTCGGCTCCGGTGTGGAAGGTGGCGTGCACGGCATACGGATCGGCCGTGTCATACCGCAGGCCCGCGGGTACAGGCAGTGAGGACTCGCTCGACACAACGAGGCGCAGGTGCAGCTCGCAGCTGACCGTGGTGTTCATAAGCGCCAGGGCCTTTCGCTCAGTGTGCGCTCGGGGATTCGCACGTCGGCGAAATCGACATGCCACCTACGGTGCCGTTGTAAACCCCTCTGACGGTTTTGGGTGGCTTCAGGTACCTCTTACGGCGGATTGCGTGATCGTCCCCGGCGGTAATTTCGCCAGGGCCACCCATCCGTTGCGTAGGCGACACGAATACGCAGAGTAACGGAACGGGGAGTGCTTTGCGATGATCTCCGTCGGTTCGGCGTGCCGGGTGCCGCGAGCGGTGTGCCGGACGGGTGCGGGGGCGTTCCGTCCGGGCCCGGGGAGATCGATAGTGCCGTCGCCGTGGTCAGGGGCGCCCCCGACGTGCGGTAATGTTGGCGATGCGCCCGGGCGATTAGCTCAGTGGGAGAGCGCTTCGTTCACACCGAAGAGGTCACTGGTTCGAACCCAGTATCGCCCACCCCGGACGACGGCCCGGAGACTCAAGTCTCCGGGCCGTTGCGGTTGTTGGGCGTTTCTCGGGCCGTGGGGCGCACACTGGGATCATGCCCGACTCGTCAGGCCCGTCGTGCCGACTGCACCGCTATCGCTTCCGCAGTGTGTGGCTGCTGAACGCCCCGCCCACCGTCGTCTATGCGGTGCTGGAGCGGGTCGAGGCGTATCCCCGCTGGTGGCCGCAGGTGCGCGAGGTCGTTCCGCTCGACGACCGCAGCGGCACCGCGCGGTTCCGGTCCTTTCTGCCGTACGAGCTGACCGTGGTGGCGGCCGAGGCCCTGCGGGACCCGGGGGCCGGGGTGCTGGAGATGGCGATGCGCGGGGACCTGGCCGGCTGGGCGCGCTGGACGATCGTGCCCGGAGTGGGCGGTACCCGGGCCGTCTTCGAGCAGGACGTGGAGGTCCGCAAGCCGATGCTGCGGCGCTGGGCGCTGCTGGGGCGGCCGCTGTTCCGGATCAATCACGCGCTGATGATGCGGGCCGGGCGGCGAGGACTGGCGGCCTGGCTGGCCCGCGGGTGAGGGGTGCCGGAAGAGGAATTTGATGGAAGGGCGCGGCGGCCTGTATCGTTCAGGTCGTTCGCGAGGGAAACCTCGCCGGAACCCGGGCGATTAGCTCAGTGGGAGAGCGCTTCGTTCACACCGAAGAGGTCACTGGTTCGAACCCAGTATCGCCCACCGGGATCATGGACCGGGTCGCCAAGAGGCGGCCCGGTTCTTTTTATTGGTCGGGTGCGGCCGTGATCCGCGGAACGGTGATCCCGTTTCGATGTCGGTGGTCTTGCGGGGAATTCCCGCCGGAATTCTGACCGGGAATCAGGCCGCGGCGGGGAGTTCCGGCCGCAACGGCCAATGCGGGTCGACCGCTTCCGGGGAACCGCTGCGGGCGAACCACGCCTGGAGGCCGCGCGCCTGTGCCGCGTACCAGACCGCCTGTCGGGTGTGCAGCTCGGCCGGTTGCAGCCCCTCCAGCCGGTCGGCGAAGCGCAGGCCCACCTCCCGGACCACTCGCAGTGCGGCCAGGGCGTCCGCGGCCGCCTCGTGGGCGTCGGTCAACTCGACCTCGTAGTGCACGCACAGGTCGGTGAGGGTGCGGCGGCCCTTGCGGTAGCGGTCCAGGTGCTTGTCCAGGACGCGCGGGTCGAGGACGTGCAGCGGATGCGCCCCCAGATAGGCGCCGAGCGAGCTGGCGCGGTGGCGTTTCAACTCCCGTTCCAGGAGCGTGAGATCGAACGGGGCGTTCATCACCACCAGAGGTCGGCCGGCCACCGCCTGGGCGGCCAGTGCGCGGGCCACCTCCTCCAGCACCGGCGCCGGCCAACGGCCGTGCAGTGCGAGGTGATCGGCGGTCAGACCGTGCACCGCTGTCGCGGCCTCCGGTATCTCCACGCCCGGGTTGATCAGCCAGCGGGTGACGCGCGGGGCGGCGCGCGGGGTTTCCTGGACTACCAGGGCGGCGGAGACGATGCGATCACGCTCGACGTCGATGCCCGTCGTCTCGGTGTCGAAGGCGGCAAGTGGACCGTCATACCAGCGCGGCATCATGCAACTCCTCGCGGTCGTACGGGGGATGACGGTGCACGTCACCCGAGCTGGTGATACCCGAGTCACGGTCGGCTCGAACCGCCCTTGTTTGCGGCCCGCTTGACGCGGAGACAACCACAGGGACGGGCCGGCGCACACCGCGCGGTCCGGCGGCTCCCGTGCGCCGGACCCCGCTCCGCCACCCCGACGCATCGATTCGGCACGGCCCGGAAGGCACCCGCGATGACCCTCGCGCAGCCCGAACCGGGCGGGCTGTCCCCCGCAAGCGGGCGGTACCCCCGGCCCTCCCTCACACCGCAGCGCGGTGGCCTCGCCACCACGGCCTGCATGGAAACCCTCCAGGTGGGCTACCTGCACGCGGTCGCCGCCGCTGCCGGGTGCTCGCTGGCGCAGCCCTTCCCGGACAACGGCATCGACTGGCACGTCAGCCATGCCGCGCCCGGCCACACCGTCGACGACGAGGTGACCATCAAGGTGCAGCTCAAGTGCACCTACCAGACGGCCCCGCGCCCGCCGGGGCCCACCTTCGCCTTCACGCTCGACAACGACCACCTGGTGAAGCTGGCCCGCACACCGGTGGCGGTGCACAAGATCCTCGTCGTGATGCTCGTCCCGCGGGAGCCGGACGACTGGCTGCGGGCCGGACACGACCACCTCGAACTGCGGCACTGCTGCTACTGGATCAACCTCGCCGGCCAGCCGGTGACCGGCCGGCGCAGGACCACTGTGCGGATCCCGACCACGCGGATCTTCGACGACCGCGCGCTCCGCGAGATCATGACGCGGGTCGGGGCGGGAGGGAGACCCTGATGGACCGGCCGACCGATGACTACGGCGCGTGGCCACCGGACCCCGCGCGGCTCGATCCTGGGGTGCTCGGTGCCCTGCTGGCCCGGCACGGTTGGCGGCGGCGGAGCGGCGCGGCCGGCCGCTACGCCCGCTGGACCCCGCCGGACGGGGCGGGCGGCACCAGCCTGTTGGTGCCCCACGACCGTCGATTCCCGGACAGCTCCGAGCTGCTGGCCGAGGCGCTGGCCGCGCTGGAACGGAGTGCCGCGCCCTCGGCCCGTGAGGTGCTGGTCGGCCTCGCGGTGCCCAGTGACGAGGTCCGCTGGGAGCGCGAGGTCCCCGACGGCGGCCCCGGCACCGCGTACTGGGTGGCGCAGGAGCAGTTGCGCGCGGCGGCCCGCGCCCTGTTGACCGCCGGCGCGCTGGGCAGCTACGCCCGGGCCGGCTATTACGGGGCCCGGCACCAGCGGCGGGCCGAGGGGTTCCTGGGCCAGGTGCTGGTCGGCCCGGTCCCGGTCGGTCCGCACCTGGCCGCGTTCGTCCCCGTACGGGCCGGGCGGGGAGTGGTCGCCGGGCTCCAGCGGGCACTGCACGCGGCCCGGGACGCCACCGACTACCAGCGGGCCACCGGCGGCATGGAGGCGTTCGACGCGGCGGTCGGGTTGGGCGTCTGTCACGAGCTGGTGCAGGCGCTGATCGCGCTGGTGCGGGACGCGGAGGGGGTGCGGATCGCCATCGCCTGGTCGCCCGCGGCCGGCGCCCCGGCCGGCTTCGCGGCCCGCCCCGAACCGGTCGAGTTCTCGCCCGGTGACCTGCCCGCGCTCCAGCAGGCCGCGCAGCGCTACGTCCGCGCCGAGCCGTCGCTGCCGGTGCGGGTGACCGGCACCGTCGTACGGCTGCGCCGGGAGCGGCCGGACGGCCCGGGATCGGTGCGGCTGCGGGTGATCACCGGGGCGGACGTGGGACAGGTACGGGCGGCCCTGGCTGCGGAGGACTACCGGATCGCCGGGCATGCGCACCTGGCCGGGTTGCCGATCCGGGTCAGCGGCCGGCTGGAGAGCAGGGGCGGCTTCCGGCGGATCACCGGCGGCCGGGACGTCACTCCCGTACAGGTCGATCCGGCCGACCGGGACCGGCTGTTGAAGGCGCTCCGGGAGGAGTCCGGGGGCGGCGGATTCGACGAGGGTGACGCGGCGTGCGACGGGTCGCCGGCGGACGCCTGAGCGGGCGGCCGGCACCGTTTCGCGGTGCGGTCCTGCGGCTCGGTACGATTCGGGGGCGCAGCAAACGCTGACGTGAGAGAGACATGAGTCAGGAGAGACCGGTGTCAGACGTCCGTGTGACCGTCCCACGCGATTCCGAGCGGGAAGAACGCGTGGTGACCACGGGCACTACGGCCGCCGACCTCTTCCAGGGCGAGCGCAGCATCGTGGCCGCACGGGTGGGCGGCGAGCTGAAGGACCTCGCGTACGAGCTGGCCGACGGAGACGAGGTCGAGCCCGTCGAGATCACCTCCGAGGACGGCCTGAACATCCTGCGGCACTCCGCCGCGCACGTGATGGCCCAGGCCGTGCAGGAGCTCTTCCCGGAGGCCAAGCTCGGCATCGGCCCGCCGATCAAGGACGGCTTCTACTACGACTTCGATGTCGAGAAGCCCTTCCACCCGGACGATCTCAAGCGCATCGAGAAGAAGATGCAGGAGATCCAGAAGCGCGGCCAGAAGTTCTCCCGCCGCGTGGTGTCCGACGACGAGGCCCGCGCGGAGCTGGCGGACGAGCCGTACAAGCTGGAGCTGATCGGCCTCAAGGGCTCCGCCGCGGACGCCGCCGAGGGTGCCTCCGCCGAGGTCGGCGCCGGTGAGCTGAGCATCTACGACAACCTCGACGCCAAGACCGGCGAGCTGTGCTGGAAGGACCTGTGCCGCGGTCCGCACCTGCCCAGCACCCGGGCCATCCCGGTCTTCAAGCTGATGCGGTCGGCCGCCGCCTACTGGCGCGGCAGCGAGAAGAACCCGCAGCTCCAGCGCATCTACGGCACCGCCTGGCCGACCAAGGACGAGCTCAAGGGCTACCTGGACTTCCTCGCCGAGGCCGAGAAGCGCGACCACCGCAAGCTCGGTGCCGAGCTGGACCTGTTCTCCATCCCGGAGGTGCTGGGTTCGGGTCTGGCCGTCTTCCACCCCAAGGGCGGCGTGGTCCGCAAGGTGATGGAGGACTACGCCCGCCGGCGCCACGAGCAGGCCGGGTACGAGTTCGTCAACACCCCGCACATCTCGAAGCAGAAGCTCTTCGAGATCTCCGGTCACCTGCCGAGCTACGCGGACGCCATGTTCCCGCCGGTGCAGTTCGAGGGCCAGGACTACCGCCTCAAGGCGATGAACTGCCCGATGCACAACCTGATCTTCCAGGCGCGCGGCCGCTCGTACCGCGAACTGCCCATGCGGCTCTTCGAGTTCGGCACGGTCTACCGTTACGAGAAGTCCGGTGTGGTGCACGGCCTGACCCGTGCCCGCGGCTTCACCCAGGACGACTCGCACATCTACTGCGCCAAGGAGCAGATGGCGCAGGAGCTGGACTCGCTCCTGACCTTCGTGCTCGACCTGCTGCGCGACTACGGCCTGAGCGACTTCTACCTGGAGCTGTCGACCCGCGACGACTCCGAGAAGTTCATCGGAGAGCCGGAGGAGTGGGCGGAGGCCACCGAGACGCTGCGCCAGGCCGCCGAGAAGCAGGGCCTGGAGCTCGTCATGGACCCGGGCGGTGCCGCGTACTACGGCCCGAAGATCTCGGTGCAGGCCAAGGACGCCATCGGCCGGACCTGGCAGATGTCGACGATCCAGGTCGACTTCCAGCAGCCCAAGCGGTTCGAGCTGGAGTACACCGCGGCGGATGGCACCAAGCAGCGGCCGGTCATGATCCACCGCGCGCTGTTCGGTTCCATCGAGCGGTTCTTCGCGGTGCTGCTGGAGCACTACGCGGGTGCCTTCCCGGCGTGGCTGGCCCCGGTGCAGGCCACCTGCATCCCGATTGGTGACGCCCACGTCTCGTACCTGGAGGAGTTCGCCGCGGAGGCGAAGGCCAAGGGGCTGCGGGTCGAGGTGGACGCCTCCTCGGACCGGATGCAGAAGAAGATCCGGAACGCGCAGAAGGCCAAGGTGCCGTTCATGATCCTCTCCGGTGACGAGGACATGGCCGCCGGGGCGGTGTCGTTCCGCTACCGCGACGGTTCGCAGGAGAACGGCATCCCGCGTGACCAGGCGCTGGCCAAGCTCCTGGACGTGGTGGAGCGCCGCGTCCAGGTCTGAGACGGCGGATGTCCGAGGGGCGGTCCCACCGGGATCGCCCCTCGCCGCTTCCCCCGCCGGCCCGGGAGAATATGCTTCGCAACATGACGAGTGAGCCGGAACAGCAGATCGGAGTCGGGACGCAGGACGCCTTCCAGCGCCTGTGGACGCCCCACCGGATGGCGTACATCCAGGGGGAGAACAAGCCGAGCGGCCCGGGGGCCGAGGACGGCTGTCCGTTCTGCACCATTCCCTCGAAGTCGGACGAGGACGGTCTGGTGGTCGCCCGCGGTGAGCGGGTGTACGCGGTGCTGAACCTCTACCCGTACAACGGCGGGCACCTCATGGTCGTCCCGTTCCGCCACGTCGCCGACTACACCGACCTCGACGAGGCGGAGACCGCGGAGCTGGCGGGCTTCACCAAGCGGGCGATGGTGGCGCTGCGCACCGCCTCCGGGGCGCACGGGTTCAACATCGGGATGAACCAGGGCTCGGTCGCCGGTGCCGGCATCGCCGCCCACCTCCACCAGCACGTCGTCCCCCGCTGGGGCGGCGACACCAACTTCATGCCGGTGGTCGGGCACACCAAGGTGCTGCCCCAACTCCTCGCCGACACCCGGGCGATGCTGGCCGCTGCCTGGCCGGCGTAGGCGCGCTGCGCGTCGGGTGGACGGGGCGACACGCGCCCGGATGAATCGTACATATCACCGCGATTGGGAATTTTTGCCCCTCTAATGGGGTGGTGACTTCCCTAGATCGTCGCTCCGTGCTGCGCGCGGCCGCCTCGGCCGCGGCCGCCGGCGCGCTCGCGGCGGGCTGCGACCCGAAGCGATCGGCGGACGCCTCCTCCTCCGTACCGGCCGCCGGCGGACCGAGCCCCCAAGGGACGGGCCGGTCCGCCCCCGCCCGGCACCCCGCCGCCCAGCCGCCGACCCGCGCGCCCGGCCTACCCGCGCAGATCGAGCACGGGCCGCGGGACGGCCACGCGGTGGCGTTGACCTTCCACGGCAGGGGCGACCCCAAGCTGGCCGAGGCACTGCTGGGCGAGGCCGAGCGGGCCGGCGCCCGGGTCACCGTGCTCGCCGTCGGCGACTGGCTCGACGAGCAGCCCGCGATGGCCCGCCGGATCCTGGACGGCGGTCATGAGCTGGGCAACCACACCATGCACCACCGCAACATCTGCGCGTTGCCCGCCGATGCCGCGTACGCCGAGATCAGCCAGTGCGCCGACCGGTTGCGGAAGCTCACCGGCAGCATCGGCAGCTGGTTCCGCCCCTCGCAGACCCGATGGGCCACCGGGCAGGTGATCCGGCTGGCCCGTCAGGCGGGCTATCCGCACGTCCTGTCGTACGACGTGGACTCCCTCGACGCGAACGATCCCGGCGCCCCGGCGGTCCAGCGCACGGTCCTGGACGGCGTCCGGCCGGGCTCGGTCGTCAGTCTCCACCTCGGGCACGCCGGCACGGTGGCCGCGCTGCCCCCGATCCTCGACGGCCTCCGCCGGCGCGGTCTGCGCGCGGTGACGACAACGGAGCTAGTGACCTGATGGCTGACCGGAACCGTACCCACCCCCGCCCGACCGGCTCCCGCCCCGCCCGTCCCACCCGCCGGGCCGCGCTGCTCGTCGTGGCCTGCGCCCTGGTGGCGGCGGGCTGCGCCGGCGGAGGGGAGCAGTCCGCCCCCGCCCCGCAGTCCGCCGGGGCCTCGCCCCACAAGCCCGTCATGCAGGGCCTGCCGGGGATGCCGCCGGTGCTGGACGCGCACGACCTGTACGCCGCGGACCGGCCCAACCAGCTGGCGCCGCAGGTCAAGCACTTCCCGTCGCGGGTGTACGTGCCCAACACCGGCTCCGACACGGTGAGCGTCATCGACCCCAAGACGTACAAGGTGATCGAGACGATCCCGGTGGGCGTGCAACCGCAGCACGTGGTGCCGTCCTGGGACATGAAGACGCTGTGGGTCAACAACAACCGGGGGCACGACCTCACCCCGATCGACCCGGCCACCGGCAAGTCCGGCAAGCCGGTCAAGGTCCACGACCCGTACAACCTGTACTTCACGCCGGACGGGAAGTACGCGGTGGTGATGGCGTCGATGGACCGGCAGCTGGTGTTCCGGGACCCGCACACGATGGAGATCCGCAAGACCCTCCCGGTCAGCTGCGCGGGCGTCAACCACGCCGACTTCTCGCCGGACGGGAAGTACTTCGTCGTCTCCTGCGAGTTCTCCGGTGAGCTGCTCAAGGTCGACACCGCGAAGATGGAGGTGATCGCGCAGCAGAAGCTGCCGTTCGACGGGGCGATGCCGCAGGACGTGAAGATCTCGCCGGACGGCAAGACCTGGTACATCGCCGACATGATGGCCGACGGCGTCTGGATCCTGAACGGCGACACCTTCGGCCGACCGAAGCTGCTGCCGACCGGCAAGGGGACGCACGGGCTCTACGTCAGCCGCGACTCCCGCTACATGTACATCTCCAACCGGGGCGAGGGGTCCATCTCGCTGCTGGACTTCAAGACCGGGGAACTGGTCGACAAGTGGCACATCCGCGGCGGGGGCAGCCCGGACATGGGCGGGGTCTCGGCGGACGGCAACGTGCTGTGGCTGTCCGGGCGGTACAACTCCGAGGTCTACGCGCTCGACACCCACACGGGGAAGACCCTGGCGAAGATCCGGGTCGGCGAGGGGCCGCACGGGCTGGCGGTCTATCCGCAGCCGGGGCGGTACTCGCTGGGGCACACGGGGATCTTCCGCTAGGGCCTGTCGTAGGCCCGGTCCTCGGCCGGAATGCGGAACGGGCGCGCGCCCGGCGGGAAGCCGTGCGCGCGCCCGTCCGTGCGGTGCGCGGGTGGTGCCTACGCGTTGTACTCGTCGACCTTGTGCGGCTCGGCGCTCTGGACCATGCCGCTGAGCACCAGGGAACGGTTGTCGAAGCGCTCGACGTTGACGCCGTTCTCCTTGAGGACGCTCATCGCGGCGGCGTGCACGGCCCGCAGGACCGGGGTCGCGGTGCGCAGCGCGTCGTCGGCCATGAAGCGGTGGCGCCAGGGCTTGTCGGCCCAGACGTGACGCAGGCCGAACGGTTCGGGAAGGGCGAGTTTGCCGCCGAGGAAGTCCAGCACCGGCGGGAACCACGTCAGCGGGGCGCGGGCGGCCAGCCGGACCACCTCCGACGGCTCGATCAGCGGCAGCGTGTGGGTCTTGGTCTCCCAGAACCGGACGACCTTGGCGACCTCCTTGGTCTTGGGCTCCGGCTTGCCGGTGAACAGGGAGTTGACCGGGCCGAGGGCGTGCCCGCTGACCTCGATGCGCAGCGTCTCGTGGAGCACGGTGACGGTGATCATCAGCGTGATCACCAACTGGCCGTCCCACAGGACGAACTGGACGCCGAGGTAGTGCCGGTTGCCGCTGCCGAACTGCTGCTCGTTGCAGATCCGCGCTATCTCGTGGTCGCGGACCTCGTACCCGTCGACGTGGGTGCCCTCGGGGCGGGCGACGGCCTTGGCCTTCTCGCCCACGGGGGAGACGATCCAGTGGCGGACCGACGGCGGCTGCTGGAACCCGCCGGTGTGCAACGGGCTGCGCTCCAGCAGGCGCAGCCGGTCGTGGATCGCGCGGATGACGTCCCAGCTGCGGAAGGGGTGGATGTCGGTGCCCTCTTGGGCCGGCCGGAGCTCCTCGGCGAGCTGCCAGCTGCCCCATCGGGTGCCCATGCCGAGTATGCCCTTGGGGCCGGCGTAGAAGACGACGTTGCTGCGCTGCTCGGCGGAGACCTTGGCGAGGTTGTGGCGGAGGGTCTCGGCGGAGGTGTGGTTGGGGTCCTGCGGCACCGCCTCGGGGATCTTCGCGGCGACGCCGCCGCCCTCCAGGAGTCCCTTCCACGCCTCCCGCAGGGTCACCGCGGTCCGCTCGCAGATCTGCTTGGCCAGCCACCAGCCCACCACCGGGGCGACGATCATGCCCCGGGCGTACAGCGGCCAGAAGCCGCTGAGCGGCAGCTTGACCATGAAGAACAGGCCGACGCCGGCGAGCAGGACCAGCAGCGCACCGCCCAGCAGGGAGATGCCTTTGCCCTCGCCGTCCTTGGAGAACATCTTGCGGAGCTGGAAGGCGCCCAGCCAGAGCAGCACCCCGGGCAGGAAGAGCAGCCCGCACACCACCATCAGGATCGTCAGCTGGGAGTCGCGCTGCTTGCGGATGCGGGTGGCCGACAGACAGTGCTCGACGACGGTCTGCGGCTCCGTGCCGAAGGACTGGATCAGTGGTTTGCGGCCGCCGCCGAGCATGCGCACCTGGACGGCGCGGGCGAACGCCTCACCGAGGTTGGGCGCGAACAGCGACAGCTTGGGCTTCTTGATCTCGGAGGTGCCGGAGTCGGAGTCGGCCTTGGAGATGTCGGCCAGCGGGCTGTCCCGGTAGGCAGCCGAGGCCAGGGCCTGGGTCGCCGCCGTCTGCCCGGCGCCGCCCGAGATGGGGACCTGCGCCCCCGGACTGAAGTCAAAGCCGTCTGCCACTACCGCCCCCATCACGCGCGTATCCGCTGATGCGCTCTACCCGACTACGCTTCCACGCACACCTGCTGGGCCGGCGTGCCGGCAGGTTGGCCCGGAACGCGCGGCTCAGCGGCCGAAGCCCCAGCGTACAGCCGCCGGCCCGGCCCAACAGGGCCATATGGGACGGCGGCTGACCGGCCGTTAACTATGCGCCGTTCTCGGCCTGTTCCCGCATTTTGGCGGCGAGCTGCCCGGGCATCGGCTCGTGCCGCAGGTACCCGCGACTGAAGCGGCCGGTGCCGTGGGAGAGCGAGCGCAGGTCGACGGCGTAGCGCCCGATCTCGATCTCCGGCACCTCGCTGCGGATCAGGGTGCGGCCGGCGCCGGACTGCTCGGTGCCCACGACCCGGCCGCGGCGGCCGGAGAGGTCGCTGAGCACCTGGCCGACGTATTCGTCCGGCACCAGGACGCTCACGTCGGCGACCGGTTCCAGGAGGTCGACCGTGATCTGCGCGGCGGCCTCCCGCAGGGCCAGCCCGCCCGCCGTCTGGAACGCCGCGTCCGAGGAGTCGACCGAGTGGGACTTGCCGTCGAGCAGCGTGACCCGGATGTCGACGAGCGGATGTCCGGCGGCGATCCCGCGGGCGGCCTGGGCGCGGACGCCCTTCTCGACGGACGGGATGAACTGCCGGGGGACCGCACCGCCGACGACCTTGTCGACGAACTCGATGCCGGAGCCGCCCGGCAGCGGTTCGACCTGGATCTCGCAGATCGCGAACTGGCCGTGGCCGCCGGACTGTTTGACATGCCGGCCGCGGCCCGCGGCGGGGCCGCCGAACGTCTCCCGCAGCGCGACCCTGTGGTCGACGGTGTCGACCTGGACGCCGTAGCGGGAGCGCAGCCGCTCCAGGGCCACGTCGGCGTGTGCCTCGCCCATGCACCACAGGACGACCTGGCGGGTGTCCTGGTTGTGCTCCAGGCGCATCGTGGGGTCCTCGGCGACCAGCCGGGCCAGGCCCTGGGACAGCTTGTCCTCGTCGGCCTTGCTGTGCGCCCGGATGGCGACCGGCAGCAGCGGGTCCGGCATCGCCCACGGTTCCATCAGCAGCGGGCCGTCCTTGCCGGAGAGGGTGTCGCCGGTCTCGGCGCGGGTCAGCTTGGCCACGCAGGCCAGGTCGCCGGCGATGGCCTGGGGGAGCGGGCGCTGCTGTTTGCCGAACGGTGCGGACAGCGCGCCGACCCGCTCGTCGACGTCGTGGTCCTCGTGGCCCCGGTCCGTGAGGCCGTGGCCGGAGACGTGCACCGTCTCGTCGGGGCGCAGGGTGCCGGAGAAGACCCGCACGAGGGAGAGCCGGCCTACGTACGGGTCGGAGGAGGTCTTGACCACCTCGGCGGCGAGCGGGCCCTCCGGGTCGCAGCCCAGGCTCGGCCGCGGGGAGCCGTCGGGGCTGGTCACGGCGGGGGCCTCGCGCTCCGCGGGGGTGGGGAAGCCGCCGGTGATCAGTTCCAGCAGTTCGACGGTGCCCAGCCCCTGCTTGGCACCGTCGCTGGCCGGGGCCGCGGCCAGGACGGGATGGAAGGCGCCCCGGGCGACCGCGGTCTCCAGGTCGCCGATGAGCGTCTTGACGTCGATCTCCTCGCCGGCGAGGTAGCGGTCCATGAGGGTCTCGTCCTCGCTCTCGGCGATGATCCCCTCGATGAGGCGGTTGCGGGCCGCCTCGATCAGCGGCAGCTCGTCCTCGGTGGGCGCGCGCTCGCTGCGGGTCCCCGAGGAGTAGTCGAAGACGCGCTGGGAGAGCAGGCCGATCAGGCCCTCGACGGGGGCGTGGCCGTCGGCGCCGGGGGTCCCGTACAAGGGGAGGTACAGGGGGAGGACGGCGTCCGGGTCCTCGCCGCCGAGGGTGACGGCGCAGCGCCGGGTCATCTCGTCGAAGTCGGCTCGGGCGGCCTCCAGGTGGGTGACGACCAGGGCGCGCGGCATCCCGACGGCCGCGCACTCGTCCCAGACCATCCGGGTCGGGCCGGCCACGCCGTCGGCCGCCGAGACAACGAAGAGGGCCGCGTCCGCTGCGCGCAGACCGGCCCTGAGCTCCCCGACGAAGTCGGCGTATCCGGGGGTGTCCAACAGATTGATCTTGATTCCGCCCCAGTCGACGGGGACCAGGGAGAGCTGTACGGAGCGTTGCTGCCGGTGCTCGATCTCGTCGTAGTCGGACAGGCTGCCACCGTCCTCGACGCGGCCCGCCCGATTGACCGCGCCGGACGCCAGCGCGAGTGCCTCGACCAGGGTGGTCTTTCCGGAGCCGCTGTGGCCGACCAGCACCACATTGCGCAGGGCAGCGGGCCGGTCGGCCGCTGGTGCCCTTCCGGCGGCTCCTGGGTGTGTACTCGACTTCTCGCTCATGTGTCTCGCCTCCAGGTCGACACTTTGCGGTGATTCGAGCTTTCCACCGGGTTCAGGATGCGTCCATACGTGGCACACGGGCCCGCTGCTCGCAAGGCATCGCCCGGCCGCCCGGCGGAGCCCGCGGGCGCGTGGGCGGGCGCGCGGCGGCCGGCCCGAGCCGTGGGATGCGCCCCGCGCCGCGATGCGTTCGCGGTGCCCCACGACCGCGTGGCTACGATGGGCCAGCCGGTGGCCCCTTGACCGCGCGGCTCGTATCGACTTCCGGGAAGGTCATGCTGAACAAGTACGCGCGTGCGTTCTTCACGCGTGTTCTCACACCGTTCGCCGCCCTGCTCATCCGTCTGGGGGTCAGCCCGGACGCGGTCACCCTCGTCGGGACCGGCGGTGTGGTGGCCGGTGCCCTGATCTTCTATCCCCAGGGTGAGTTCTTCTGGGGCACGGTCGTGATCACGCTGTTCGTCTTCTCCGATCTGGTCGACGGCAACATGGCGCGCCAGCTGGGGCGCTCCAGCCGGTGGGGCGCCTTCCTGGACTCCACCCTCGACCGGGTCGCGGACTCGGCGATCTTCGGCGGGCTGGCCCTCTGGTACGCGGGGCGCGGCGACAGCCTGGCGCTCTGCGCGATCGCCATCTTCTGCCTCGCCAGCGGCCAGGTCGTCTCGTACACCAAGGCGCGCGGTGAGGCCATCGGACTGCCGGTGGACGTGAACGGCCTGGTGGAGCGGGCCGAGCGGCTGGTCATCTCGCTGGTCGCCTGCGGCCTGTCCGGGTTGCACAAGTTCGGCGTGCCGGGCGTCGAGGTCCTGCTGCCGATCGCCCTGTGGGTGGTCGCCATCGGCAGCGCCGTCACCCTCGGCCAGCGCGTGGTGACGGTACGCCGGGAGTCGGCCGAGGCCGACGCCATTGCTCAAGGGGGGAACGGCTGATGGGAAGTCGGACGCTGATCGACACGGAAAAGCTGGCGGACGGGCTGTACGGCCTGGGCTGGAGCACCGTCAAACGGCTCCCCGAAGGGGTCGCGGTGCGGCTCGGGCAGCAGCTCGCGGACCTCGCCTGGCGGCGCCGCGGCAAGGGCGTCCTGCGCCTGGAGTCCAACCTCGCCCGGGTCGTCCCGGACGCCTCCCCGCAGCGGCTGGCCGCCCTCTCCCGGGCCGGGATGCGCTCGTACATGCGGTACTGGATGGAGTCCTTCCGGCTACCGGCGTGGAGCACGGAGCGGATAAAGGCCGGTTTCACCCCCGAGGACGTGCACCACCTGGAGGACGGCCTCAAGAGCGACCGCGGGGTGATCCTGGCGCTGCCCCACATGGGCAACTACGACCTGGCCGGCGTCTGGGTCACCACCAAGCTCGGTGTCCCGTTCACCACCGTCGCCGAGCGCCTCAAGCCGGAGTCCCTCTACGACCGGTTCGTCGCCTACCGCGAGGGCCTGGGCATGGAGGTGCTGCCGCACACCGGCGGCGCCGCGTTCGGCACGCTGGCCCGGCGGCTGCGCGCCGGCGGCCTGGTCTGCCTGGTCGCCGACCGCGACCTGTCCAGCTCCGGGATACCGGTGAAGTTCTTCGGCGAGGAAACGAAGATGCCGGCCGGGCCCGCGATGCTCGCCGTCCAGACCGGCGCGATGCTGCTGCCGGTCACCCTCTGGTACGACGACACCCCCATCATGCGCGGCCGGGTCCACCCGGAGATCGAGGTGCCCGAGCACGGCACCCACACCGAGAAGGCGGCCCACATGACCCAGGCGCTCGCCGACACCTTCGCCTCCGGCATCGCCGACCACCCCGAGGACTGGCACATGCTCCAGCGCCTGTGGCTCGCCGACCTGACACCGCGCGTCGAGGCCCCCGGAACGGAGCCCGCGTGAAGATCGGCATCGTCTGCCCGTACTCCTGGGACGTCCCAGGCGGCGTGCAGTTCCACATCCGCGACCTGGCCGAGCACCTGATCCGCCTCGGCCACGAGGTCTCCGTACTGGCCCCCGCCGACGACGAGACCCCGCTGCCCCCCTACGTCGTCCCGGCCGGCCGCGCCGTCCCCGTGCCGTACAACGGCTCGGTCGCCCGCCTCAACTTCGGCTTCCTCTCCGCGGCACGGGTCCGCCGCTGGCTGCAGAACGGCGCCTTCGACGTCATCCACATCCACGAGCCCGCCTCGCCGTCCCTGGGCCTGCTCGCCTGCTGGGCGGCGCAGGGCCCGATCGTGGCGACCTTCCACACCTCCAACCCGCGCTCCCGCGCCATGATCGCCGCGTATCCGATCCTCCAGCCCGCCCTGGAGAAGATCAGCGCCCGGATCGCGGTCAGCGAGTACGCCCGCCGCACCCTGGTCGAGCACCTCGGCGGCGATGCCGTGGTCATCCCCAACGGCGTGGACGTCGACTTCTTCGCCCGGGCCGAGCCGCGGCCCGAGTGGCAGGGCCGCACCATCGGCTTCATCGGCCGGATCGACGAGCCCCGCAAGGGCCTGCCGGTCCTGATGAAGGCGCTGCCCGCGATCCTCGCCGCGGTCCCCGACGCCCGGCTCCTGGTCGCCGGCCGCGGCGACCAGGAAGAAGCGGTCGCCGGCCTGCCCGCCGAGCTGCGCTCCCGGGTCGAGTTCCTCGGCATGGTCTCCGACGAGGACAAGGCGCGACTGCTGCGCAGCGTGGACGTCTACGTCGCGCCCAATACGGGCGGCGAGTCCTTCGGCATCATCCTCGTGGAGGCGATGTCCGCCGCGGCGCCCGTACTGGCCAGCGACCTCGACGCGTTCGCCCAGGTTCTGGACCAGGGCGAGGCCGGTGAACTCTTCGCCAACGAGGACGCCGAGGCGCTCGCCGCTGCGGCGGTACGGCTGCTGAACGCCCCCGAACGACTCGTCGAGCTCAGCGAACGCGGCAGCAAGCACGTCCGCCGCTTCGACTGGACCACCGTCGGGGCGGACATCCTCGCCGTCTACGAGACGGTGGCCGCCGGCGCGTCGGCCGTGGCGACCGACGAGCGGGTGGGCCTGCGGGGGCGCCGCCGGCTTGCCAGGGATTAGCCGGTCCGCGGCGCTTGGGTGGGCTTCCCACGTTGTCGGCTGTCCCGCCGTGGGGGTTCTTGTTGTTGCGCCTAACGGCGCGGGGTTTGCTCGTACGTTGCCGGGGGCGGTGCCGTTCGCCTGGCGGCGGGCTGTTGTCCGCTGCCGGTCCGCTGCGCGGGGCCGGGTTTCGTACGTTGCCGGGTGCGGCGTCGTTTCGCCTGGCGGCGTGGGGTGTTGTCCGCTGCGCGGGGCTGTTGGGTGCGGTGTCGGGGCGGAGGGGTCGGTGTGCAGGACTGCTGCGCTTT
>NZ_JBHVQS010000070.1:0-39576 GCF_042886435.1 Streptomyces sp. NPDC058000
GAGCGACTGCGACGATCGGTGGCACCTCCGGCCCCGCACACGCCAGCACAATCCGTGCCCGCAAAGCCAACGCCTGAGCCGACGTCGCCCGGCGCATCCACCGCTCCAACACCGCCCGCTCCTCATCACAGAGCAGCAACGGCTCCAGCTTCGGACCCCGACGAGGAACTGACGCACCAGCAGAAGAAGAAGTCACACAACAACTAACGATCAACTACTGGCGCAGGACACTAGGTTGCGTCCAGGCGAACGCGCGTACGGAGGTTGTGCTGTGATCGGGCTGGGAGCAATAGCGGGGATCGCGGCGGTGGAGCTCGGCATGGTGCTGACGCCGGGGCCGAACATGATCTACCTGGTCTCCCGCTCGATCGCCCAGGGCCGCCGGGCGGGGCTGATCTCGCTGGCCGGGGTCTTCCTCGGCTTCCTGGTCTACCTCTTCGCGGTGTCCGCCGGTATCGCCACCGTCTTCGCGCTGGTGCCGGAGATCTACCTGGCGATCAAGCTGGCCGGAGCGGGCTACCTGCTCTGGCTGGCCTGGAAGGCCGTCCGGCCGGGCGGCCGATCTGCTCTCGCGACCGAGGAGTTGGCGCAGGACGGGTCCCGCAAGCTCTTCCTGATGGGCTTCCTCACCTGCCTGCTCAATCCCAAGGTGGCCATCCTCTACATCTCGCTGCTGCCGCAGTTCGTCGACCCGGCGCGCGGCCATGTTGGTCTACAGGGGCTGCTGTTGGGGCTGACCCAGATCGCGGTGGGCGTTGCGGGCAACGCGTTCTTCATCGTGACGGCCGGCTCCGTCGCCGGGTTCTTCGCCCGGCACCCGCTCTGGCAGCGCCTGCACCGCTATGCGATGGGCACCGCGCTGGCGGGCTTCGCCGTCAGGATCGCCACCGAACGAACGGGCACGGTGGTCGCCCTGCGCTGACAGCTGGTTGCCGAGGGCGACCACCGCGGGTGAGCTGAACAATGTCAGCTGATGTCGGTTGATATCGGCTGGTGTCAGCCGATATCGGCCGGTGTTACTGCGAGAAGATCTTCGAGAACCCCTACGACGCCAGCGGGATGTTGGTGCACTCGAACAGCGCGCCGGGGCAGGCGTTGGCGTCCCGGCTCCCCTTCCAGAAGGCCAGCATGCCGAGGTGGTGCTGCCTGGCGAAGGCGAACAACTGCTGGTCGGCAGCCTGGTTGTAGATCTGGTCGTCGTCGTTCTCGCTGAGCATCGGCGTGACGCCGGTCATCGCCCAGGCTGGGTGCCGGTCTTCGCGGGGTAGAGCGTCTTGAGGTCCTGGACGCAAGGCGAGGGGGAAACACCAGCAGGTTCTTGGTCTGTTGGTGGTACACGGCTCATGGTGGTGTTGATCTGCTGAAACGGTGGTTGTGACCGTTGCCGGGAGAGAGCTGGTCCGTACATGGTCCGGATCTTGGCGTCAGCTGCCTGTTTGCTGGCCAGAGCCGTCGACAGCCTTCAGGCTGATGGTGTGTCCTCTTAATGTGACACGCCATCAGAAGAGGTGCGATTTATCTCTCCTTGGTCAGTGTTACGCCGGCATGGTTCCTGCGCTCGCGTCTCCCGGGCCGGTGAAGGGCTGGAGCGGTGCGCCTCGCACGGACTCGGATCGGAAGCCATCCGGTCCGACCGGCCGGTCGCCCAGGACCAGTACCCGGTACATTCTGCGCCGATGGTCGGTGTGATGGAGGTCAGTGGGCTGGAGGTGGGCTACCGCGCGGTTGTCCCAGACGGCGACGTCCCCGGGCTCCCAACGGTGTCGCACGGTGTATTCGGGACGGCTGATGTGGGAGAAGAGGATGTCGAGAATGCCGCGGCTTTCCCAAGGAAGCAGTCCGGTGATGTGGGATACGGACGCCGGAGGTAAAAAGAGCGCCTTCTGTCCGGTCTCCGGGTGAACTCGCACCACTGGGTGGACGGACAGCAGGGTATCCTCGACCCGCTTGCGGATCACCGCCAAGTCTTCGTCGTCAGAAAACAGTAGCTGTACTCCCGCGTGCAGAGCGTGCTCGGCCCGCAGGCTGTCGGCCAACTGCTGTAGGGGCCGAGAGAGGCCCTCGTAAGCGGCGGCGAGATTTGTCCATTGGGTATCGCCGCCATGCTCTGCGGTCACTTCACATCTGAGGAACGAAAAGGCTGGTGGATTCACGGATGAAGCAATGTCCACATGCCAGCCCGAGTCATGCCGATCCGACTTGCGATACAGTCGCTCCTCGAACCTGAGGCCACGTCGGTCATCGGTCGCTTGCCGATCGACGATAAGGATCTGCGGGAACCCTTCCGGATGAGTGCCATGTTTCGGCCCTGGAAGACGGGTTACCTCTCCGAAAAGTCGCGCGAGCGCCACATGGTCGGCGTGGTTCAGATGCTGTTCGCGAAAAAAGATCACTTTATGGCGGAGCAGGGCGATGCGTATCTCCCTGATGGTGTCGGCCTTGTGCTCGCCCAGTTCCTTCAGATCCACCCCACGGATGCTCGCCCCGATCTTTCCCGCGATGCAGCGAACCTCAATCCTGGAATATTCCTCGATCACGACGCCTCTCCTCTGACATGCCCAGCGTAGGATTGTCGTGCTTCAAGCGCGCCCAGGCCCCACTGGACGGCGCGCGGCTTAGCTTTCTCGGTGTGCCGGCTGCCCGAGGGGATAGCCGTTTCCATCCTGAAGACGTAGAGATTCCCGGTATTGACGGGAAGGTCCACTCCCTCGAAGTCCACGAGATGCACTTCCAGTTGCATGAATCTGGCCCGGAAATCGATGCGCGGATGGATTCCGGATTGGATTCGATCGTTGCTCGAACTTCATCTGCGGCCGTGGGGGACTCTGCTGGGCCCCGCGGGCCGGTCTGTGCTCAGGACCGACCGTACGATCGCTTGATGCCGCCCACACCGGAGGGCACCTAGCCGCGACGCACGAACGTAGCCGCGTGCCGGGTCATCCACTCCAGCTGACGGGCCACTCCGGTGATCAGGTCCACGCGGGGCTTCCAGGCGAGCAACTCGCCCGCCTTCCGTGGGTCGGCCAACGTCGCACGCATGTCGCCGGGTTGGGCGCTCGATGTGCTGGTCGGTACCGCGGTTCCGACGGCCCGTCCCACGATCTCCAGGAGCTCGGTGACAGACGCACTGCGGCCTCCGCCCACGTTGACGACCTCGGCCCGGGCGGGGGCCGTCGAGGCCGCCAGTGTCGCCGAGACCACGTCGTCGACGTACGTGAAGTCACGCCGGACGCTCCCGTCTCCGAAGACAGGCAACGGAACTCCGCTCAGTGCCGCACGAAGCGCCCTGCCGATCAGCATGTCGGCGCGCTGGCGTGGCCCGTAGACCGTGAAGTACCGCAAGGCAATCACGCTGGTGGTGGCGGCCGGGCGTTGTGCGAACGCCAGACACAGTTGTTCGGCGGCAAGTTTGGTCACTCCGTAGGGCGAGACGGGCCGGGCTGGTGCATCCTCGCGGCAGTCATCACCCTCGGCGACCTGCCCGTAGACGCTGGAGGACGACGCCAGAACCAGCCTGGGTACGCACTGCCTCTCACATTCCGTCATCAGCCGTTGGGTGCCCAGCACGTTGCAGGTGAGGTAGTCGGCGAACGCATCACCCCAGGACGGTCGCACTCCGGGTTGTCCGGCGAGGTGGAACACGACGTCCGCACCCGCGACGGCCGGGGCCAGTTCGTCGTACCGCAGGTCCGCGCGGACGTAGTCGAACGCGGGATGGCCCAGGCTGGACTGGAGGTTCTCGGCGGCGCTTCCGCCGTCGGGTTGCTGCCGGTCAAGCCCTATGACCCTGGTGCCCTGGCGGAGAAGTGCATCGGAGAGGTGAGAGCCGATGAAGCCGGCGACGCCGGTGACCAGAGCGCAGCCTGGCACTGCGCGCCGCGGAGCGGAATCCATGAATCCTCCGGTGACAACGACGGGGGCCGTTCACCCCCGCTCGGCGGGGAACGGGCGGGCAGGTGCGGAAGCGCCCAGGAACGGGGCGAGCCGCTCCCAGCCCTCGCCTCCGGCGACGTCCAGGACGAGGAGGTCGCCGGGCCGGTCGTCGAAGTGTGCGCGGACGGTGGCGACATGTTTGTCGTACACGCGCGAGAGGTGCCTGGCGTCGAACGCGCGGCAACCGTAGACGGCCTCGCGGACAAAGCGCCGCGTCTCCTGGGCGGCGCTGTGGGCGGCGTCGTCCTGACCGCAGGGCGAGCCGGCCGCCACGTCTTCCGGCCAGTCCTTCTCCACGGACGCGAGCCAACTCGCCTTGTCCCGGACGGTCAGGATGAACTTTGCGCCGCGGTGCAGCGCGTCAAGTTCCCGGAAGCACGGGACGGCTGCCACGTCGGCCAAGCCGTCGTAGTACTCCAGCAGCGGAAGGCGCCCGTCTCCTCGGGCCAGGGCGTTGAGCGAGGCACGGTCGACGGGGTAGTGGGCAACGTCGTACCCGAGCAGGTGCAGGGCAGCCCGCAGACTGCGGGTGCCGGTGCGCGGCAGCCCCAGGCCGAAGACCTTGGCCCGGTCCGCTCTGCGGCCGGCCATTTCGCGAACGCGTTCCCCCGTTCGGAGAACTTCGCGGCGGGTGAGTGCCGGCCGGTCCGGCAGCTTCATCGCTTCGACCTCGCGGAGGGCCGTCTCCGGAAGGCGCTCGATGTAGCGCTGTACGTCGGGGCCGGGGGTGCCCTCGGCAACGTGCACCCGGGCATGGTCGACGGCGACGCGGGCAACGTCATAGTCCGGCCCCTGACCCCACCGTGCGACGGCGGCGGCGAAGACGGGCCTGCTGGCTTCCGTACGGCTCCGGAGTTCTCGGAGGGCCATCTTGGCGAAGACGTGGTCGTAGTACTGGAAGTGATCGTGGAGGATATGCGCGCCCCGGTACTGCACGGAGTCCTGGATGCCATCCAGTGCGAGCTTCAGACGGGTGCTCTCAGGGCGCAGCACCCACGCGACGTCGTCCCTGCGGAGCTCGGTCCGCCGCATCCGCTCCACCACGTCGGTTCGGATGATGTGCACACCGCACGGCACTCGGCCCCGGAAGGGGTCGTGCACATAACTCTCCACGAATGCAAGGTCGTTGGCGTCGAGAAACGGACGGAGGTTCTCAAGGATGAGGCAGTCGGCGTCGAGGAACACCACGTGCGAGGCGCCCTCGTGGTCGATGCCCAACATCAGGTCGACGGCACGCCAGAATGGTCTGACGTCGTCGACGACGTGCACCCGGTGTGGACGGATGTGTTGGACAGCCAGGTCGAGAGCCAGGTCCGTAGTGCGCTCGCCGACCGTTCGCAGCACGAGATGCACGCGCCGCCCCCCGGCAGGCGGGCTCACGCCCTTCAGTTGCTGGATGGCGCCCGTCCCCCTGGCTCTGACCAGGCCCTGCCCGTGTGAACGCACTGGCGGAACTCCCAGGCTCTCGACTCACCCATGGCATCGCCAACTCTGATCACAGCCCGGCGATCGGTGTCTCCGGGAGTGCATGCCCCGACCCCTTACCGCCAAGCGGCGACTTCCGGCCGATCGGTTCCTGGCGCCTTCGCGCGCGCTCGCGTCAGGGTGGGTGACTGCGCCTTCGGAGCGAGCCGTCGAGTGCCGGGACATGGTGGGGCCGTCGGCGTGACGAAGAGGCGTTGCCTGGCGGCTTGGGCGGCTCTGCCCGAGCCTGAGCGCACGGATAACCTCCGTGCCAGCTGAACACGCTCTCACAGCAGGGCCAAGATGTCCTGCAGCTCTCCGGCGGCTGGAACCCACTCGCCCGCCGCTGCGTTGGCCCTCACCTGTTCCGGCTTCGTGGCCCCCGCGATCACTGAGCTGCATCCCGGGAGTGCGGCGAGGCCACCGATGGCGATCTCCAGGAGGCTGTGGCCGTTCTGCACACCCCAGGCAGTCAACGCCTCAACAGCGTCAAGCCGCGCTTCCGTCACCCGATGCGCGCTGCCCGCGATGCGAGTTCCTTCCGGGATCGGCTTGCCACGCCGCACCTTGCCCGTCAGTAAGCCGTTCGCCAGTGGGAAGTAGGGCAGCACGCCGAGGCCGAAATGGCGTGCAGCCGGGACGACTTCGGTCTCGATACCGCGCTCGAACAGTGACCAGTGGTTCTGTGCAGATACAAAAGGCTCGAATCCTCCGGAACGGGCGGCGCACGCGGCTTCGGCGATCTGCCACCCTGCGAAATTGGAGTTTCCGATGTAGCGAACCTTGCCTTCGCGGACCAATTCGGTCAGTGCGGAGAGGGTCTCTTCGATGGGGGTATGCGGATCGGGTGTATGGATTTGATAGAGGTCGATATAGTCTGTGCGGAGACGTCGAAGGGATGCCTCGACGGCGCGGCGAATGTAAGCACGTCCACCTCTTGCGCCGGCCGCTGGACCGTAGCCCATACCCATTTTCTGATGCCCGAACTTCGTGGCCAGGACGACGAGTTCGCGTTGGCCCTGAAAGCATTCACCAAGCACGGACTCGGAGTCTCCGTAGACGTCCGCGGTGTCGAACAGTGTGATCCCGGCATCCAGTGCGGAGTTCACCACCCCCCGCGCCTGGTCCAGTCCGACGGACCGGCCCAATTCATTGCATCCCAGGCCGACTGCGGAGACCTGCAATCCCGAAGTGCCCAACGAGATATAGCGCATACTTTCTCAGTGTAACGAGATGTGATGCTCATTCAAGAGGGGCGTCCTTGAGTGGGCGTAGGGGCGCGATCAAAGGCTGGACGAGCCCGCCAGCTCGCCCTCGCCCAGGGCCGGGGCGCCGTCCCAGGCCCATGAAGACCATCCCTGGCGAGGCGGGTGACGCAGAGGGGCGGCCCGCGCTGGCCGGAAGTGGGTGCTCATGTGGGGTGCCTGGCTACGGAGGCTGTGCAGGGGGTAGGCAAGCGCGGACAGTGAGTTGTCATGAGCACACATCGACAATCCGGGGTGGGTCGGTTGGGGGAAAAGCTCGGGGTGCCGGAGAAACGCCCGGATCTGTCAGATGGGTTGGCATCGTGGCTTCTCGGCAGGGGGTTGGCTGTGCGCCGGGTTCCGCGGGTGCCTGCGTCCGGCATCGGGGTGCTGCGTCGTGTCGTCGCCCGGCGCTCCGGGCCGCTGCTCTGTTCCGGTCTCCTCGACTCCTGGCCGGCCCGTAATGCCTGGACTCCGGCCACCCTGGTGGAACGCCACGGTGAGCGGCGGGTGACCGCCTTGATGGACCTCCCGGGCAGTGGTGTCCTTTTCCCGCAGGACCAGCAGCATTACGAGCAGGAGTTGAGGTTCGGAGAGTTCGTCGGGCGGATGGAATCCGCTGGTCCCTCCGCACCCTGTTACCTGGCGTATCAACGGGCTCACGAGATCTTCGACCCGGCTGACTGCGACTTCGCTTCTCTCCTCCCGTCCGACGGGCACCCCACTGATACCCGGGTGTGGATCGGCTCCGCGGGGACGCGTTCGATGCTGCACTCGGACCTCAAGGACAACTTCTTCTGCCAGCTTTGGGGGGAGAAGAGCGTCACGCTGCTGGCATGGCGGGACAGCAGGGCCGCGTACCCCTTTCCGGACAACCTGGTGAACAGCCAGGTGGACTTGGCCGATCTGGATGTGCGGCGCTTTCCGAGGCTGAGGCAGGTGGTGCTGCACTCCGTACGGATGGGCCCCGGCGACCTGCTCTACATCCCGCGCGGTTGGTGGCACGACATCCGGGCGCACACCGCGTCCGTCTCGGTCAACCACTGGTTCGGCCGGCCGCTGGGCACGGCTCAGTACCTGGCGTTGCTCGGCATTCTCGGCCCGCAGTACTGGAAGGCCACCGCCCGCGACTTCGTCGGGCACGGACTGCTGCGCCGGACGGAGTCGACGCGCTTCTTCTTCAGCCCGCCGTCCACCGGAAAACGGCTCTACGACGCCCTGCGGTTCGGTGGCTTCTCCCGCGGAAACGACCCCAGCGCGTCCTAGCACTCCAGCGAGAGGGAGTCCCCAAGACGGATTCCTCTCGCGGATACACCGGGCCTGAGTCGGCCAATACACATGCCATGAGAAGGGCATTGTTTTGCTTATCTGCGGTATCAAGGTCTCGCATGACGGTGGCATTGCAGTAATCGATGGAAATCGCCTGGTCTTCAGCGTCGAAACAGAAAAGATCGGCAATTTCCCACGCTACAGTCCACTCGGGGATCTCCGTCGGGTGTCAGACATCCTCAGGTCCGAGGGTATGGAGCCCGAGGACATCGACTGCTTCGTCGTGGACGGCTGGAAGTCGTCAATTGAGAACCCGTGGAGCGTATCCACCTCCAAGGACGGAGAACCAACCGCCCTGCCAGTGGCGCCCTACGCGGACGGCTCTCTGTCAGCCGATCCTGTGCACCGCTATACATTTACCGCGCACGACTTCAGCGAAAGAACCCCCGGTTACGTCAGCTACCACCATGTGACGAACCACCTGCTCGGCGCCTACTGCTCCAGCCCCTTTGCCCTGAGAGGCCATGATGCCCTCGCCCTTGTGTGGGACGGCGGCACGACTGCCAGGCTGTACGAGATTAAGCCAAATCAAAAGACCATCAGGCCCGTGGCCGGCCTACTGCCGTTCCGTGGAAGATTGTTTGCTCTCTTCAGTGCCAACTTGGGGCCATTTCGCAAAAACGGCTCACGGGCCGACCCCGAAGCCGATTGGCGCTACCGCGCTGTCCCCGGAAAGGCGATGGCCTACGCGGCCCTGGGCAAGGTGGAGCGGGATGCGTTCCCGGCTCTCAGTGCTTTCCTTGGCGGCATGTCCGAGGCGGACAAGGAGAGCAGTCTCGCTCTAGGCGGAGAGCTGACCGCCAAGCGCGAGCATCTCTTTCCGGGGATGTCGGATGCCGACCTCATCGCGACGTTCCAGGAGTACCTCGGCCAGGCTCTCGTATCCGCCCTCGTAGCCGTCGTGAAAGACAAGTACAAGGGCCGATATCCACGTCTTGTGATGGCCGGCGGTTGCGCTCTCAACATCAAATGGAATTCGGCGATCCGGGCCACCGGACTCTTCGAGGAGATCTGGGTCCCGCCATTTCCCAATGATTCCGGCGCTGCTATCGGCACCGCCTGCTGCGAGATGGTGCACAGCACGGAACGCCACTCCCTCGACTGGGACGTCTACAGCGGTCCACGCCTCTACCGGGATGGGACCTTGCCGGAGGGCTGGCGAGTACGGCCGTGCGACGAACGCCAACTGGCGGAACTGCTGCACACCGACGGGTCACCCGTCGTCGTCCTCTCCGGCCGTGCAGAGCTTGGGCCAAGGGCACTGGGGAACCGCAGCATCATCGCTCCCGCCACCGACGCCGGGACCAAAGACCTGCTCAACGCGATGAAGGAACGGGAAGCGTACCGCCCGGTCGCGCCGGTCTGTCTCGCGCACCGGGCAAGTGAGGTGTTCGATCCTGGTTGCGACGACCCGTTCATGCTCTTCGACCACCGTGTGCGGCAGCGGTGGGTGAGCCGCATTCCGGCGGTCATCCACCTCGACGGCACTGCGCGGCTGCAGACGATCAGTCCCACATCGAACAGCGCCATCGCGCGTGTTCTCACAGCTTATGAGGAGCTGAGCGGCATCCCCGTCCTGTGCAACACCAGCGCCAACTACGGCGGACGCGGCTTCTTCCCGGACGTCGCTTCCGCGGCCGCATGGGGTCGTACGCGGTACATCTGGTCGGACGGCCGCCTTTTTACTCATCCGGAGCAGGCTGAGAAGTCGTAGCTCCGATATGGAGAGATGCGCGTCGAACGGGAGTTTGGGCTAGGTGGGCGCTGCTGGTGCCCGGTCGGCCGTCGCGCGAAGGCCGACTGCTCGAACGGTCAGTTCCGTGGGCGTGACCCGGCCAGCGGGCGCCCACGCCGGGTAGCGAATCGTGCCTCCTACTCGCCCGGCACCCTAGGGTGATCATGGACGACGATGCGCGCCGGGGTGGCGGTTGTGTTGCCCAGGGCAGGCCGGAAGGAAGGGGTGGTGGCTCGTGCCGTTGCTGGGACGCAGCTCGGGCGGAGCGCTGGCCCCGCTGGCGCTGCCGTCCTTCCGCAGGCTCTTCGCAGCGCGCATGCTGAGCTGGTCGGGCTGCGCGATCGCGCCGATCGGACTGGCTTTCGCGGTGCTGCGGCTGCCGGGCGGGGAGAGCGTCGACGGCCTGGGGAGGGTGCTGGCCTGTGGTGTCGTGCCGCAGATCCTGCTGTTCTTCGTCAGCGGCGTATGGGCGGATCGCTGGCCCCGGCACTGGCTGATAGTGGCGGCGAATCTGATCTCCAGCACCGCCCAGGCCACCGCCGTGGCGCTGCTGTGGTCGGGTGCGGCCCGGCTGTGGCATCTGGCGCTGTTGGCCGCCGTCTGCGGCGCCGCCACGGCGCTCTTTCTCCCCGCCTGTTCGGCTGCGGTGGCGGACAGCGTGCCGGCGGAGCTGCGCGGGGCGGCGAATGCGCTGTTGCGGCTGGGGAGGAGCACGGTTCGGGTGGGTGGCCCGGCGGCTGGCGCGTCCATGGTCGCGGCCATCGGTCCGGCCTGGGCGCTGGCCTGGGACGCGGTGTCCTTCGCCGGTTCCGCCGCGCTGTTCGCTCGCAACGGTGGCCCTGGTGGCCCTGGTGGCCCGCAGACGGCGTTCGCCTGTCAGCTGCGCGAGGGCTGGGCGGACTTCCGGTCGCGGCGCTGGCTGGTGGTCATCACGTCGCAGTCGGCGCTGGTCCTGTCGGTGTGGATGGTCGGCTACCAGATGCTGGGGCCGGTCTACGGAGAGCGGTTCCTTGGCGGGGCGGGGCCCTGGGGAGTGGTGATGTCCGGTTTCGCCGCCGGGGTGCTCGGCGGGTCGGTGCTCGCGCTGTGGTGGCGCCCACGCAGGACCGGCCTGCTCTGCTGCGCCAGCGCCTTTCTGATGGCGATGCCCCTCGCGGCGATAGCGGCACGGGTTCATACCGTCGGGCTGGTGCTGGCGGTCGGGTCCGCCGGGATGCTGGCGTCGCTGTCGATGACGGTGTGGACGGGACTGCTCCAGGAGGTGATCCCCCGTGACCGGCTGAGCCGGGCGATGTCGTACTCCTTCTTCGGCGAGACGGTGACGGTCCCGCTCGGGTACCTGGCTGCCGCCCCCGCGTCCCGAGTCCTGGGGCTCAAGGGGACGCTGGAGCTCGGCGCGCTGCTGATCGCCCTGCTGGGGACGCTTCCGCTTCTGCTGCCGGAGGTGCGGCTGTTGAGCCGGCGGGTCACGACAGCGGGATGACGCCACCGCTGTGGTCCGCCGCGAGGGCGGCCGGATGCCACGCCGGTACCAGACCGTCGCGGACGAGGTCGCTGTCGGTGTGGACACGCCCCGGGTCGTCCAGCGCCCGGGGCGAAAGCGAGTGTGCAGCGCGTCGCAGGGTCCGTACCGCTTGGGCGGCTCCCGCCAGGCCGTGCTGGTGCGGAACTTCCACACGATCCCGTTGGACACGGTGCGGTCATCCAACCGCCTCCGACCCCGTCAAGGCACGGGCAACGGCGGCCTGTCGAACTCCCGTGCAGCATGGGACAGTTCATGACGACGCATCAACTCGCCTGAATGCACCACCCGAGTTCATTTGAAGGCACGACCTGGCCCGGCACCGAGTACCCGGACAGCCGGAGAACCTCATCAACTCAGGAGACCAGGCTTGGCAGAACAAGCTGGGCACCAATCGCAGCGTGTAGTGGTTACTGGTGGAGCGTCGGGAATCGGTGCGGCCATCGCGCGGCGCTTCGCACGGGACGGAGCGCGGGTGGCCGTTCTCGACCGCGACCGGGACGCCCTCGCGCGGTTCGTGGACGACGTCAACGAAGCCGTGCTGCCGCTGCACGCGGACGTCGCGGAGGAAGACTCCCTACAGGAGGCGTTCGCCGAGGCTGATGCAGCGTTCGGCGGGCTGGACGTGGTCTGCAACAACGCCGGAATCAGCATCCGGCGGCCGTTCCTGGAGACCTCGCTCGCGGAGTGGGAGCGCACGATGCGGGTGAATCTCACCGGGGTCTTCCTGGTGGCCCGCGAGGCGGGACGCCGGATGGCGTCGGGCGGTGGCGTCATCATCAACACCGCATCGGTCAGCGGGATGGTGGGCATGCCCGACTACGCGGCGTACAACGTGAGCAAGGCCGGAGTAATCGAACTCACCCGGACCGCGGCACTGGAACTCGCACCGGCCGTCCGCGTCAACGCGATCAGTCCGGGCTACGTCCTCACACCCATGCAACGGGCCGAGTACACCGAAGAACAACTCGCCGAACAGGCCGGGATGCTGCCACTGCAGCGGCTCGGCACCCCGGAGGAGATCGCCGCCCTGGTGACCTACCTGGCGTCCCCGGAAGCCGCGTTCGTCACCGGGCAGACATTCGTGATCGACGGAGGTGAGACCGCCGGTGGGCTGGCCAGCGCCGCCCGATGGCGTGACGAACGCGAGGTGCACGTGGAACCGACAGCAACACCGCGCCGAAGTGGGGGAGCATGACGAACGACGCGCAGCCGGACGAGCACGAGCGGGCACCTGCGCCGGCGGTCAACTCGTACACCGAATGGGACCCGTTGCGGGAGGTGGTGGTGGGGAGCCTGCTGGGCGGGGTGTTCCCCGACTGGCAGGAATCGATGGCGCACGTCGTACCCGACGCCGCCCGGCCCGTCTTCTTGGAGTTCGGCGGGACTCCGTTGCCCGCCGGCCTCCTCAAGGCGGCCGAGGAGGAGTTGGAGGGCCTGGTCGAGGTACTGGAGTCACACGGGGTGGCGGTGGTCCGCCCGGATGCCGTCGAGCACCAGGTGCCGTTCCGGACGCCGCAGTGGAACTCCGCGGGCGGACTCTACGCCGGGATGCCCAGGGATCTGCTGATGGTCGTCGGCGACGCCATCATCGAGGCCCCGATGTCCTGGCGCTGCCGCCACCACGAGGTGGACGCCTTCCGTTCGCTGATCAAGTCGTACTTCCGACGTGGCGCCCGCTGGCTCCCGGCTCCGCGCCCGCAGTTGACCGACGCGCTGTACCGCACGGAAGGCGAGGCGGGTGACTGGGCGGTGACCGAGTTCGAGCCGGTCTTCGACGCCGCCGACTTCCTGCGTTTCGGCCGCGATCTCATCGTCCAACGCAGCCATGTCACCAATGAGTTCGGCATCGACTGGGTGCGGCGGGCCATCGGACCGGAGCTCGGTGTGACGGTCGTCGACACCGATGATCCGCACGCGATGCACATCGACGCCACCATCGCGCCGCTGGCACCGGGCAAGCTTCTGGTGCACCCGGAGCGCTACGTCCATCACGAGGTGTTCGACGGTTGGGAGATCCTCCCGGCCCCGGCGCCGACGTTGCCGCAGGACTGGCCCATGTACTTCTGCAGCCCATGGGTGAGCATGAACGTGCTGTCCCTGGATCCGGAGACGGTGGTGGTCGAGCGCCAGGAAAAGCCGCTCATCGAAGCGTTGACGGCCTGGGGGTTCCGCTGCGTTCCGGTGGACTTCCGGCACGTCTACACCTTCGGTGGCTCCTTCCACTGCGTCACGCTGGACACCGTGCGGGAGGGAGGGCCCACACGGTATCTGTCGCGGCCCGGAGGCCGGTGATCCCGGGCCGTCAGGTGCGGAACAGGAGTCGCGAGTAGTCCGGTCGCAGCAGGACGTTGTTGTCGTACAGGCAGTACTCCACGGCCAGCAGGGGCAGGGCCGGGTCGCCGCCGGGGCCCGCCGACGCGCGCGCCGCGTCGAGCACGTCCTCGACGGTGGTGAAGCGGGCGGCGAGCCCGGCGCAGATGTCGTAGGCGGTCCGCGCGCTGCGGTCGTCCCAGTAGCCGGGCAGGCCGATCGCCGCGAAGACGTCGCGGACTCGGTCCGGCTCGGTGTCGACGAACAGCTCGACGAGGGCGCGGGCGAGCCGGCCCGCGTCCTCGTCCGTCGCGGTGCGTTCCCGTAGCCGTTCCAGCAGTGCCGCACCGCCGTCTGCCGCGACGGACGTGCGGACGTCTTGTGCTGCCTCGTCCTCGTCGGGGTCGACCGGCGCGTGCCGGAGGCGCTCGCACCACTGGGCCAGGCGTTTCTCATCGGTGTGGCGGGTGAGGAACGCCGGCCAGTCGAGGCGGGCCCGGTAGGCGCGGGACAGGAAGGTCTTCTCCACGTAGGCGAAGAACTCGTCCACGGCCCGGGCGCTGCCGAGGGCCTCCACCAACGCGGTCGGGTAGCTGAAGGTGGGATGCACCAGGTCGACCTCGTCCAGGAGCCCTTCCGGGCCGACGGAGTACGCCGACGCCGAGGTGTCGTCGAGCAGGCCGTCGCCCAGGTCGAAGACCCGGGTGGCGCGGGTGATGAGGGAGTCGTCGAAGCGTTCGCCCAGGCGCAGCCCGCTCACCGTGCGCAGGGTGGCCGAGACGGTCTCCGGGGTGGCGTAGGTGTTGCCCAGGAACATGTCCAGCCGCCGGGGCGGCTCTGGCAGGCCGTGCGCGCGGCGGTACGCCTGGTCCTCCTCCAGCCAGGCGACCTGCGCCTCCACCGCGTGCCGGGCCCGGTAGGGGACGCGGGTCCGCTTGAGGTTCTCGTCGTCGTAGGAGGCGAACTGGTTCCAGCTGGGTTCGAAGTGCGACTCCAGCAGTGCCCGGATGTCGTTCCGTTCCAGTGCGGGGTTGGGCAGCAGGTAGCAGGTCCAGCTCACTGGCGTCGTGCGTCCGTGGTTGAGCTTCCGCATGCGTGTGGCCATGTCGAGCAGCAGCTTGTTGCTGCCGACGTTGATCTCCGAGCAGACCAGCCACACGCGGGAGACGCCCCGGTCGGCGAGGAAGGTGATGTCGGCCATCACGACGTCGAGGTCGCGGATGTGGTGGCGCCGGCCCTTGACCATCGGTTCGGTGCAGAAGTAACAGCGGTACGGGCAGCCGCGCTGTACTTCCACCGGGACGTGCACGTCCGCGTCCGGCCCGATGACGCGCTGTGGACCGTAGAAGTCCAGCAGGTCGCGCAGGACGGCGTCGGTGTACTCGGTGTGGTCCGCGGGTGGTAGGAAGGTCCGGGGGTTGATGGTGTAGCCGCTGTCAGTGTGGTGGGCGAGGTTGGCGATGCGTTCCACGTTGCGGTGTGCCAGCACGTCATCCAGGTGTTTCAGCACCTCGTCCGGCTCGCCGGTTACTCCGAAGTCGGGCCGGAGTCGGTCCAGCAGGTCCGTGGAGCGGGTGGTGAAGCCGAAGCCACCCACCATTATCGGACACTCCGTCAACTCCCTTAAAACAAAGATGAGTTGCTCGGTCTCATGGAGCGGCCAATAACTGTTCCTGCGCACCGGAGGGGCACCCGGCAGGTCGTAGTCGGCGTAGTTCCAGATGAAGATGGAATCCAGTTGCCGCAGGTGGATGCCGATGAGCCTGGGGTTGGTGCGCTCCAGGACTTCGCGCAACGTCGTGCGCCACGACGCCTTGGGCGTGTGCAGCAGGTCGAGACGGGCGGCGGTGAGTTCGTGGCGGGCGGCCACGGCCGAAACCTGCACGAAGGCGTAGGGATAGATGGGCAGCGCCGGGTAGTTGGAGGCGCTGAGGAGGAGGATGTCCGCGCCCTGTTGCGCCGGGGCGGTCGGGTTGTCGACCGGCATGGCGGGAATGGTGACACACCGTCGGTCATCACACCAGAAGCCCGCTACGTCGGGTGTCCGAATCGGCGCGTTGAGTGGCGTGCGCCCTTGTACCGGTCATGTGCGGCCCGAAGAATGGGACTTCGCGCTGCCGCCGTCTGCCCTGGACTCCTCGGACGGCTTTCCACGTCCGCGACTTACCGCCTTCCGCCATCGCCGCAGCTCTTCGAGAGTCGGCGGGTCGCCGCGATGGCCCTTACCCATGGGGAGAGTGGGCCTGTGATCGCCCCTGTGCTCTCGGCAGACTCCCACGTTGTCGAACCGGTGCGACTGTGGACCGAGGGGCTGGAACGCCGCTACCGCGACCGCGCACCCCGGGTCTCCTGGAACTCCGAACGACGGGGTTGGTACTTCACCTGCGACAACCTGAGACCCGCCCTGGTCAACACGCTCTATGCCACCGACACCACCCCCGAGGACTTCGTGGACGCGGAAGCCGTCGTCGAGGCGGCTCGGATCGGGGGCAGCGATCCGGCCGCACGGCTGAAGGACATGGCGCTGGACGGAGTGGCCGGGGAGGTGTTGTATCCCAGCCTGGGCCTCCACCTCTTCTGGCTCGCGGACGCGGGCTTCCAACGCGCCTGCTTCCGTGCCTACAACGACTGGCTCGCCGACTACGTGCGGCACGCACCGGAGCGGTTGGTCGGCCTCGGGCTGATGTCGCTGTGGGACACCGAAGAAGCCGTACGGGAACTGCACCGCTGCCACGACCTCGGACTCAAGGGCGCCGCCATCTGGGCCTCCGCCCCCGACGAACGTGACTTGGCCGGAGCCGCCAACGACCCCTTCTGGCAGGCGGCACAGGAACTGGACATGCCCGTGTCCATGCACTGCCTCACCGGCTACCGGGACAGCCCCCGGCTCTTCGACTACACCACCCCGATGGGCCGCATCCAGCGCAACATGGCCTATCCCGAGGAACTCCAGCACACACTGACGGACCTGCTCTTCTCCGGCGTCCTCCAGCGTTTCCCCGGCCTCGACATCGTCCTGGCCGAGAACGACATCGGCTGGATCGCCTATCACCTGCTACACGCCGACCGGATCTACGACAAGCTCGGCCCGGCGCTGGGCACCGACCTCACCATGTCCCCGAGCGACTACTTCCGCCGCCAGGTCCACGCGACCTTCACCGAGGACGAGGTGGGCGTGCTGACCATGCGCCTGCTCGGCCCGGACAACTTCCTCTGGGGCAGCGACTACCCGCACTACGAAGGCAGTTGGCCGAACTCCAAGCAAGTGCTGGAGCGCTGCCTGGCGGAAGCCGACGGGGGAGCACGCGAGCAGGTGACCTCCGGCAACTGTGCGCGCCTCTACGGATTCGATCTCACGACGCTGACCACCGAGTGAAGGAGACCCGCATGGCGGAGCCGACGACGCACCCCTGGTACCGCTTCATCGACGACGACATTGAGAACAGAACCCGGGCGGGCGTCGGCTTCACGAACCTGATCTCCCAGCGCCCCTACGCACTGACCGCCGAAACCCTCCAGGGCTTCATCGACCGCAACGCCCGGATCCGCGAATTCCAACGGATCACCCGCGACGTCTTCCTGGCCAGTCTGCGCGGCGACGCCGACCCCGCCATCGCCGACACCGTGCTGGCCCGGCAACCGCCGGAACGCGGCCGGGACTACCACCTGAAACTGACGGAGCGGCACCTCGCCCTGCCGCTCTACTTCCGTACCGACGAGCCCGCCCCCGGGGCCATCGCGGAAGTACAGTGCCCGGCCTCCGGCTGGGAGATAGCGGACCAGGTGCACTCCCTGTACCGGTCCTTCCCGGACGACTTCGACGCCACAAAACGGCGCTTCGACCCGCTCATCGACGACCTCGCCACCTCCCTGCGCTCCCGGTTCGGCGACGACCTCGTCATCCACCACCTGACCGGCAACGCCTCCCGGCCGCACGGCGTCCACTACACCGTGCAGCGGCTGCGCGAAGCCGGCATCCGGCACTTCGGCTGGGACGCCGTTCACTGGAAGGACTGCGGATTCGTCCGTGCCCACGAGTTCTACGACCTCAGGTACAACGGCTTCTTCGACCAGTGGATGGAGGCGTGCGAAGAGGGCGAGCTCGTCTTCGACCACCCGCCCACGCCGCTCTACGACGCCAAGGTGACGATGGCCTGGCCGTTCTGGTCGAAGGCCAGGCAGTACTACCCCGACGAGGTCCGGGGGATCTTCCCGCACACCGAGATCATCACGCCGGAAGGCTTCCACCTGCCCGACGGCACCTGGATCACCCTGGACGAGTACTGCCGGCTGGGCCAGAGCCGACGCCGCTACTACGTGAAGTTCGGTAGCCACCACCCGACGCTGAACTGGGGCAGCCGCGCCGTCTACCACTCGGGCAGCTTCTCCGGCTCGGCGCTACGTGCGCTCTTCGACCGGGTCTGCGCCGACACCGCGGAAGGCCACCTCTGGGTCGCCCAGGACGCGTGCCTGCTGGCGGAACCCGCCGCGGCCTTCTCCCGGAGCGGGGAGGACGTCGAGTTCGACGGCTACACCAAGCTGAGCGCCTTCTACACCCCGGAGGGCCTGGCCGGCGTGATGGCCATGCAGGAACGCGCGCACAAGGTGCACGGCTCACTGAACACCGTCGTGAGCGCCGCCTACTGAGGAACCACGCACGAGGAGGTGGAAGGTGAGGAACAGCGGCTCCGACCAGATCCGGCTCACCGGACGGGTCCACTCCGTCGACTACTTCCGCTTCGTCGAACGGGACGAGACGGACTGGCAGGCGTGGACCGACGTCCTCCGCGGCAAGGTCGCCGGCGCGATCTTCCGCGGAGTACTGACACCGGACGTCTGCGAGCACATCCGGCGGAACTTCTGGAGCAGCCCGATGCTCCAGAGTAAGGAACACAGCACTCGGGACGCGGACTACTGGTGCGGCAACCACCTCTTCACCGCCTCCAGCCTCGACTGGTACCTCGACGAGGCGGACCGCGCGCGCACGGCCCTGGAGACGCTGTGCGCGGGCCCGGGCCGGACACCACTGTCCCTGCTGGACGAGTACCGCGACCACCTGGCGGACCGCGGCATTCGGCTCCGCCTCGCGGAACACCAAGGCCGGCGGGCCGCCCCCTTCCGGGTGCGCTCCCGCGGGGACCATGACGCGCTCGTGCTCGCTCCGCACGACGACGCCGAGGCCATCCGCCACGCGCGCCACATCGACGGCTGCGAGGTCAAGCAGGTCAGCCGCCTGTGCAACGCCCTGATGTGCGTGGAGAACGGCTCCGGGGGCGAGCTGTTGTACTGGAACATCTCACCCGACCGCGAGAGCCGCGCCGCACTCGGCATGTCCACCGACAGCTACGGGTACCCGATCGAGTCGCTCTCCGGCATCGAACAGCTCACCGTGCCCGTCCACGCCGGGGACGTGTACGTCTTCGACACCGCGAACGTGCACGCCGTGGCTCCCTGCGGCAGCGACCGGGTCCATCGCACCACCATCAATCTCCTGATGGGCCAGCTCGACGAGGAGACGACGGTGTACTGGTCCTGACTGCCCGAGACCGCAAACGCGACCGAAGGGAGTGAAGACGGATGGGGACAGCCACCCAGAACGTCGCCGGAATCGACGTACGGCGTCTCGCGGGGCACATCGGCGCCGAGATCGCCGGTGTGGACCTCTCCGCACCGATGTCCGACACCGTGATGGCCGGAATCCGCGCAGCGCTGCTCCGGCACAAGGTGATCTTCTTCCGCGACCAACGGCTGAGCCACGCCGACCACATCGCCTTCGGCCGACGTTTCGGTGTGCTGACCCGGCGCCCGGGTCGCAAACACGGGGTCCATCCCGAGGGACACCCGGAGATCCTCATCGTCGACCCGGATGCGGAGGACTCCCGTTACGGCCGTCGGTTCGAGGAGCGGCTTCGGCCCAAGGCACTGCGCCACGACTCGGGCTGGCACGTGGACCTGGCCGCAGCCGTCAACCCCCCGGCCATCTCCGTCCTCCGCTCCGAGGTGGTCACCGAATACGGCGGCGACACCCAGTGGACCAACCTGGTCGCGGCCTACCGAGGGCTCTCCGGCCCACTGCAGGCCCTGGCTGACGGACTGCGCGCGGAACACACCCTCTATGCCGCCTGTGAGCTGGTGCTCTCCGACGAGGAGGACGTGGAAGTCATCCGCCGGCTCACCGAGGACACCCTGCTCTCCGTGCACCCGGTGGTGCGCGTCCACCCCGAGACCGGCGAGAAGACGCTCTTCACGCCACCAGCCTCGGTGACCCGCCTCCTCGGTCTGCTGCCCTGGGAGAGCCGCCATCTACTGGAACTGCTCTACGAGCACATCGGGCGACCCGAGTACACCGTCCGCTGGCGCTGGGCGGTCGGCGACGTCGCCGTCTGGGACAACCGCGCGGTAGCCCACCTCCAGCCGGCCGACCTGGACCACACCGACTACCGCCGCACTCTCTACCGGGTGACCGTCCTGGGCGAGCCCCCGGTCGGTCCGGACGGCTTCACCTCCGAGGCCGTCCGCGGTGAGCCGCTCACCGTTCACGCCCAGTCCTGACCAACACTCCTGCGAGCGAGAGGGGCGAGACGCCATGCCGGGCAAACGCGGCGTGTACTTCGTGGCCAACGACCGTGTGGTGGAGCTGGTCACCGCATTCCTCAACAGCTTCCGCCGTACCAACCCCGACATCCCACTGCGACTGATCCCCTTCGACGACGCGTACCAGCGGATCGCCGCACTGGGGGACCGCTATGGGTTCACCGTATGGGAGGACGAACAACTTCTTGCCCGGTGCGACGAGATCAGCCTTTCGTTCCACGAGCAACGAAAGGGACACTTCAGGAAACTCGCCGCCTGGGAGGGGGAGTTCGACGAATTCCTCTACATCGACAGCGACACCGCGGTACTGCGGAACATCGACTTCGTCTTCGACTATCTCGCGGGTTACGACTTCGTGACCGCCACGTCCAACCTACCTGGTCGCGCATGGAAGGAAAGCATCAAGCAGGCCGGAAAACTGTCGCAGGAACAGTACGAATACGCTGCCAACACCGGATTTGTCACCTCCCGGAAGGGAGCGCTCACACTGGCCGGAATCACCGCCGCACTGCCCGGTGCCCGAGACCTCACGCCGCACATGAAACTCGGCTACGAACAGCCGTTCCTGAACTACCTCATCGTCACGTCGGGCCTGCCCTACACCAGCCTGCACCGCTTGCGCACCACTACCGGCGACCAGACCGTCCCGGCCGAGGTCTTCGCCTGGACTCCCGGCGTCCAGGCGAAGAACGGCGAAGTCGTGCACCCGGCCTCGCCGCCGCCTCTGATGGTCCACTGGACCGAGCCGGTCAAACCGACCCAGGCGGACCCGGCGGAGATCCCGCTCTACGACCTGTGGTGCCACTACAGGGATTTGCACACCCTGACGTAGAGCGACTGCTCGTCGTCGTGTCGTGGCGGAAACCCAGGGTGCGCGGCGAGCAGGTCGGCCTCCTCGATCCTTTCGACGGCGAGGAAGCCGGCCTGGCCGAGGGCCCAAGTCAGCAGCTCGAGGTCGAAGAGGTTGCGGTGCCTGCCGCGCGCCTGGAAGAGATCGTTGATGAACTGCTGGACGGGCGCCCCGCCGAGGGAGTACTCGGGCCAGCGACGGCAGCGGTCCTCCTTCAACGCCTGCCCGTGGTCAGTGGCGTAGGCGGCACAGACCTTGGCCAGATCGGGGCAGGAGAGCCAGAGCACGGCGTCATCCGTACAGACGCGATGCAGCTCCCTGAACAACGGGATGAGCTGCCCGTGCAGTTCAAGGTGCTCCACGACGTGCTGCATCACCACGGCCGTGACCGAGTCATCGGGGAAGGGCATGTGGCCGGCCGCCAAGTCGATGTCGCATTCCGAACCGGACACATCGCAGTTGAGCCAGCCGGGAACACGTCGGTCACCACAACCCAAATGGATTTTGGGTGACCACGAGACGACCTCCGAGCCCCGAGGAGGGCGCTGTTGTCTGAGGCGCGCGAGGAGGCGAGAGAAGTCATGCTCGATGAATGAGATGGTGCGGGGATCGAAATCCAGCCTACGCAACACCCAAGGAATCATGCGCTTTACCGTGCCCGAAGAATTACGTCCGGTCAACCTTGCCTTCCTGGCTCGGCATTCGGGCACCATTCTCGCGATCGGGTTTCTTCCTTCTCGCTGGAAAACGGCGCGCATGGCAGTACCCCGTGATGATCGGTGTTACCGCATTCCCCATGGAGGCGTGCATGCGACAGGTGGTTCTCCCCGGTCCCGGCCGGTGCGAAGTCGTCGAGCAGAGCGAGCCGCCGGGCGGCCCCGGCCACGTCGTGGTCGATGTCAGCCTGAGCGTGCTCTCACCAGGCACCGAGCGCGCGATCCTGCTGGACCGTCCCACCGCTGGCTCCCGATTCCCGGAAAGCCCCGGCTACATGGCCGCCGGGACGCTGCGCAGCGGACCAGGACTGCCCACGGGCACCCGGGTGGCAGTGCGCCGGGCACGCCACGCCGACGTCGCCGTGGTGCCCGCACGCTACGTGCGCGCGGTACCAGACCGTGTCCCGCCGGCCGACGCCGCGGTCTGGCAACTCGCGCTCACCGCCCTGCACGGCCTGGAAACCGGAGGCCAACGCGCCGACGAGCCCGTGACCGTGGTCGGCCAGGGCCTGCTCGGCATCATCACCCGCCGCCTGGCCGCGGCCCGAGGCGCATCGCGGGTGCGTGCGGTCGCCGCGTCCACTGCCAAGACATGGACCACCCGCACCGAACCCTCCACCGTGTTCGAAGAAGCCGGACGGCTCGACGGCGGTACCCCGCTCGTCGTGGACGCCACCGACAGCGGCCCCGGCCTGGCCGTCGCCATCGCCGCCGCCGACCAAGGCGGCCGGGTCGTACTCCTCGGATCACCGCGCACCGACGAAGCCGAAGTCCCCCTGCAACAACTCCACGACCGCATGCTCGACCTGCGAGGCGCTCACGTCTCCCAGCTGACCGAAGCGGACGAGGAACGACTCAGCGACCACTTCTTCTCCCTGTTGGCGCAACGCCGCTTCACCATCAGGGACGTCCTGTCCGACTACCCGGCGCACAAAGCCCCGGAGGTCTACCAGCGCCTCGCCGCAGAGCGGGCCTTCGTCAGCGCCGCGCTGCACTGGAACACCCCGCGCCCCACTCCCGGCCGGCCCGCCCTCGTCGCACGCCCGATGCGCTTCGGCCTGATCGGTTGCGGCGACATCGGCATCGAGGACGCCAGGGCCCTCGCCGCCGCGGACGAAGCCGAAATGACCGCCTGCCACGACCCCGTCGCTGAGCTCGCCGACGAGACCGCAGCCCGGTTCGGCGGCCAGCCGGAAGCATCCGTCGCGTCCCTGCTGGCACGCCCCGACGTCGACGGAGTCGTCATCGCCACCCCGCACGACACCCACGAGCCGCTGCTCACGGAGGCACTGGCCGCGGGCAAACACGTCCTCCTGGAGAAGCCCGTCGCCCACGACCTGGCCTCCGCGCAACGAGTTCTCCAGCGCGCGCAGGCCAGCCAGCTGCGCACCGGCATCCTCTTCCCGACCCGCACCGACCCGAGGTTCTGCCGGGCCCGCGAGGCCATCGCGGACGGGGAGATCGGCGCGCCACTAGGCGTCGCCACCACATACTTCACGGACAAGCCCGCCGCCTACTTCCTCGGTGGCATCAGCGGTCGCATCTCCACCACCTGGCGCCTGTCGAAGGAACGCGCCGGCGGCGGATTCCTCATCATGAACCTCATCCACCAGATCGACGCGGTCCGGGCGCTCCTGGGCCAGGAACCCGACCGCGTCTACGCGGAGACCGCTCCTTCGTCGGCGGCCGCAGCCCCCGGAATCGAGGACGTGGTCAGCGTCGTGCTGCGGTTCGGCACCGTTGTCGCCACCCTGATCGGCAGCGCCAGCGTGGTGGGCGGCCGGGGCATGCAGACCCGCGTCTGGGGCGAGAAGGGCGAAGTGCAACTCACCCCCGAATACTCGCTCACCCACCGCGGAGCACCCACACCCGCGGAGAACGTCACAGCGGAGACGGCACCGACCGCGATCGACCTGCGCACCTCGGCGTTCACCCGCTTCGCGCGAGCGGTCCACGACGGCTCGCCAGTGGACGTCAGCCTGGCGGACGGACTGCGCACCCAGGCGGTCGTCGAAGCCGCTTACACCTCCGCGCGACTCGGCCGTGCTGTTTCCCCGTCTACTCTCCTCGAAGGGGGCGCACCGTGAACAACTGGCAGCACATCAGGCGTACTTCCCACGAGCCCCCGGCAGATGGAGACCTGGTGTGGTTCGCGGACGACCCGGCAGCCGACGAGACCTGGGCATACGGGTATCCGACGCCAGGCGCCCTTGAACAAGCCGCCCGCGCCTGGGCCACCACCGCCCACGCAGCAGCGGAAGCTGCCGGCCGGGCTGACGTCCGGGTAGTAGGGGGAGGGATACTCGCCCGAATGGTGCGGTTCGCCCTGCCGCCTTTGGGCACGGGCGGTGACCCCGGCCCTCAACCAAGTGCGGTTGTTGAGACAACCGGTACCACCGCCGGTGTCAGGAGCGCACTGGCAACTATCCGGCCCGGCGGACTTGTCCTCCTCGCTGCCCGCCCAGTGCACACAACGATCCCCTTATCCACCTACCACAGCATCCACTTGCCAGGCATTCGCGTCCTGCCCCTCCCTTGGAGCGACGGTGCCGACGGAGCCCCGGAGCACCTGGTGGCATGCTTCTTTCGCACCGCCCCTGTCTGAACGGCCGAGGAGCGAGCGGCTGACGCCCCGCCGCTCGACAGCGGTCGAACGGGCGGACTTCCTGATGCCTGCCGCCTCTCTTGGAGAAGAACTCGTCAGAGTGGCGGCTCGTGGCGGCACGACACCGCATGCTGAAAGGCGGCAACGGTTGACTGGATCGCCGAGTTGACCCCAGGGCTGGGACGCCAGGATTTTCGGAGGCAGATGTACTGTGGTGCCACAACTGGCATCAGGCTGAAACTCCGGAAGCTGCCGATGTTCGGACCGCGGCGTCGGTACATGCCTTGGAAGCCGGCTCGTTGCCGGGTGCGACCCCGCCGACGCTGGCTTTTTACTGACTCGCTGACCCGAAATATGCCTCTGACCTGCAACGATGCTTTGTCGTGCCTCTTCGGCTTCCATAGGCGCCGGGTTTGGCGGGGTGTTGTGGACGTGGCGAGTTGACCAGCGTCTTTGCAGCTCAGAGGCGGTGTGGCGTGGATTTTGGACGTGTGCACGTGTCGCCACCTTTCACCGCCTCTGGCCGGTTGGATGCTGACCTAACGCTGACTTTCGTGACGGTTCGTCAAGAGCAAGTGACGCGTCATCATATGTGTCGCAGATTGAAGGTTGGCGGGTCGTAGTCTCAGGTCTTCCGTTTCACGGTGACCGGAAGGGACAGAGTACTTACAAGTCGCGATACTCACCGTTGTCGCCCGCTTCGGGCGGAGCCCCGCCGTGCTGTTTGTGGATGTTGAACAGCAGTGAATAGTTCAGTAGCGCAGTAAAGAGTTCAGTGGGTAGTTCAGTGGCGCAGCGAACTGTTCAGTGGATCCGCGAGATTCGCAGCCCTTCATCCACCTCGCCCCGGCCCGACATTCCGGCATGGTGGCGCATCTCGCAGTCCTGCCGACCGTGCGGAGACGCGGAAGCCGAGCGGCGATCTTCAAGCCAGAGGGCGCCCGGTCTGTGGTCATCTGGGAGGGTGCGACGGTCCGCGAGAACATGTCGGCGGAGCGAGGTGGTAGGCGCTGTGCAGCGGCTACTCAACCTCAGTGTGATCGCCGCCTTTCGTCCGCGTGGGTGCGGGGGCGGCGGGGAGTGGCCCTGTGCGTGGCTGCGGCCCGGCCTCCCGCCCACCATGGCCTGGGACAGCGCCCTTCTGCTGTGCTGAACAAACAGGCCCCCTGATCAGCGACCGCAGCACAGTCCTGCCGTACATCCTGGAGCACGAACTCGCCTACCTGCGCCGCAACGCCCGCACCCGGCTGGCCATCACGACGATTCGCGCCGCCCTCATCGTCTTGTGCGCCGGCCTCCTGCCGCAAGCCGCGCTGGCCCTCGCCTTCCTCTCCTCCATCGGGACTGGATACCGCTGGTGCGGGTCCCGGTAGTACACGCCTGGCTGTGCTCCGCAAAGCCCCCGCTACGTCCCTCAAGCGCCGCGACGCCTTCCGACTCCCACAATGGCCGATGAGGCAGGCGAGGTTGTAGGCGCGATACCCCCTACAACCACCGTTCCTGCGGCAGTACTGTGACGTGTTCACGCGATGGGATTCGAAACCTCGGGGGCGTGCGCAGTGGCGGGGAACGAGCTGACACTCGGAAAGCTGATCGCTAAGGCCCGTAGACGCAAAGGCTGGCCGCAGCGGGACCTGGCCGATGATCGACCGCTCCGAAAGCTGGGTCTCCCAGGTCGAGCGGGACATGATCCCGGTCAACAGCCTGGGAACGGTACGCCAGTTGTCCGACGCCCTCAACGTCTCGCTGTCCGACCTCCTGGCTGCCGCACCACCTCCGCAGCACCTGTCAAGATCGCCTCGTAGGGGGCCTTCCTCCAGTAGGTGGTCGGCAATCTTGGTGTGGAGGAGGGCGACGAGGTGCGACGCCGTGAACTTCTGGCCGCTGCGGCCGCGGTCTTCACCCCCCTGGCCGGCGCCTCACCGGCGCAGGCCAACACCCTCACGCCGCTGGAAGACCTCCTGCTGTACGGCACGGCCGCCGCGCCCTCGGGCGGCGACATCTCCGCAGCTGGTGTCGCCGCTGCGGTGAAGCAGTCGCGCGCACACTTCCGCGCCGCCCGCTACGACACGCTGGCGCGCACCCTGCCCGGCCAGATCGCCCGTGCTCAGACCCTTGAGCCGGCGGAGGTGGCGGCCACGGCGGTCGCCGACCTCTACAACATCGCCGCCCGGCTGTGCATCAAGCTCGGCGAGGACGGACTCGTCGCCATCACCGCTGACCGCGCGATGAACTCCGCACGAGCCGGCGGGGACGCGCTCACGATCGCCGAGGCCCATCGGATGGTCTCCAGCGCCTGGCGGCGCCAAGGCCATCTCGCGCGGGCCACGGACATCGCGGTGCGGGCCGCACAGGATCTTCGAGCTGACCGCAGTGCGCCCGAGCCGGAGCGGCTGGCCGGGGGAAGTACGCTGTTGGCGACCGCCGCCTACACGGCGGCCAAGAGTGGCGACCGGGCCAGTGCGACCGCCCTGATCGCCGAGGCCGCCGAAACCGCCCGGGCCGGCCGGACGGTTCCGCAGGACCGCATCGATGCCGGGCTTCAGCAGGTATTGCTGCACCAGCTGTCGGTCCACTACCTGCTCGGCGACGCAGGCCAAGCGATCGACCTGGTCAAGACCATCGCCCCCACCACCTTGCCGACCGCGGAGCGCCAGGGCCGGTTCTTCATCGACGTGGCCCGCTGCTTCGAGCAGTGGGGCAAGCCTCAGCACTGCTACCGCGCACTCCTGGCTGCCGAGCGTGCTGGCCCGCAGGAGATCCGACGCGGAGCGGCCCGGCACCTGGCCGGCGGCCTCCTCCAGCACGACCGCAGCCTGCCGGGCATCCGCAACTTCGCCGGACGCGCGGGTGTTGCCCTGACCTGAGCGGCCGATGTCCCGCCAGCGGGAGCGGCGCGATCTTTGACCGTCGCCAGCCGGCGCCATTCTTGATCTTCATCATGCGCAGAGGACAAGCCCGGGCGCCCGCAGTGCGAACTGCTGTGGACCCGGAGCCGGTTCGGACGGCATCGGTCGGCATGATGGCCTGTCATGGGTCGAGACACTGTTCGGGAGCAGGCGGCGACGCCGCTGTCGGCCACCATCGGACGCATGGTCGATGTTCTCGTACCGCAGGTACGCGCGCTGTCGCCGAAAGCGGTTGAGTTCGTGGTCGGCACGCAGATCAACGCTGCGCCTCATCTGGGCACGCATCTGGCGCAGACCTGCGCGTTCCTCCTGGCGGAGCAGGCTCGCGCTGTGTTCGGCCTGCCGACTGAGGTGCGTTTCCACCTCCTGGACAATGCCGTCCACGAGAGCTTGAGGGACGATCTGTCCGGTTCCGCGTATCAGCGCAGCTGCTTCCACGCTCTCGGCCCGGCGGGAGTCGCCGCTAGGTTCGACTCCTACTACCGGCCCCTGTTCGATGTCCTCGCTGACAAGACCGGAGTGGGGTACGCCGTGGACACCTACAGCGAGCTCCAGGCCCACCGCGACTTCCGCTGCCAGTTCCTGCACACTCTCGCCCGGATACGCGATCTGGCATGGTGGCTGGCACCTTCCACAGGAGTGGCTCCGGTGCGGGTGCCCTGCCCCGCCTGCGGATGGGCCCAGACCGATCACGGAGATGTCCGCTTGGTCGACCGGGCAGACGACTTCGCGTTGTTCCGAGGTGCTTGCCATGCGCACGGGCCATTCGATGCCCGAGTCGAAGCCGGGGCCGGGCCCTATATCGGTCTGGACAATCTGCACCGCAACCTGGTCAAGGAGCGTGTGCTCGCCCACGAGCGCGGGATGCTCCGCGTCATGGTCAAGGGCAGTGACTGGGCGACGGCCTGCCCCCTGCTCGACCGGGCCCACGCCGTGCTCGCCACCGCGCCCATCCGGATGCCGACACGGATCTTCACCCCGCTGGCGTTGTTCGATACCGGAGCCCAGTTCTCCAAGTCTTTGATCCGCGAGGCGGGCGGCACCGACCGGTTCCCGGGCATCGCACCGTGGATGCTGTCCGTTGAGCACTGGCACGGAACGCGGGAAGAGCACGCCCTCGTCCTCCACGACCTCGCCCTTGCGCTCCTGGCCGACGTGGACCGCTTCGACCGGGCCTATACGGCTACCGAACTCGCCCGCCTCATTGGCAGCATGCCGACGTCCCACACCGGCGCCTGGTGACATGGCAGGTTCGAGCGGCTAAATGGTTCGTGGTGGCCCTGGGTGCCCCATCAGGGCGGCCTGTTGGGGTTGCCCCGGGCCCGCTTCAGGCTGCCGGCCCCACGAGTTTCGTCGCGTAGTCCATCGTGCGTTTCCACTCGTTGAGTGCCCCGGCGTGGCCGGACGGCATTCCTGCCAGGTGCAGGGCTTCCTTCGCGGCGGCGCCCATGCCGTACATTGCGGTGTACAACGGGGTCAGCGCGGTGGAGACGGCCTCGGCCGCCGTGACGCACGCCTGCCAGTCGCCCTTGAACTTGTCGAGCGGGGTTTCGCTGCTCAGGGCTGACTTCTCGTCGCCGAATTGCCCGAGATAGCTGTGCAGCAGTCTGATCTTCGCGTTGGGCTGGGTGTCGTCGAAATCGCGCAGCACCGGTTGGATATGCTGTTTGAGTCCATCGATGTCCTTCCGGTCGAGAAGGTCGGCGAAGGGCGTCGCCCGCAGATTCCCGCAGGCGTCCTTGATCCACTGCGTCAGATTGCACAGGTAGCTGCTCACGCACCGGACGTCTTTGTTCATGGTATCCGCCGCCGGACTGCCGACGACCGTGCTACTGACGTCCCATAGGTACGTGCGCAGGACCTTCTGCGTGGTGGCGACCGCGGCGTCGAGCGTGGTCAGCAGGGGTGTCTGGCTCATGCGGCTCCTTGCCGGTCGACGCGGGTGATGTCGACGTTGTCCTGGATGCCTCCCAGGCCGTCCAGGATGAACTTCGCGGTTTTCTGCCCCGCCTGCCAGTCGGCCAACGCGGTGTCGAAGAACGTGCTCACGTCCTTGACGAGCTGGGCCGGATCGGCGTGCGGGTCGTCGATCGCCTTCATCTGCGCGTCCAGGGCCTCGGCGTGGGCGTCCCACATGCCGATAAGGCCGTCGGCTCCCGTGACACTGCTGTGGTTGCTGTCGGCGAAGGTGGCCACTGCCTGCTGGGCCGTGCTGAACGAGGCGATGGAGGCTTGGAGCACGGACAGTCCCTGCTGGAGATTGAGCAATTCGCTCTTCTCCTTGTTGAGGTCGACATCGCTGACCGTGTGTCCCCTGTGGTCCTTCAGCCGGCCGATACCCGCGTTGATGAACCCGATCCCTGCGTCCGGTTCGTCGGCGACGGTGAAGATGCCGCCGATCACGATGAGGACGATGCCCTCCCCTACCTCGATCGCGCCTTGGGCGATCTTCGCGAGGTCGTCCGTCAGCTGCCTGCCGAGCGCGTCGAGGCACCCTTTGAGCTTCTCGATGATGCCGCCCTGGCCGGTGATGGCCTTCTCCACGGTCTGCCGGTCGGTGCCGAAGGCGGCGCTGTCCCCGTTGACCAGTACGGCGAAGTTCGTGAGGTCCGTGCGCAGATTGCGGGCAGGTTCCTCTCGGCTGTCACTGACATCGTCCCGCAATATGGACAGCTGGTCACGGGCATCGCTCAGTGCCTTGCGCTGCCTACCGGGATCGGAACCAGCGGCTTTGAGCTGCCGGTTGACCTCGTCGGCCGCCACGCCGAACAGCTCGGCATATCCGCGGACGTCGGAGGCCGTGCTCTGGAACAGCTGCAGGAGACGGTTCCGCCAGAATTGCCCATGCTGCTGCGCAGTGCGGGTATGCGAGGCGATACCGCTCAGCGCCGTCACCGCTTCGTCGGCCACTGATGGGTCAAGCTTTTCCAGCTCCGTCCGGACCTGGGGGAGGTCTTTGAGGTCCGCGAACTGCAGGGGATAGACCAGCTCAATGCACTCGATCAGGCTCTGCACCGCGAGCGCGGGAGCGTGGGAGCCCAGGAGGGCGGACTGCACGGGTGGCGAGCTCTTGGAGGTCCGGGGCATGCGTGTACTTCCTGGGAAGAGGAGAAAGAGCCGTACAACCTGGGGAGCGGTCAGATTGCGACGCACTCCCCAGGGAGCGGTCAGGCCGCCTGGAGCTCCACGGCCGGGACGTGCGTCTTCGGCTCGTCCGCGAGACCGGTCAGGGCGGTCCTGATGTTGCCCGCGTTCTTCTGCACCACCGCCCACTCCTTCAGGGCAGCCTTGGTGAAGTCGATGGCCTTGGTCAGCGCGAGGTCGATCTGAGGACCACCCGCCTTGAGGGCCGCCTCGATGTCGTGCTGCTCCTGCTGCAGGGCCGCCTGCTGCCCGCCCCACGCGGCACGCAGCTGGCTGGCGCCGTCCGCCGCGTTCTTTGCCGCGTCCCTGAGCTGACCGAGCACCGACTTGGCGGAGTTGAAGGACGTCACGCACGCGTGCAGGACATGCAGCTCTGTCTCCGCCGAGGCCAGCTCGCCCTGCTTCTTCTTGAGGTCGATGCCCGCGACGGTGGTTATCGCCACGCCGCCGCCCGCGGTGAGGACTCCGCCGGCGATTACAGTAAGTCCGACACCCGTTCCCACCCCGGTCGCGATGAGGATGCCGCCGACGACGCCGGCAATGACACCAGCAGCGATCATGACCGCGCCACCGGCGATCATCGCGTTGTCTTTCGCGATGGCCGAGTGCAGGGCGTCGATCTCGCTGGAGATCGTGTTCAGGAGTCCGGTGTCGCCGTTGAGGAGTGCGACGACCTTGGTGTTGTCCCCGTCGAAGGCCCGGTAGTCCGCCTCGATGTCCGCCTGGAAAGTCCCCAGCCGCTTGACGAGCTTCTCCACGGACTCCAGGTAGGACTCGACGTCCTGCTCGATGGTCTTCAGCTGATCTTGAGCTTCGCTCAGGGCACTGCGCTTCTGCTGATCGTCGCCGCTCTCCTTGGCCTTCTGCAACGCGGCAGGCAGCTCGCTCAGGGCCGCGCTGATGAGGTCACCGTGGCCGTAGATGTTCTCGTTGGTCCCGATCATGCCCTGGAGCAGGTTCGGGTCGGTGTTCCAGTCAGTGGCGTGGCTCCGGGCCTTGCCGAGGTGCGTGTTGATCTGATCGAGCGCCGCCAGGCCGTCGTCGACAACGTGCTTCTGATCGGTCGGCAGCTCGTCCTTGAACTTGTCGTTTTCCTTGAGCGTCTTGGTGTCCATGTTGCTCTGCTTGGCCACCATCTGCGTGAACGTCTGCACCGCCAGACCCGGACCGTGCGAAGCCTTCAGGGCATCGGCGAATGCGACTGCCATCGTGGTCTCTCCGTTCCCCGGCGGCTATCTGCCGACCGAATGGAGCAAGCCTCACAGCAGGTGACGAATGCTCGGCAGAGCGCTTTCGGCCCCCGTCGAGGCGAGGACTTCCGGTCAACAGGATTCGGCGCAAACCCACGACGGGCCGCTCGGCGGGGTCCGCTTGCCGGGCCGGAAACACCATCACGAGAGCGTATTTCTTGGCGCAATTACTAACCTGCCGTGGCCAGGCGGGCATCCTTGCCGCGAGAGCCGAGGGCCGTGCTCGGGGCAACCAGCAGGCCAGAACGCACTGCGACCGCAACTCACGTTCCCAGCTGCACCCCCGTACCACGTGTTCCACGGTGCCGACTTGGCGGGGAAGCAGTCTTGCTCCCCCGTCAGGGAACGTGTACTTGCGTGGCGGGTCTGACTGGGGGTTCTGCGAGGTTCAGCGGACCGCATCGGGCCTGAAGGCCGGTCGTCCGGTTCGAGGGAGCGCCAGTGAAGCATCTCCTGGACAAGTCCGAGGCCCGGCAGCGGTTGGTGCGGGAGACGGCCGGGCAGCTGCGTGGACAGATCGCGCTCCTCACCGAGCAGCTCGGCGCTGCCGAACACGCCCTGGAACGCCTGGACATCACCCGCGCGACGGTGCTCGAACTGGCCGCCGAGGTCGGCATCGAGCCGCCTGAGCCGCTGCCGCCTGGCTACGGCGAGGTCCTGGCAGCCTTCGAGCAAGCCGGGCACGGGCTCCGCGCGAAGCAAGTCTGGGAGATGCTGGGCATCGGCACCGAGCCGCGGCACACCGAGACCGTTGCGCGGACCTGCTCGTTGCTGCGGCGGTTGACTCGTCTGTGCCGCCAGGGTCACGCAGAGACCGGCCTCTTCTTGACCCCGGTTTGCCCCCGGGCGGCGGGTGAGCACCTTCGTCTTCGAGGAGTCGCACCATGGCAACCACCCCCATCCCCACTGCCTCGTCCCTGCCCACCGCGGGCGCCGGCCCGGGCACCCAACTCCAGGCCGACATCGCCGCCGCGTTGCGCACCAGAACCACGCTGCCGCCCTATGACGAAGTCCTCCGGCTGATCGACACCCTCAAAGGGCACCTCGCCCCGCTCGTCGAGAAGGCCAAAGAGCACGTCAGTGCGCAGCACCAGGCAGGCGGCGCTTGGAGTCAGGCCATCGCGGGCGCCGAGTTTCAACTGCGAGCCGACCCCGGCAATGGGCTGGTCTCGGCCACCCACCGCCTGCAGGGCCTGGCCCGGTGTGCGCTGCACATCGACCGGCACCTGAACCGCGACGCGGCGGGCGGCAGCCAGTGAAGGGCCGTCACCGCATCGGCGGGCCGCGGCTGGAGGTGTGGCTGGAACGGCTGTGGCTGGCCGGCACCGCCACCGGCCTGACCCTGCTGGCAGTGCTGACCCTCCAGTCCGACGGCGCCCACGCCGTGGCCGCCCCGGTCTCCGCCCCTTACATCGAGCCGGCGCCGTAGGCCCCTTGAGCTTCCCGCTGAACCGCGGCGGGAGAACCAAAGAGAGAAGGAGTTCAGAGATGGACAACCTGATCGTGGCGAAGCGCGCGGTGAAGGCCGCCCGCACCCAGGACCGCCTCAGCGACGGTGGCGGCACCGGCAAGGGCGACGGCAACGACTGCTGACCTATTCGGGGTGGTGTCGGGTAGTGACGGTTCTTGGTCCCTGCGCTATGCCGATGGTGTGCGGTATGCGCAGGGAGGGGGCCTGACCGCGGAGCGGCAGGTGCAGCGTGAGCAGGTTCGGTTGGGGGCTGGCGTGCGGTTCGCCCGGGGTGAGCGGAGGTCGGTGATCGCGAGGGATCTGCGGGTGAGCGAGCGCTCGGTGGAGCGCTGGCGTCGGGCCTGGCGGGAAGGCGGCGTCGAGGCATTGCGCTCGGTCGGTCCGCCGAAGGCGTCGAAGGTGTCGGACGAGCAGTTCGCGCTGTTGGAGGTGGAGCTCGGCCGGGAGCCGACGGCTCATGGTTGGCAGGACCAGCGTTGGACGCTGGAGCGGGTGCGCGCGGTGATTGAGCGCCGTTTCCGCCTCGTCTGCTCGGTTGCCGGGGTGTGGCGCGTGCTGCATCGGCACGGCTGGTCTTGGCAGAGCCCGGCCCGGCGGGCTGTGGAACGGGACGAGGACGCCGTCGGGTTGTGGAAGAAGGACGTGTGGCCGCAGGTGGAAGCACCGCGGCGGCGCTCGGGGCCTGGATCGTCTTTGAGGACGAGGCCGGGTTCGCGATGACGCCGCCTACCGCCCATACCTGGAGCCGCCGTGGACATACTCCCGTCGTGCGGGTCCGCGGCCGCTCCAGGCGTCGTATCTCCCTCGCCGCCGCGGCCTGTTACAAGCCCGGCGAGCCATCCCGGCTCATCTACCGGCCCCGGTTCCACATGCCGCTCAAAGGCGCCCGCAAGAGCTTCGCCTGGACCGACTACCGAGACCCGCTCGTGCGTTCCCATATCCAGCTCGATGGCCCGATCGTGGTGGTCTGGGACAATCTGAACACCCACCGGGCCGCCGACCTGCGCAAGTATGCCGAGGGCCACGACTGGCTCACCATCGTCCAACTCCCCAGCTATGCACCGGACCTCAACCCGATCGAGGGCATCTGGTCGCTCCTGCGCAGGCGCTACATGGCCAACGTCGCATTCGAGAACCCCGACCACCTCACGCGGACCCTCCGACACGGCCTCGCCTGCATCCAACGCAGACCCCACCTGCTCGACGACTGTCTCGCCGAAACCGGACTCACGATCACAACACCATCCCCGACACCACCCCGAAAAGGTCAGTAGACGAGGGCGGGCGCCTTCCCGGTGGCCGCGTCGAGGGCCACCACACCGGCCGCGGTGCCGACGTACACGAAGCCGTACGCCGTGACCAGGTCGTCGCCCATCCAGTCCTTGGATTGGCCGATCGAGGTCGGGGTGGACCAGCGCTCGGAGCCGTCATCGGTGTCGAAGGCGTGAATGGTGCCTTTGGGGTCCTCTGTGTTGCCGACGAAGACCAGACCTCCTGCCACCGCGAGCTGCGTAGCTTTTTGCGACGAGTGGTCATTCTCGAGGGTCCACTTCTTGTTTCCCGTCGACGGGTCGAGCGCGTGGACGAGACCGAGCTCGTTGCCGCTGCCGACATAGAGCGTGTCGCCCGCGAGGTGGAGGCTTTCCCCTTCGTTCGGCATCGACCACTTCTTGGTGCCCCTGTCGGCGTGGATCGCGTAGAGGGTCTGGTCGGCGGCGATGGCGTACACGAGACCGCCGGACACGACGGGTGTCGGGTTGACGTTGTACTCGGCGGCGAAACCGTAACCGTCGCCGACGGGGAAGGCCCACTTCTTGGCGCCGCTGGCCGCGTCCAGTGCGTAGAGGGCCTTGTCCTGCCCGTCACAGCCGATGTATACGGTGCCGTCGGCCACCGTCGGAGGGAAGCTGATCTTGTCCCCCAACGGATGGCTCCACACCTTCCGCCCGCTGTCCGTGTGCACGGCGTACACGTGCTTGTCCCGGCTGCTGAAGTAGACGATTCCGCCGCTCACGGCGGGCCTGCTGTCCACCAGGTCCGTGCTGGGGAACGTCCACTTCTTCCTGCCGTGCGCGTCCAGCGCCCACAAGCCCGAGTCGCCGCCCAAGCCGCCTACGTACACCGTCCCGTCGGCGACCGCGGGCAGCTGCGGGGAGAAGTCGGAGGGACCGACCCAACGCTTGTCTCCGGTGCGCGCGTCCAGGGCGATGACCGTGGAGCTGGTGACGACATACAGGACACCGTCGGTCACCGTGAGCTTGGTCGGGATCCCGTCGTTGTGCTCTTTGGCGTCGTATTGCCACGGGTGCACCTTGGGCTTCGGCGGGGCCTTGTCGCCGCCGGGGCGCAGGGTGGCGAGTGCGGTGCCGCCGACCGCCAGCGCCGCCGCTCCGCCCAGGCCGAGCAGCAGGGCGCGGCGACGGCTGAGGGCCGGGGCCGGGGGCCCGCCCGCTGCAACCGGTGTGGCCCCGGGGACGAACGGAGCGGCCGTCTGTGTCGGCAACTGGTGCGCCGCGGGTGGCTGTCCGGGGGTGCTCTGCCCATACGGCGGCGCGCCGGCCGGGGCCGGGGGAGTACCGGGGGCGGCAGGAGCCGTGGCGGGCGCCGTCGAGGGCCGGGAGGGAGCGGCGGGAGCCCTCTCGGTGAGCGTCCTCACTTGTACGGAAGCCAGGTCCAGGGAGCGCAGTTCGTCGTGGACGGCGGCTGCGGACTGCGGGCGGTCGGCCGGTTCTTTCGCGAGCAGCCGCAGCACCAGGGCGTCGAGGCCGACGGGAAGCCCGGCGCGCAGCGAACTCGGCGCGTCAGGCGCCCTGTTCAGATGGGCCATCATCACGGACGCCGGGTCGCCCGACCTGAAGGGCGTTTCTCCGGTGAGAAGTTCGTGCAGGACGCAGCCGAACGCGTACAGGTCGCTGCGGGCGTCGCCGGAGTGCTCCGCGAACCGCTCCGGGGCCATGTAGGCGAGGGTGCCCATGACCTGGCTGGCCTTGTCGGTGGCGGCCATGAAGCGGGCGATACCGAAGTCCAGGACCTTCACCTCACCGCCGCCTGTGAGCATGAGGTTGGCGGGCTTCAGGTCCCGGTGCACGACGCCCGCGTCGTGCGCCGCGGCCAGTGCGGCGGCGGTCTGGGCGGCCCATTCGACACTCGTCGCGGGCTGCGGCGGGCCGTCCTCGTGCAGCACGTCGGCGAGGTTGCGCCCTGCCACGTACTCCATGACGAGGTAGAGCGTGTCGTCGCGCGGGTCGCGGCCCAGGTCGTGGACGGTGACCACGCCGCGGTGGTTCAGGCCGCCCGCGGTGCGCGCCTCGCGGAAGAACAGATCGGCCGCGGTGCCGTGATTCTGGTCCGGCAGCAGCTTGACCGCGACGCGGCGCCCGATGACCTGGTCCCGGCCCTCCCAGACCTCTCCCATGCCGCCCCGGCCGACGAACGCCACCAGTTCGTACCTGTCCGCGATAACGCGCACAACCTGTCTCCCTCCGTACCCCACCCGGCACCACGCCCCCAAGCACGCACCGCCGACCCCCGTCGGACCCGCGGCCGACAGCCGCCCCCGCAGTTTCCGCAGCAGAACCACCGGCGGACAGCCGGGGACACGCACCGTGACGGAACCCGTGATGCCGCCGCGTTCCTCTGCGAACAATGTTGTACCCGAAGCGCCCGGGACCCTCGCCGACCGGGTCGCCGATGGCGTACCACGAGATGGTACAGACGCTTCCGGGGAGCCAAACAGCCAGAGCACTCCGCTGAACTGGTCGCGCACCCGTCGGGGTAAAGGCCCGGTGGCTGTCACCGGCAGGTGCGGCTCGATCAAAGCCCATTCGGTATCCGTCACGTCAAAACGCGCCGCATCCGAGTGCTACCAGCCCCACGCGGCACGACACCGGACCTTCACCTACTGAGGTTTTCGGCGTGAAGTCGTTGGTGACGACTGGTGATCCCTGCGGTACGCCATGTCCATGCGATACGCACAAGGGGGTGGCCTGAACGCCGAACGGCGGCAGGCCCGCGAACAGATCCGGCTGGAGGCTGCGGGCCGCTTCGCCCGCGGTGAGAAGAACTCGCACATCGCGAAAGAACTGCGGGTCACCGAGCGGTCCGTGGAACGCTGGCGACGAATATGGCACGAAGCCGGCGAGCAAGGACTGGCTTCACGAGGATCACCAGGACGCCCAAAGCTGACGGACAGCCAGTTCGCCCGCTTGGAGGAAGAACTGGCCAAGGGTCCCGCAGTCCATGGCTGGGCTGACCAGCGGTGGACCCTTTCCAGAGTCCAGACCGTGATCGGCCGGCACTTCCACCTCACCTGCTCGGTGGCCGCCGTGTGGCGGCTTCTGCACCGCCACGGTTGGTCCTGGCAGGCCCCCTCCCGACGCGCCTTGGAACGCAACGAGGATGCAGTCCAACTGTGGAAGAAGGAGGTATGGCCACTCGTGGAAACATCGCGGCGGCGCTCGACGCCTGGATCGTCTTCGAAGACGAAGCGGGATTCTCGATGACGCCGCCACGTGCCAACACCTGGGGTCCACGTGGTCGGACGCCCGTCGTGCGGGTCCGCGGCCGGTCCTGGCGACGCTGGTCCATCGCCGCCCGGTGCTGCTACAAGTCAGGCAAGCGTCCCGGCTGATCTACCAACCCCGCCACTACCGAAGGCGGAAGAACGAGCGCAAGAGCTTCGACTGGACCGACTACCGAGACCTCGTCCGGCGAGCCCACATCCAGCTCGGCGGGCCCGTGATACTGATCTGGGACAACTTAAACACCCACCTGACGGCAGACATGCGCGAATACGTTGCCGAGCATGACCGGCTCACCGTATTCCAACTCCCCTCATACGCGCCCGACTTGAACCCCGTGGAAGGGATCTGGTCACTCCTGCGACGCGGTCCACTGGCCAACGTCGCATTCGCCGACAACGAGCACCTCACCCGCACCCTCCGCCGCGGCCTACGACAAATCCAATACCGGACCCGCCTGATCGACGGCTGCCTCACCGAGACAGGCCTCACCACCAGCAACAGACACCCGACAACACACCGAAAACCTCAGTAGGTGACGCCCCATCATCTAAATCTGATTATGTGTCACTTTTAGTCGCTGCGTGTGGAATGAATCGGGGGCTGATGGGATCGAGTACTGAGCGGGCACTCGATCGCGGACGTGTCGCGCCGGTTGCGGATCGCCCCGGACATGGTCCACACCTGGCGGCACGTTTCCTGGAGTGTGGTCTGGACGGCTTGTGCGACGAGCCGCGGCCTGGTGTTCCACGGAAGGCATCGACGCCGATATCGAGAGTGTGATCGTCAAGCGCTCGAGGGGCCGCCGGATAACGCCACCCGTAGTCGAACTGGCCGATGGTCGCGCCCACGGGGGGTTTTGCAGTCGGCCATCTCGCGGATCTGGCGGGCGTTCGTCCTGGCGCCGCACGCAGTCGTTGAAGTTGTCCACTGACTGGCCGTTTCATCGATAAGGTCCGCGATGTGGTCGGCCTCTGTCTCGGCCCGCCGGAGAAGGCCCTGGTCCTGCGTGCGGACGAGATGTCGCAGATCCGGGTGCTGGACAGGTCCCAGTTGGTCCTGTCGATGTGGACCGGCATTCCCGAACGTCGCAGCCGAGATTGTGTCCTGGCCAGTGCCACCAGCTTGTTCGCCGCATTGGAAGTGGCGACAGGGAAGGTCATCGGATTCCTAACGCCGCCGACACCGGAGCGTGGATTTCAAGGAGTCCCTGGCAAGGCTCGATATTGAGCTTCGGGCCCTCGAAGTGCACCTGATCCTCGACAACTACGCCACCCATAAAACGCCCGAGGTCAGGAAGCAGCTGCTGGCGCTTCCGCGCTTTCACCTGCACTTCGCACCCACGAGTTCGTCGTGGCTGAACCTGGTCGAGCGATGGTTCACCGAACTCACACAGGAGAGGTGCAAGCGCGGCATCCACCGCTCGATCCAGGTTCTTGAACGCGACGTCCGGTGTATGGCTGGTCGACTGGAATAGGTACCCGCGACCGTTCATCTGGGCGAAGACAGTCGACGAGACTCTCGACAAGGGGTCGTTTCCTTCAGCGCTCCAGTTGGCTCGTGAGTGCGGCAGTTGGCCTGAGCTTGGAATTAAAGGTTTCCCCTCGTCCCTCAGGGTCGAGGGGTGTCCCTTTTCTGGGGATGTTTGCCGACGGGGTGGCGGGGTGCGGGGGTGGTGGTGCGGCCTGGTGGGCGGCCGGGGCCGGGGCGGGTGGCTTTCGGGTCTCTGGTGGGGGTCCCCAGGATCCGTCGGATGCGGGGATAGCCGCGGCGGACCCGGCCGGGGGCGAGCTGTTCTTGTGTCAGAGGCTTTTCCCAGGGGCGGCGGAGGTCGTCGGCCAGGGGGCGGGCGAGGCGGAGTTGGGTGTGGGCGGCGATGATCCAATGCCACGAAGTTAAGCGGCCGTTGGCGGTGTCAAATTGTCGGGCAGCGTGATCTTGTACGTATTCGGCGCGGTGCGGGTTAGCAGGCTGTTG
>NZ_JBHVQS010000071.1:0-38362 GCF_042886435.1 Streptomyces sp. NPDC058000
GTTGCGCACGAGTCACACAGGAGTCCTACCCGATCAGCACTCCGTCCGGGACTCAAAACTCGATTCTGATCACAACCACAGACAGCCCCTAGGGCTGTAAGACGCGTCACGTCGACGCGCCGTCCGTTCCCCACCCCCGTCCGGCGCCCGGTGCGCGGAGTCCCAACTCCGCACGCCGGGCGCCGTTTTGCGCTCTCCCGCCCACTTTGCGACGGCCCGCCCACCCTCATCCCGACCCAAAGATTTTCTTTGGGTTCCTCAAAGTTCAAGTGTTAACGTATTTGCCATGAAGACCGCAGCTGCGCCCTCGAATCCCATGAGCGTCCCGCTCGTGGTGCGCCTGCACGTCGATCTTTGCCGCTGTATGTCCGCGGCCTGTTGCCGCCGCTGACACGTCCCCCCAGCGGCCGGAGATCCTGCTTGTACGTACGGACCTCCTGGCGCCACGTCATGCCGTTCCCGACGCCCCGCGTCCCACGTCTTCCCCGTTCCCGGAGTGTGTCCGTTGTCCACGTCTGCCCAGACCCCCGCGCCCGCCGAGGCGCCCCAGACCCCGAAGACCTCCCGAATACCCAAGATCCCGTTCTGGGTGCAGATCCTTGCCGGCCTCGTCCTCGGGGTGCTGCTCGGCTGGGTCGCCAAGAGCGGTGACGTCGGTTGGCTCGGCTCCACCCTGGAGCACATCGGCGACCTCTTCGTCCAGCTGCTGAAGCTGGCCGTCGCCCCCCTGGTCTTCTTCGCGATCCTGGTCTCGATCACCAACCTGCGGCAGGTCAACAACGCCGCGCGACTGGCCACCCGCACCCTGCTGTGGTTCATGGTCACCTCGCTCATCGCGGTGGCGATCGGCCTGGCCATCGGCCTGCTGACGCACCCCGGCGCGGGCACCGGCCTGACCCCCAAGGACGGCAAGCTCCCCCAGCACACCGGCTCCTGGATCGACTTCCTGACCGGCATCGTCCCCACCGACGTCATCACGCCGTTCACCCAGCTCAACGTCCTCCAGATCGTCTTCATCGCGGCCGTCGCCGGCATCGCCGCGCTCCAACTCGGCGACAAGGCCGAACCGGTCCTCAAGCTCAGCCGCTCCGTCCTGGAACTCCTCCAGAAGGCCCTGTGGTGGGTCATCCGCCTGGCCCCGATCGGCACCGTCGGCCTCATCGGCCACGCCATCGCCACCTACGGCTGGAACCTGATCGGCAAGTACGCGACCTTCACCGTCGACATCTACGTCGGTTGCGCGCTGGTCCTCTTCGTCGTCTACCCGCTGCTGCTCTCGACCGTCGCCAAGGTCAACCCGGTCCAGTTCTTCCGCGGCGCCTGGCCCGCCATCCAGCTGGCGTTCGTCTCCCGCTCCTCGGTCGGCACCATGCCGGTCACCCAGAAGGTCACCGAGCGCCTCGGCGTGCCGAAGGAGTACGCCTCCTTCGCGGTGCCGTTCGGTTCGACGACCAAGATGGACGGCTGCGCCTCGATCTACCCGGCGATCGCCGCGATCTTCATCGCGCAGATCTTCAACGTCCACCTGAGCATCGCCGACTACGTCCTGATCGCCTTCGTCTCGGTCATCGGCTCCGCCGCCACCGCCGGCCTCACCGGCGCCACGGTCATGCTGACCCTGACCCTCTCCACCCTGGGCCTCCCCCTGGAGGGTGTCGGCCTGCTCATGGCCATCGACCCGATCCTGGACATGATGCGGACCGCCACCAACGTGGCCGGTCAGTCCGTCATCCCGATCCTGGTCTCCGCCCGGGAGAACATCCTGGACCGCGACGCCTACGCCCGCGCCACCAGCATCCGCATCGGTGACACCGCCGCTGCCGAGCCCGCCGCCGAGCCCGTCACCGAGCGCGAGCCGGCCACGGCCGCGGCCTGACACCACCTACCGGGGCCCCGCCCCCGGAGCCCACGCAACGCCCCCGCGGCCCGTACGAGGCCGCGGGGGCGCTGTCGTGCGCTGCGGGCGCACGGCGTCAGGGCGCGACCGGCGCCGCCCCGGTGTGCGCCAGGATCGCCTCCACCAGCGGCCGGTGGACCGCCGGCGGCAGCGCATGCCCCATCCCCGGGACCTCCACCAGTTCCGCGCCCTTGACCGCCTGCGCGAGGTGCTGCGGATGCGGCGGCGGGAACACCGGCTCGGCCGGGGCGCAGACCACCAGCGTCGGTACCGCGTTCCGCGCCAACTCCTCGGTGCGGAGCATCCCGCCGTCGTCCGCGCGCCCGTGGGCGGTGCCCACGCGGGAGTGCCCGGTGTGCGCGATGACCCGGCGTTCCAGTTCGCGGTAGTACGCCGCGTCGAAGGGCAGCCGCCCGCCGGCGAGCACCCGCCAGTGCGCGATCCGGCGCTCGATCTCGGCCTCTTCGCCGTGGTCCGCGACGGGCCGGGCCCACATCTCCAGCACCTCCGGCGCGATGCCCGGCAGCTCGTCCACCGGGACGGTGGAGCCGTCGGGCCGGGTGTACGGGACGGTGCTGAGCGCGCCGGTGCCCATCAGGGTGGCGCTGAGCAGCCGGTCCGGGTGGTCGGCGAGGACCATCTGGGTCAGCATGCCGCCCAGCGACAGCCCGACGAGATGCGCGCGGTCGACGCCGAGTCCGTCCAGTACGGCGATCACGTCGGCGGCGAGGTCGGCGATCCGGTACGGCCGGTCCTCGAACGACCAGGTGGAGCGGCCGGTGTCCCGGTGGTCGTAACGGATCACCCGGTGGTGCGCGGCCAGCGCGTCCACCAGCGGCTCCGGCCAGCCGACACCGGTGGCCTGCGCGCCCATGACCAGCAGTAGCGGGGGTGCGCCTACCGGCCCCCGCTGCTCGGTCCACAGCCGGACGCCCGGAGCGGCCTCGACGAAGCGCTCCTCAATCACCGATGCACCCCTCGACGCACCCACCGACCCGTCCATCGACGTACCCACCGACCCCCGCTGTGACATGCGCAGACCTCCCGAAATGTCGACACCTACCAACGTAACGAACCGTATCGTCTCGCTGCGTCGCGCGGCATGTCAAGCGGCCGGGCGGGGAGGGTGAAGATCGTAAACTTACTTTGCGGTAAATGCCGCAAAGGGGCGGGATGATGGAGGGTCTTCAGGGTGGGAGCTGCCAAGAGCAAGCGGGTGCCGCGGGCGGTCCGGGAGCGGCAGATGATGGACGCCGCGGTGCGGACGTTCGCGAAGCGCGGGTACCGGGCGGCCTCCATGGACGAGATCGCCGAACTCGCCGGCGTCTCCAAGCCCTTGGTCTACCTCTACCTCAACTCCAAGGAAGACCTCTTCAGCGCGGTCATCCGGCGCGAGTCAGCGGCCCTCGTGGCGGCCGTGACCGCGGCCGTGGAGCCGGACGCCGCCGCCGACCGCCAACTCTGGAGCGGCCTGACCGGCTTCTTCGCCCACACCGCCGAACACCCCGACGGCTGGGCGGTGCTGCACCAGCAGGCGCGGACCCAGGGGGAGCCGTTCGCGGTCGAAGTGGCCGCGATGCGGGCGGAGATCGTCCGGTTCGTCGCCGGTCTGATCGCGGCCGCCGCGAAGGAGGCGGGCTGCGCCGGCGAACTGGCCGACCGCGAGGTGGAGGGCCTGGCCCACGCCCTCGTCGGCGCCGCCGAATCGCTCGCCGAGTGGGCCAACGCCCGCACTGCCGACGGCACTTCGCCCCTCGGGTTCTCCGGCGAAGGCGAACGGCCAACGGCCAAGGAGGCCGCCGGCACACTGATGAACTTCGCCTGGGCCGGCCTCGGCCGCCTCATGCACGGCGAGCGCTGGACCCCGGCCTGACGGGATCGACGACGCCCGCCGCCTGACGGGACCGGCGACGCCCGCCGCCCGACGCCCGCCACCCGCGCCCGCCCCTTGCCGGGCGGGCGCGGGCGCACCGCCATCCCGCGACCGCAGACGAATGCCCTGCAAGGGCATTGGCTAGGCGCCGGCACTGGGCGTAAATTTACTGCGCAGTAAGGTTACCTTCGGGTCAGTCCGAAAGGGGCCGGTGCCTTGCTGCATCCGCCGCGTTCCGCTGCCGCTCAGGTGGGCCACCCGCACCCGGCCACGCCCACCGCGGGACGCGCCCGCGTGGCCGACCGGCACCGAGGACGGGTTCCGCGGCGGTTCCTCCGGCCTCCACCCACCAGCCGTAGGCGCGGGCCACCCCGTAGGCGACCGCGGCGGGACAGCCGCGCACATGGGGCAGCCGCACACGTGGGACAGCCGCGCACAGGGGACAGCCACACCCGTGCGGCGGCCACAAACACCCCACCCGCCCCCACCGCATCTCCACCCCCCTCCGCATCCCGCAACACCAGCGCGCAACACCGAGGAGCCGCTCGTGTTCAACCAGGACAGTGCATTCCCACCCACCCCCCAACTCACCTCCCCCCACAAGACGTTGCTCGACGGCACCGTCCGCGAGGTCTCCGTCCCCCCGCTCGCCCCACCCGTCCGCACCGGCTCGCTCGGCGACATCCCCTTCACCAACGCCACCGAGGCCCCGCACACCACCGTCCTCTCCCGCAAGCAGCCCAACGGCGCCTGGCGCGACCTCACCTCCGCCGAGTTCGCCGCAGAGGTCCGCGCCGTCGCCAAGGGCCTGATCGCGCACGGCCTCCGCCCGGGCGACCGGCTCGCGATCATGGCCCGGACGACCTACGAGTGGACCCTCATCGACTTCGCCGCCTGGGCCGCCGGCCTGGTCACCGTCCCCCTCTACCCGACCTCCTCGGCCCATCAGGCGCAGTGGATCCTGCACGACTCGACGGCCCGCGCCTGCGCCGTCGAGAGCGTCGACGAGGCCCGCCTGATCAGCCAGATCCGCGGCCGACTCCCCGCCCTCGACCACCTCTGGCAGTTCAGCACCGGCGCGATCGCCCAACTCGTCGACGCCGGCCGGGACCTTCCCGACGAGGTCGTGGACGAACGTCGCGCCACCCTCACCCCGCACGTCCTGGCCACCCTCGTCTACACCTCCGGCACCACCGGCAACCCCAAGGGCTGCGCCCTCACCCACGCCAACTTCTTCGCCGAGGTCGACAACGCCATCGCCCTCCTCCACCCCGTCTTCACGTCGGTCAGCGAGGAGCCCGCCGCCACCCTCCTGTTCCTCCCCCTCTCGCACGTCTTCGGCCGCATGGTCGCCATCGGCTGCCTGCGCGCCCGGGTCCGCCTCGGTCACGCCGCCAGCATCCAGACCGACGAACTCCTCGCCGACCTCGCCGCGTTCCGGCCCACCTTCCTCCTCGCCATCCCGTACGTCCTGGAGAAGGTCTTCAACACCGGCCGCGCCACCGCCGAGAAGATGGGCCGGGCCGCCTCCTTCGACCGCGCGGCCCGCATCGCCCGCGCCTACGGGGAGGCCGTCGAGGCCAAGGAACACGGGACCGGCCCCGGCCCCGGCGTCGCCCTCAAGGCCGCCCGCAAGCTCTACGACCCGCTCGTCTACCGCCGGATCCGCGCCGCCCTCGGGGGCAGGGTCCGCTACGCGATCTGCGGCGGCTCACCGCTGGGCCACCGCCTCGCCGCCTTCTACTCCGGCGCCGGCATCGAGATCTTCGAGGGCTACGGCCTGACGGAGACCACCGCAGCGGCCACCGTCACCCCACCCCTCCGCCCGCGCATCGGCACGGTCGGCTGGCCGCTGCCCGGCAGCTCCGTCCGCATCGCCGACGACGGCGAGGTCCTCCTCCGCGGCGCCCACGTCTTCGCCGGCTACTGGGACGCCACCCGCAGCGCCGTCCACCGGGTCACCGACCAGGACGGTTGGCTGGCCACCGGCGACCTCGGTGCCCTCGACGCCGACGGCTACCTCACCATCACCGGCCGCAAGAAAGAGATCATCGTGACCAGCGGAGGCAAGAACGTCGCCCCCGCGCCCCTGGAGGACCGCCTCCGCGCGCACCCCCTGGTGGGCCAGTGCATGGTCGTCGGCGACAACCGCCCGTACGTCACCGCGCTGATCACCCTGGAACCCGACGGCCTCTCCCACTGGCGCCAAATGACCAGGAAACGCGACGTACCGCTCACCGAACTCGTCCACGACGAGCGCCTCCTCGCCGACCTCCAGCACGCCGTCGACGACGCCAACGAACTGGTCTCCCGCGCCGAGTCCATCCGCCGCTTCGCCGTCCTCCCGGCAGAGTTCACCGAACAGACCGGACACCTCACCCCGTCCCTCAAACTCCGTCGCGCCGTCGTCGCCCGCGACTTCGCCCACGAAATAGCCCGGCTTTACCAAAGAGAGTGAAAGGGAGTGGCCTGGTTTACGAAAGGGAGTGGCCCGGCTCTGGAGCCACGGCCCTCCGCGCGTCAAACTGGAACCCCGTGTCACCTCTGTGGGGGAGGTGGCACGGGGTCTTCCTGCCGTGCCGTGGACTCCTCCGCCCGGAACGGTCCCGCGCCCACCCGCGGCCGGCGGCAGCCCGTGGTCTCCCCGGCCTCATCGCGGGGGCAACGCCACCGCCGTCTGCATCTGGCACGAGTTGCACCAGAACGCCCACCCATTGGCGTCCACGGACCGCGAACCGCACGCCAGACACGGGTCACCGACGAAGCTCGCGGCCACCCACGCACCGGCCGACGCGGCCCGCCGCCCGGCCGCCGCCCGCTCCTCGGCGTAGCAGGGAATGCACACGCCGCCCTCCCGGCCGGGTAGCTTCATCGGCCGCAATCCACAGACGGCGCACGGAAGTCTCCCGACGTACTGGGCGTCCAGGCCGACCGGCTTGCCGTTCCTGCTGAAGGCCGCCATGGTCTCTCTCCCCTATGCCAGGACGGTTCCGGTGCCGGCGCAGCCGGAGCACTGCGTGGTGACCTTGTGGCCGCCGGGGGTCTCCCACTCGACGGTGCCCGCACCACCGCAGTCCGGGCAGGGCTTCTGCGGGGGCATGCTCTCGCTCATTCTGCCCACGGTAGGACTTGTCATGTGGCCATGCGACCACTTTCCGTGATCGCATCGATCGGCACCGCAATCACCAGGAGCGGCTTCCCGGTTCGGCCGAAGGTCCGGTTTTCCCGGGACCGCCCGAATTTGGCGAGCGGTCGCCGATCAGCGGGCGTAACGGACCGCGTGCCCTGGGGAGTCCGCAGGCCAGCGTCGTGCCGGCGTGTGCCGGGGGCGTGCGTGCGGCGGCCACGGCAGCGGATTCCGGCGGGAATTGGGGAAGATTTTCCGCGCCGCGAGAATCCCGGAAATGCGCAATCCGCTCTTCCCGGCCGCTCTTCCCTCGGATGCGTATTCCCGGGCGTTCCGGTGCGGGGAATTATTCATTCCGTATCCGGTGGAGCGGGATCGCCGGCGGGCCTCCGGGGGCGGGGGCTGGGTCGGAAGGGGGCGGCGCCGGGCGGCGGGCGACCGTGCGATGCGCTGCCCCGAGGCCGCGGGTGGAGGTTATTCACCTGGTATTCATTTTCCGGCGCGCGGGCGCAGCAAAAGCGGGTGACGGCCGGGGGTACGAAAGCGTGTACAAAAGGCAGGAGCCCCACTCTCCGCCCGAAGGCGGAGGGGGGCTCCTTGGGTGCTACTGATCGATCAGATGAGAACGACCAAAGCGGTCAACTTCAGACCGGAGAAACGTTCTCCGCCTGCGGGCCCTTCGGGCCCTGGGTGACGTCGAACGTGACCTGCTGGTTCTCCTCAAGGGAGCGGAAACCAGCGGCGTTGATCGCGGAGTAGTGGACGAAGACATCCGGGCCGCCGCCGTCCTGGGCGATGAAGCCGAAGCCCTTTTCAGCGTTGAACCACTTGACGGTTCCGGTAGCCATGAGCCCTCCTTGGGCCAAAGGGTTGCCCTGCTCCAGAACCTGCAAAGAAGTCTGAAAACTACAAAAGCCTGCGGGTCACATGCTCCGCAGGCTCTGTACTGCAAGGGAAACCAAACTGCAACTTGGCCTGAGCCTAGCACGGTGCGCCCCGGAGGCGGAAGAGCTAAAGATCACGTTTGGCCGGGAGCGGGAAAGGCCACACAGGGCCCCGACGTCCGGCACATGAAGCGCCGGGTCTAGCCTCCGCATGTGGACAATTCAACCTTTGGAGACGCACTCGCGGGAGCCGACGCAGACCACCGTCGCAGCCGGCCGCGAGTGGGCCACATCCAGTTCCTGAACTGCCTGCCCCTTTACTGGGGCCTGGCCCGTACGGGCACCCTGCTCGATCTGGACCTCACCAAGGACACCCCCGAGAAGCTCAGCGAGCGGCTGGTGCGCGGAGAGCTCGACATCGCGCCGATCACGCTCGTCGAGTTCCTGCGGGCCGCCGACGACCTCGTCGCCTTCCCCGACCTCGCGGTCGGCTGCGACGGGCCGGTCATGTCCTGCGTGATCGTCTCGCAGAAGCCGCTGGAGAAGCTGGACGGCGCCCGGGTCGCCCTCGGGTCGACGTCGCGGACCTCCGTCCGGCTGGCGCAGCTGCTGCTCGCCGAGAAGATCGGGGTGCAGCCCGACTACTTCACCTGCCCGCCGGACCTCGGGCTGATGATGCAGGAGGCCGAGGCCGCGGTGCTGATCGGCGATGCCGCGCTCCGGGCCAACCTGCACGACGCACCCAAGCTCGGCCTGGAGGTCCACGACCTGGGCCAGATGTGGAAGGACTGGACGGGACTCCCGTTCGTCTTCGCCGTCTGGGCGGCCCGGCGCGACTACCTGGAGCGCGAGCCGGAGGTGGTCCAGAAGGTGCACGAGGCGTTCCTGGCCTCGCGGGACCTCTCGCTGGAGGAGGTCGGCAAGGTCGCCGAGCAGGCCGCCCGCTGGGAGTACTTCGACGAGGCGCTGCTGGAGCGGTACTTCACCACCCTGGACTTCCGGTTCGGGCCGGACCAGCTGCGCGGCGTCACCGAGTTCGCCCGGCGGGTGGGCCCGACCACCGGGTTCCCGGCCGATGTGAAGGTGGAGCTTCTGCCGGCGGGGGCCGACGACCGCCGCTAGGGCAGGTCCGGTGGACGGCCGGTTCGCGTGGCCGGCGGGCGGGCGCCCACCGGTCCCACCGGGCGCCCACCGGCCCCCACGCGCCTACGGTGCCGGTGTCGGGCTGCGGAGGACCCGGCTGACGGCCTCCAGGCTCGCGTCCCGCATCCCGCGGAGATAGCTGCGGGCGTTGTGGCCACCGTCCTCGATGACGTGCAGCTGGGCATGGACCGGCCCCTTGGCGTACCGCTGCACGAAGCGCTCCAGGTTGGCCCGGCCGCTCTCCTTCGTGCCGATCTGGAACTGCACGTACACCTCGGGGGCGCCGGGGCGGGCGGCCAGGCGCTGTGCCAGCAGCTCCGGGTCGTTGGCCCGCTTCTCCGTCCGGTGGCCGCGCCACAGGGGCGAGTCCGGGCGGGTGTCCGGGCCGCTGGCGATCACGGCCTTGAAGCGGTCCGGGTGCTGGAGTACCTGCTTCAGGGCGACGAAACCACCGGACGAGGACCCCATGAACGCCCAGCCGTCGCGGCTGGTGAACGTCCGGAAGTTGGCCTTGACCAGGTCGGGGACGTCGTCGGACATCCAGGTGCCCATCTTCGGCTGCCCCGGGATGTCGCTGCCGTCGTAGTAGCGCTTGTCGGGGTTGAGGACCGGCATCGCGATGAGGAACGGCTGGCTGCGGCCCAGGGCCACCAGGTCGCTGACGGTCTGCTGGAGCTTGTGGCCGGTCGCCGCCCAGTAGTTGGCGGGGTAGCCGTAACCGCCCGGCAGGGCGATCAGGACCGGGAAGGCGCTGTTCCGGTAGCGGTCCTCGTAGTACTCCTTGGGCGCCCAGACCCACACCTTGCCGGTGAACCCGGACTTCTTGCCGTGCAGGGTGGTGACGCCGATCTTCGTGCCGTCGCCGAGCGTGGCGGCCGTATGGAACGCGGCCTGCGGGCCGGTCGGCATCCGGACGGTCGGATCCGCCACGGACGCCTGCACCGGGCCGGGTACGCCGTCGGGCAGCGCCCGGCTGAACGACATCGGCTCACCGGTGTCGTTCAGCACGTCCAGGTACTTGACGGTCGGATAGGCGCAGAGGCCGACCACGGCCACCAGGCCGGTGAGGAAGGACGCGCGCCACCGGGGGCGCGCGGTCTGCCGGCCCTCCCCGGTACGCCGGGCGGAACGGCCGCGCCCGAGGAAGCGGGAGTGCCTCATCAGGCCGCGACGCCCGCTGCGGTACTCCTGGCGCGGGTCGTGCGGGTGGTCCCCGGGGGTGCGGTACATGGGCGTTCTCCCGATCTCCCGATGGACGGGTCCTGGGCGAGGAGTCACGGGGCGGATGGTCGGCTTGTGCCCTGTTTGATGCGGAAAGCGGGACGGGGGTTTCGGGAACGCGCCATGAACTGGGTCATAAGCTGGGGCCGCCGTCTTGGAGGGGGAGGCGCCATGGAACCGCTGGCCGACGAGGACCCACGGGCCCTGGGCGGATACCGGCTGCTCGGCCGCCTGGGCGCGGGCGGAATGGGACGCGTGTACCTGGGGCGCAGCGCCGGCGGGCGGACCGTCGCGGTGAAGGCCGTGCACGCCCAGTACGCCGCCGACGAACAGTTCCGGGCCCGCTTCCGACGCGAGGTCGCCTCGGCGCGGCGGGTCGGCGGCGCCTGGACCGCGCCCGTCCTGGACGCCGACCCCGACGCCCCCGTCCCCTGGGTCGCCACCGGCTACGTCGCCGGCCCCTCCCTGGCCCGGGCGGTCGTCGACCACGGTCCGCTCGCCGAACACTCCGTACGGGCCCTCGGCGCCGGACTGGCCGAGGCGCTGACCGCGGTGCACGCACGGGGGCTCGTCCACCGGGACGTCAAGCCCTCCAATGTGCTGCTGACGCTCGACGGGCCCCGGCTGATCGACTTCGGGATCGCCCGGGCCACGGACGGCGCCGCCTCCCTGACCTCCACCGGGGTCTCGGTCGGCTCGCCCGGCTACATGGCGCCCGAGCAGATCCTCGGCAGGGGCGCGGAGGGCGCCGCCGACGTCTTCTCCCTGGGGGCGGTGCTGGCGTTCGCGGCAACCGGGGCCGGCCCGTTCTCCGGGGACTCGTCCGCCGCGCTGCTCTACAAGGTGGTGCACGAGGAACCCGAACTGGGCCCGGAACTCACCGGCGGGCTGCGGGATCTGGTGGCCGCCTGCCTGGCCAAGGACCCCGCCCGGCGGCCCACGCCCGACACGGTCGCGGCACGTCTCGCGGGGGAGGGCGGCGGTGGGGCGGCCGGGTTGGTGCGTGCCGGCTGGCTGCCGGTCCCCCTGGTCGAGCAGGTCAGCCGACAGGTGGTGGCGCTGCTGGATCTGGACGCGGAGGAGGGCGGGGGCCCGGCGGTCCCGGAGGCCGGTGCCGCTGGGGCGGATGGGGCGTACGGGGCGAGCGGGGCCACCTTCGGTGGTGCCGGTGGGGAAATCGGCGCTGCCGGTGCTGTCAGTGCTGTCAGTGCTGTCGGTTCGGCGTCGGGGTTCGGCTTCGAGGCGGGGTCGGGGTTGATCCCGTTCGATACGCGGGCGCAGAGCGGCGGGCCGGCTACGGCGCCGGGAGCGGGCCGGGCGTCGGGGGCCGGGGCAGGGGAGGAGACGGGGGTGGGAAGCGGGACGGGGACGGCGAGCGGACCGGGGACGGCGAGCGGGTCCGCCGCCACCGGGCCCGCGTCCGTGCCGCCGCCGCCCGGACTTCCCCCCGGACCTCCACCGTCCGCCTGGCCGGCGGCCGGCGCCCCGCCCGCCGCGCCCCCGCCGCCCCCGCCCCCTTCACCGTCACCGTCCTCATCTCCCCCTCCCTCTCCCCCTCCCTCGTCCTCCCCGTCCGGTCTCGCCGATCTGCCGACCGGCTCCGCGGCGTCCCCGGCTGCCGTCGCCAAGGAGCGGCGGATCGCGCTCGGCGGCGCGCTCGGCGGCGCGGACCGGCCCCGGCGGATGAGCTGCACGCTGGTGCTCTCGGTGGCCGGCGCGCTCGCGGTCGCCACCACTGCCGCAGTGTTCTTCGCCGTGCTCAAGGGGCCGGCGGGCGGCGGCTCGGCCGCCACGCCGCCGACCGGGCACACCCCGACGGCCGCGCCCACCGAAGCCACCGGCAAGGGCGTCCCCAAGGGCTTCCTCGGCACCTGGAGCGGCACCGTCACCATGGCGAACGGGATCCCCAACGGCACCATGACCAGCGTCATCAAGGCCGGCAACGAGGGCGACGTCGTCGTACGGACCACGTACGACGTGGTGCTGCTGCGCTGCCAGGCCGAGGCGAAGCTGGTGTCGGTCTCCGGCAACAAGCTCGTCCTACGGGAGAGCCCCGACGGCCGACAGGGGCCGGGCTGCACGGGCAACACCTCCACTGTGACGTACACCCTCGGCAAGGACGGTGCGCTCACCTTCACCTCGGACGACAAGCGGGGCGGCAACCCGAAGGCGACCCTGACGAAGAGCGGCGGCTGACGGGAAGCGCGACGGCTGACGGGCCGGCGGGCGAGCGGGCCGCCGGCCGGCCCCGCCCCGCCGGCGGGCCGCTCGCTCCGCCCACGGACCAACCCCCACCAACACCGTCAGACCCCTGGCGTACGCTGGTTCAGTCCTTCAGTGCTTACTGTTTGTCCGCCTCCGAAAGGGACGCCCCGGTGACCGAGAACGCCGACCTCAAGTCTTTTGATGTCACAGCCGTACTCGACCGCGCCGCACAGGGCGGCCGCATCACGCCGGAGGAGGCGCTCGACCTCTACCGCTCCGCCCCGCTGCACGCACTGGGCCAGGCCGCCGACGCCGTCCGCCGCCGCCGTTACGCCGGTACGGAGCACATCGCGACGTACATCATCGAGCGCAACATCAACTACACCAACGTCTGCGTGACGGCCTGCAAGTTCTGCGCCTTCTACGCCGCGCCCAAGGACACCGCCAAGGGCTGGACCCGCGACCTCGACGACATCCTGCGGCGCTGCGCGGAGACCGTCGAACTGGGCGGCACCCAGATCATGTTCCAGGGCGGCCACCACCCGGACTACGGCGTCGAGTACTACGAAGAGCACTTCTCGGCCATCAAGAAGGCGTTCCCGCAGCTGGTCATCCACTCCCTCGGCGCCTCCGAGGTCGAGCACATGGCGCGGATCTCCAAGGTCTCCGTCGAGGAGGCGATCTCCCGGATCCACGCCGCGGGCCTCGACTCCTTCGCCGGCGCCGGTGCCGAACTCCTCCCCGCCCGCCCCCGCAAGGCCATCGCCCCGCTGAAGGAGTCCGGCGAGCGCTGGCTGGAGATCATGGAGACGGCGCACCAGCTGGGTGTGGAGTCGACGTCCACGATGCTCATGGGCACCGGCGAGACCAACGCCGAGCGGATCGAGCACCTGCGGATGATCCGCGACGTCCAGGACCGTACGGGCGGCTTCCGCGCCTTCATCCCGTACACCTACCAGCCGGAGAACAACCACCTGAAGGGCCAGACGCAGGCCACCCTCTTCGAGTACCTGCGCATGATCGCCATCGCCCGGATCTTCCTCGACAACGTCGCGCACATCCAGGGCTCGTGGCTGACCACCGGCAAGGAGGTCGGCCAGCTGTCGCTGCACTACGGCGCGGACGACCTCGGCTCGATCATGCTGGAGGAGAACGTGGTCTCCTCGGCCGGTGCCAAGCACCGCTCCAACCGCCAGGAGATCATCGACCTGATCCGTAAGGCGGGCCGCGTCCCGGCGCAGCGTGCGACGACGTACGAGCACCTCGTCGTGCACGACGACCCGGCCAACGACCCGGTCGACGAGCGGGTCGTCTCGCACCTCTCCTCGACGGCCATCGAGGGCGGCACCGCCCACCCGGAACTGAAGCTCATCGACGCCAACTGACCACCGGAAACGCCGACGGATCAGCGGTAGAAGGATGCTGACGCTCCACAAGGCGCGGGCCGTCCGGCTCGGCCCCGGTAAGGACGCCGAGCCGCTGACCGGGTACGCGGTCGTCGTCGACGGCGATCGGCTGGCCGCCGTCGGCCCGTACGAGGAGCTGCTGGCGGCGTACGGCACGGGGGTCCGGATCCGGGAGTGGGACGGGACCCTGACCCCCGGCCGCCACGAACCGGACGGCGCGGCGCTGCTGGAGGGCGCCTACCACCCCGATCCGCGCGAGGCCGCCGAACTCGGCACCGAGCCGCTGACCGGCGCGGCGCTGGCCGCCCTCCCCATGACCGAGACCCGCTGGGGCGCCAGTGCCCGGCGCGGCCTCCAACGCCTGCTGGCCGCCGGCACCACCTCGCTGGCCGGCCCGTTCACCCGCCCCGCGGTCCGTACGGCGGTGCAACGGTCCGGTCTCCGGCAGACCGGCGGCCGGACCGCGGCCCCCGAGGGCCTGCCCCACCCGGTCACCGCCCTCGCCGCCGGCGTCCCGGCCGATTTCGCCGTCTTCGCCCCGGACGGCACCTGTCTGGCCACCGTCCTCGCCGGTCGCCTCGTCCACCGCCGCCGCTGACCCGAGGCGGCGCCCCCTCCCCGTCGGTCCCGGTCGCCGCCACGCCCCCGTCAAGAACCCGTCAGGGCCCGCCACCTGCACGTCAGGGCGGTGTCAACGGAAGCGGAACGGAGGATTCAGCCCGGCATGATCTTGAGCGCGGGGACGGCCGTCGCCCGGCCGCTCACGATGCACTGCGCACCGCTCGACCGCCCGGAATGTCAGAGGGGGGCATGACGGCCGTCCCCGACCAACCGCTCCGCCCACCCCGCCCGCCCTGCCGCGGGCCCGTCGGGCCGCCCGGTGCCGGGAGCCGGTTCCGCACGGTGGACAATGGCCGGGTGACCCGAGCATCCCTGGACAAGCAGCCGCACGAAGTCGCCGCGATGTTCGACGACGTGGCGGCACGGTACGACCTCACCAACGACGTGCTCTCGCTGGGCCAGGCGCGGCTCTGGCGCAAGGAGGTGGAGCGCGCGGTGGCCGCGCGGCCCGCCGAGCGGGTGCTCGACCTCGCGGCCGGGACCGGCACCTCCTCGCTGCCGTTCGCGCGGACCGGGGCGTACGTCGTGCCGTGCGACTTCTCGGTCGGGATGCTGCGGGAGGGCAAGAAGCGGCACCCGTGGTTGCCGTTCGCGGCGGGGGACGGGACCCGGCTGCCGTTCGCGGACGGGGTGTTCGACGCCGTCACCATCTCCTTCGGGCTGCGCAACATCCAGGACACCGATGCCGCGCTGGCCGAGCTGTACCGCGTCACCAAGCCCGGTGGGCGGGTGGTGATCTGCGAGTTCAGCGAGCCGACCTGGGCGCCGTTCCGGACCGTCTACACCGAGTACCTGATGCGGGCGCTGCCGCCGGTCGCCCGCGCGGTCAGCAGCAACCCGGACGCGTACGTGTACCTCGCGGAGTCCATCCGCACCTGGCCCAACCAGCCCGAGCTGGCCGCCCGACTCCAGGGCGTGGGCTGGACCGAGGTCGCCTGGCGGAACCTGACCGGTGGGGTCGTGGCGCTGCACCGGGGCACCAAGCCGGTCGAGGGCTGAGCCGGGAGTCGGAGCCCGCGGCACGCCAACGCACCAAAGAAACCGCCCCCGACCGCGAGAACACGGTCGGGGGCGGCTTCTTGGGCCGGAGTGCGGTGGCCCCGGGGTGCGCTACGGCCTCCCGGGCTGCCGCCGTCGCCGGTTACTTCTTGAACGCGTAGTCCATCAGCTTCTTGGCGTCCGCGGTGCGGTTGTTCACGGACGGGGAGGACAGGACCGTGCCGATGACGGTCTTGCCGCCGCGGGTGGCGGCGAAGACCAGGCAGTACTTGGCCTCCGGGCCCGAGCCGGTCTTCACGCCGATGGTGCCCTGGTAGCTGCTGAGCAGGTTGTTGGTGTTGGTCCACGACATGTAGCGGTAGCCGCCGCTCTTCGTCGTGACCTTCTGCTTGGTGGACTTGGTGCCCACGACCGTGCGGAACGTGGAGAACTTCATCGCGTTGCTGGCGAGCTTGGTCAGATCGCGCGGCGTCGAGTAGTTCGTGCCACGCCCTATGCCGTCGAACGAGTCGAAGTGGGTGTTCTTCATCCCGAGGTTCTTGGCGGTGGTGTTCATCTGGCCGATGAACGACTTCACCCGGGCGTCCCGGGTCGCGCCGGTGCCGTAGGTGTCGGCCAGCGCGTACGCGGCGTCGCAGCCGGACGGGAGCATCAGCCCGTACAGCAGCTGACGGACCGTCACCTTGTCGCCGACGATCAGATGGGCCGACGAGGCCCAGTTGTTGTTGACGATGTAGTCGCTGTACGCCTTCTGGACCGTGACCTTGGAATCCAGGTTGAGGTTCTTCTGGGCCAGCACCACCCGGGCCGTCATGATCTTGGTGGTGGAGCCGGTGGACCGGCGGGTGTCCGCGGCCTTGGCGAAGAGCGTCGAGCCGGTGCCGTTGTTCATCACGAAGCCGCCGGCGGCGGTGATGCTGGGCGTGGGGAGGGTGGCGGCCTGCGCCTGGGAGCCGAGCGCTCCGGCGGTCAGGACGGCTCCGGTGGTGACGGCCACCGCGGTCGCGCGCCGCATGCCCTTGATGCGCCTCATGCCTTTGATGCCGATTTTCAAGTGGATGCTCCAAATACCCCTGCAGTGCGGGCACATGAGAGTGCCGCTCCCCCTTGAGACACTCGGGGTGCGGCAATGGATGCGTCGGCGGTGCTTTTGTTTCGGTCATTTCTGGTGCGGTGGGGATTCCTCCGGTGCCGGGCCTGAGTTCCCGCCCCGCCCCTCGGCCGGGCCCGCGGTTCGCCCCGGGTCGGAAATTCCCGTCCCGGGGTCGGAAATCCCGTCGCCGGGTCAGAGAACCAGCCGGTAGCAGTGGGCCGTCTGCTTGCCGTTCGGGTTCTGGAACGTCTCGCCCTGGTGCATCCCCAGGCGTCGGGTCACCGCGATCGACCGGTCGTTGCGGGCGTCCACCATCGCCACCACCTCGCGGACCCCGGCCGCCCGTACGACGTCCAGCGCCCGCTGCGCGGCCGTCGTGGCGTACCCCTTGCCCCAGTACGCCCGGCCCAGCCGCCAGCCGATCTCGATCTCGCCGGTCGGGCCCCACTCCCGCGGCCAGGGCTGGGCGCCGGTGAAGCCGATGACCGCGCCGTCCGCCGGGTCCAGCAGGGTGTAGAGGCAGAAGCCCCGTTCGGCGTGGTGGCGGCGCTGGCGGGCGGTGAATTCCTCGTAGAGCGAGAGTTCGGCGGGGGCGCCGCCGTGGAACTCCATCACCTCGGGGTCGTTGAAGACCCGGTGCCAGTGCAGTGCGTCCTCGTCGGTGGGTATCCGCAGTTCGACGGCGGGGAGGGGGCGCGCGGGCCGGGGGGCGGGCGCAGGCGTCATGGGACAACCCTTCAGTTTCCGATCATCAAGGCCCCCATAGACTGCACCTGCCCAGTGCCGGTCGGCACCCAGATATCCAGACCGGATATCCAGATATCGACTTTCGGGAGAAAACGCCGTGACCGAGTCCGCGTCCGAGACCGCGTCCGTGACCACACCCCGATCGGAGCACAGCGCGGATGTGATCGTCGTCGGTGCCGGGCCGGCCGGCGCGACCACCGCCTATCACCTCGCCAAGTCCGGCCTGGACGTACTGCTGCTGGAGAAGACGGCGTTCCCGCGCGAGAAGGTCTGCGGTGACGGGCTCACCCCGCGCGCCACCAAGCAGTTGATCGCGATGGGCATCGACATCTCCGAAGAGGCCGGCTGGCTGCGCAACAAGGGTCTGCGCATCATCGGCGGAGGCTCCCGGCTTCAGCTCGACTGGCCGGAACTCGCCTCCTTCCCGGATTACGGTCTGGTCCGCAAGCGGGACGACTTCGACGAGCAGCTGGCCCGGCAGGCGCAGAAGGCCGGTGCCCGGCTCTACGAGCGGTGCAACGTGGGCGCGCCGATCGTCAACGAGCTGACCGGGCACATCACCGGCGTGCACGCCAAGCTCGGCGAGGAGAAGGCGCCGGTGACCTTCCACGCCCCGATCGTGGTCGCCGCCGACGGCAACTCCACCCGGCTGTCGCTGGCGATGGGGCTGCACCGGCGCGAGGACCGGCCGATGGGCGTCGCGGTGCGGACGTACTTCACCTCGCCGCGGCACGACGACGACTACCTGGAGTCCTGGCTGGAGCTGTGGGACCGCCGGGGCGCCCAGGACCGGCTGCTGCCGGGCTACGGCTGGATCTTCGGCATGGGGGACGGCACGAGCAACGTCGGCCTCGGGATCCTCAACTCCAGCTCCGCCTTCCGGGAGCTGGACTGGCGGGAGATCCTCAAGGCGTGGTGCGCGTCGATGCCCGCCGACTGGGGCTACACCCCGGAGAACATGACCGGTCCGATCCGCGGCGCGGCCCTCCCGATGGCCTTCAACCGCCAGCCGCACTACACCAAGGGCCTCCTCCTGGTCGGCGACGCCGGCGGGCTGGTCAACCCGTTCAACGGTGAGGGCATCGCGTACGCCATGGAGTCCGGCGCCCTCGCCGCCGAGGTGATCGTGCAGGCGCAGGCCCGTGCCACGTACGCCCAGCGTGAGCTGGCGCTGCACCGCTATCCGAAGATCCTCAAGGACACCTACGGCGGCTACTACTCCCTCGGCCGGGCGTTCGTGAAGCTGATCGGCAACCCCAAGGTGATGCAGATCGCCACCCAGCGCGGTCTGACCCACCCGCTGCTGATGCGCTTCACGCTCAAGATGCTCGCCAACCTCACCGACCCGACGGGCGGCGACGCGATGGACCGGATCATCAACGGTCTGAGCAAGGTCGCGCCGAAGGCGTGACGCGCCCCGAGCCACTGCTCGGCAGAAGCCGCTGAACCGCGCCTGACCAGGCGCGATGACATCGCGGGCCGGCCCCGGAAAAAGGGGGCCGGCCCGTTGTCACATTCTCCGGGCGGGATCCGTCAGTGCAGTGACGGCGCGGAGCCGGGCACCACCCGGCACGACTCCGCCGCCGGTTGCGATACATCGGGATTCCTAAGGAGAGCAGTGATGGAAGCACGGATGAAGAACCCCGCGGTGGTCATCCCGGAGGCCATGCAGCCGCTCCTCGACGTGGCGAAGGCGACCCGCAAGGGCGGGGTGCCGGAGGAGATCCTGGAGCTGGTGCACCTGCGGGCCAGCCAGATCAACGGGTGCAGCTTCTGCGTCGACGGCGGGGTCAAGAGCGCCCGCAAGGCGGGGGTCGGTGACGACAAGCTGTTCGCGGTGGCGGCCTGGCGGGAGGCGCCGTACTTCAGCGCCGAGGAGCGGGCCGCGCTCGCCCTCACCGAGGTCGTGACCCGGCTCGCGGACAGCTCCGACCCGGTGCCGGACGCCGTCTGGGACGCCGCCGCCGACCACTTCGACGAGAAGCAACTGGCGTCGCTCACGCTGACCATCGGCCTCACCAACCTGTTCAACCGGCTCAACGCCACCACCCGGCAGCCGGCGGGCGCGGGCTGGTAACGGCCACCGGCCGGCTGCGGCCGGGGCCGGGGCCGCCCGTAGGGGATGCGGGCGGTCTCCGGTCTTCGGGTCAACTCCCATGACGTCGGAAGTAATTGAGCCACCCCTCCCGCCCCGGCATCGTGGGACGCGTCGCAAGCGGATGCGGCGGAACGTACGTAACGGGAGGAAACGCCATGTTCTTCGAAGGCCACGACGGGACCCGGCTCTGGTACGAGGAGTACGGCCAGGGCGAGCCGCTGGTGTTCGTGTCGAGTGCGATGCTCACCACCGACATGTGGGAGTACCAGATCCCCTACTTCGCGGAGCGGGGCTTCCGCTGCATCGCACTCGACCGGCGCGGGCACGGCCGCTCGGACCGGCCCTCCGGCGGCTACGACACCGATGCGACCTCGGAGGACCTGGCCGCCCTGCTGGACCACCTCGGGCTGGACGGGGTGACCTTGATCGGGCATTCGCTGGGCGGTGCGGAGGTCGCCCGCTATCTGGCCCGGCACGGTTCCGGGCGGGTCCGCCGGGCCGCGTTCCTGGCGGCGACCCTGCCGTTCATGAAGTGGACCGAGGACAACCCCGCGGGGCTGCCGGAGGCCGCCTTCGAGGAGTCGATGGCGCTGCTGCGGACCGACCGGCCCCGGTGGATGGCCCGTCAGGCGCAGGTCTTCTTCGCCACCCACCTGGGCAACGACGTCCACCCCCTCATGGTCGACTTCACCATCCAGCAGGTGATGACCTGCACGCCGTACGCGACCCAGCAGGTGCAGCAGGCGGTCTTCCACACCGACCACCGGGCGGGGCTGCGCGAGATCGACGTCCCGACCCTGGTCGTGCACGGCGCGGCCGACTTCTCCGCGCCGATCGACGTCACCGGCCGGCGGACCGCGGAACTGATCCCGGGCGCCGTCTACAAGGAGTACCCGGACGCCGGCCACGGCCTCTACGCCAGCCACCACGCCCGGCTCAACGCGGACCTGTTGGCTTTCATCAAGGACTGACGACCGGCGACCGGGGCCGGGGTCGGGCGGCGACGGCCCGGGCGAAGAGCGGCGCGGGCGCGGGGGCGCGGCGCACCGGCTCGGCCCGGACGACGCGGAACCGCCCCTCCCGAGCGGGGAAGGGGCGGTTCCGTAGAGCGGTCCGTAGGAGCGGCCTTTACAGGACGCGCACCGCGCCGGTGGGCATGTCGTAGCTGAGGGGGCGCTCGACGATGCCGGTGCTCGGGTTCTGGGCGCCGATGAAGTTGCCGTTCCCGACGTAGACGGCGACGTGGTAGGCGCTGCCGGAGCTGCCCCAGTAGAGGATGTCGCCGACCTGGAGGTTGCCGAGGCCGACCTGGGTGCCGGTGGCCGACTGGCTCTGCGAGACGCGCGGCAGGTCGATGCCGACCTGGGAGAACGCGGCCTGGGTCAGGCCGGAGCAGTCGTACGAGGACGGCCCGCTGGAGCCGAGCACGTACGCCTTGCCGAGCTGCGCCTTCAGGAAGGAGACGAGGGTGGCGACGCTGCCGCTACCGGTGGAGGGGGCGTCGGAGACGGCGGAGAGCGTGGTGCGCGCGTCGGAGCGGGAAGCGCGGGCCTGCGCGGCTTCCTTGGCCTGGCGGGCTTCGTCGGCGGCCTTCTTCGCCTCGGCCTCGGCCTTGGCCTTCTTCTCCGCTGCGGCCTTCGCCTTGTCCGCGGCCTTGTCGGCCTTGGCGGCGGCTGCGTCCTGCAGTGCCTGCCGCTCGTAGCTGAACGCGGCCTGCTGGGCGGCGTCGGCGCTCTTGGCGGCGCTGGTGGCCAGCGCCGTGGTGATGGTGGGCATCTCCTGGGTCTCGGAGACGGGCTTCTCGACAGCATTGGCCGGCACGGTCGCGCCGGTCACCGCGAGGGTGAGGAAGCCACCGGTCACGCCCGCACGCAGGGCCCGCGAGGACGCGGAGCGGCGGGGCTTCCGGTGGCTGGGTATGAGTGCGTTCGGGGACATGACACCACGGCTATCAGGAGCCGCAGGTTGCTGCCAACAAAGGTGGAGTGCGCCACACTTGTCGTGCGCACGACGAATAAAACGGACTTTTCGTCAGCTGCCGCGCCGCTGACGCGATGTCCGAATTTCGCGATCATGTTCCTACGCACGGCATTTGATGTCCGCCGCGGCCTCCGGGTGCGCTTATCACTCCTTGATCCGCCACGCCAAGGCTTCCCGGACGTCAAGGTCCTATGACTTCAAATCGCGTGGGATAGGTCACTCATGAGTGTCCGTTATGTTCCCGTGACCGATCGCCGGGCTCGGGCCGGCCGCGCACCGCCCCGAAGTTCCGCGAATCCACCCCTCCGCTCGTGAACCGGAGCACGTACCGACGATCACGACCGGGTCACGAGAACGTCACGTCTACGGCCGCCGCGCATATAGCAGTTGAACCGCGTCCAGCGCCAATTTGCTTGCACGGCCCACCCCTTGATAGTGAAACCACCGCCCTGACCAGCGGTAACCCCGACGAATGTCACCTCTCGTGATCACTCGCGCGCTTCGTGTGCGGAGATCACCGGTCATCCGACTTCATGATCCTTCGTCAGGTGGTGAAGATCACAAAGGCGTTGGCTCACCCCGTGTCGCAGATCACAGACCGACGGGCATAAGATGCGGGCATCGGGCTTGTGAACTGCCTCACATATACGTGATCACCGTGCGGCAGCAGCTGAGCCCGAGCGGACCGCCATCCAGTCATCGTCGACTGAAGGGAGCGGGGACGGTGAACGCTTACGCGCCCATCCTCGTACTGGGAGCCCTCGGGGCAGGCTTTGCGATCTTCTCCGTGGTCATGGCCACGCTCATCGGCCCCAGGCGCTACAACCGGGCCAAGCTCGAAGCGTACGAATGCGGAATCGAGCCGACGCCGCAGCCGTCCGGCGGTGGTCGCTTCCCGATCAAGTACTACCTGACGGCGATGCTCTTCATCGTCTTCGACATCGAGATCGTCTTCCTCTATCCCTGGGCGGTCAGCTTCGACGCCCTGGGACTGTTCGGGCTCGTCGAGATGCTCCTCTTCGCGCTCACCGTCTTCGTCGCCTACGCCTACGTCTGGCGTCGCGGCGGCCTGGAATGGGACTAGGGGGCACCAATGGGACTGGAAGAGAAGCTGCCCAGCGGCTTTTTGCTGACCACTGTTGAGCAGGCCGCGGGCTGGGTGCGCAAGTCATCGGTCTTCCCCGCGACCTTCGGGCTGGCCTGCTGCGCCATCGAGATGATGACCACCGGCGCCGGGCGCTACGACCTGGCCCGCTTCGGCATGGAGGTCTTCCGCGGCTCCCCGCGGCAGGCCGATCTGATGATCGTGGCCGGCCGGGTGAGCCAGAAGATGGCGCCCGTGCTGCGGCAGGTCTACGACCAGATGCCGAACCCGAAGTGGGTGATCTCCATGGGGGTTTGCGCCTCCTCGGGCGGCATGTTCAACAACTACGCGATCGTGCAGGGCGTCGACCACATCGTCCCCGTCGACATCTACCTGCCGGGCTGCCCGCCCCGCCCCGAGATGCTCATGGACGCCATCCTCAAGCTCCACAAGAAGATCCAGAGCAGCAAGCTCGGGGTCAACGCGGTGCAGGCAGCCCACGAGGAAGAGGCGGCGGCGCTCAAGGCACTCCCGCTGATCGAGATGGACCGCTCGTCAGAGAAGAAAGGGCTGCTGCGGTGAGCGAGCCGACCAACCCCAACGCCCAGGGCGCCCCCGACGAGGCCGTCCCGGCGCAGCGCGCGGACACCGGCGAGGTGATCGGCACCCGCCGCGGGATGTTCGGGGCCAACAACGGCGGTGACACCACCGGTTACGGCGGCCTGGTCCGCACCGTCCGACTGCCCGGCGCCAGCTCCCGCCCCTACGGCGGACCGGGCCGCGGCGGGGGAGGGGTCGGCGTCTTCGACGAGATCGCCGACGAACTGGAGGGCGCCCTCGACGAACAGGGCCTGGTGCCCGAGAACGTCATCGAGAAGACCGTCGTCGACCGCGGCGAGCTCACCTTCCACATCCACCGGGAGTTCCTGCCGGTCACCGCGCGCACCCTGCGCGACGACCCCGCGCTCCGCTTCGAGCTGTGCACCGGAGTCAGCGGCGTCCACTACCCCGGCGACAACGGCCGCGAGCTGCACGCCGTCTACCACCTGCGCTCGATCACCCACAACCGGCTGATCCGGCTGGAGGTCACCGCCCCCGACACCGACCCGCACGTGCCGTCGATCGTCGACGTCTACCCGACCAACGACTGGCACGAGCGCGAGACCTACGACTTCTTCGGCCTGATCTTCGACGGGCACCCGGCGCTCACCCGGATCATGATGCCGGACGACTGGCAGGGCTTCCCGCAGCGCAAGGACTACCCCCTCGGCGGCATCCCCGTCGAGTACAAGGGCGCGCAGATCCCGGCTCCTGACCAGCGGAGGTCGTACACCTGATGAGTACTCCCAGCGAGACGTCCCGGGCCACCCCCCGCGAGACCACCGAGGGCCCCGTCTACACCGTCACCGGTGGCGACTGGGACGAGATCGCCGCGGCCGCCGCCAAGTCCGACGACGAGCGGATCATCGTCAACATGGGGCCGCAGCACCCCTCCACCCACGGCGTCCTCCGGCTGATCCTGGAGATCGACGGCGAGACCGTCACCGAGGCCCGTTGCGGCATCGGCTACCTCCACACCGGCATCGAGAAGAACCTCGAATTCCGCACCTGGACGCAGGGCACGACGTTCGTGACGCGGATGGACTACCTCACGCCGTTCTTCAACGAGACGGCGTACTGCCTGGCCGTGGAGAAGCTGCTCGGCATCACCGACGACGTCCCGGATCGGGCCTCGGTGATCCGCGTGCTGCTGATGGAGCTCAACCGGCTCTCCTCCCACCTGGTGTGCATCGCCACCGGCGGTATGGAGCTGGGCGCCACCACGATCATGATCTACGGCTTCCGCGACCGGGAACTGATCCTGGACATCTACGAGCTGATCACCGGCCTCCGGATGAACCACGCCTTCATCCGCCCCGGCGGCCTCGCCCAGGACCTGCCGGCCGGCGCCGTCGACCAGGTCCGTGCCTTCGTCAAGAAGATGCACAAGAACATGGCCGAGTACGACAAGCTCGCCACCGGCAACCCGGTCTTCAAGGCGCGCATGGAGGGCATCGGCTACCTCGACCTGGCCGGCTGTATGGCCACCGGAGCCACCGGGCCCCTCGTCCGCTCCGCCGGACTGCCCCATGACCTGCGCAAGGCGCAGCCGTACTGTGGATACGAGAACTACGACTTCGAGGTGCCGACGGCCGACACCTGCGATGCCTACGGCCGGTTCCTGATCCGGCTGGAGGAGATGCGCCAGTCGCTGAGGATCGTCGAACAGTGCCTGGACCGGCTGGAGCCGGGGCCGGTGATGGTCGCCGACAAGAAGATCGCCTGGCCCGCCCAGTTGGCCCTCGGCCCCGACGGCCTCGGCAATTCCCTGGACCACATCAAGAAGATCATGGGCACCTCGATGGAGGCCCTGATCCACCACTTCAAGCTGGTGACGGAGGGCTTCCGGGTCCCGCCCGGACAGGCGTACACCGCCGTCGAGTCGCCCAAGGGCGAGCTGGGCGTGCACGTGGTCAGCGACGGCGGCACCCGCCCCTACCGGGTGCACTTCCGCGACCCCTCGTTCACCAACCTGCAGGCCATGGCAGCGATGTGCGAAGGCGGCCAGGTCGCCGACGTCATCGTCGCCGTCGCGTCCATCGACCCCGTGATGGGAGGCGTCGACCGGTGAACGCCACTCCGGCACCCAAGGACGTCCAGCTGGGCATGCCCCGGCTTCCGGCACCCGACTACCCGGCCGACGTCAAGGCCCGGCTCGCCGCGGACGCGAAGGAGGTGATCGCCCGCTACCCCGATTCCCGCTCGGCGCTGCTGCCGCTGCTCCACCTCGTCCAGGCCGAGGACGGCTACGTCACCCGTACCGGCATCCGCTTCTGCGCCGAACAGCTCGACCTGACCACCGCCGAAGTCACCGCGGTCTCGACCTTCTACTCCATGTACCGCCGCAAGCCGAGCGGCGACTACCAGGTCGGGGTCTGCACCAACACCCTGTGCGCGGTGATGGGCGGCGACGCCATCTTCGAGGAACTCAAGGAGCACCTCGGCGTCGGCAACGACGAGACCACCGAGGACGGCACGATCACCCTCGAACACATCGAGTGCAACGCCGCCTGCGACTTCGCCCCCGTCGTGATGGTCAACTGGGAGTTCTTCGACAACCAGACGCCCCGCTCCGCCCGGCAGCTCGTCGACGACCTGCGGGCCGGCCGGACCGTCGAACCCACCCGCGGCGCCCCGCTCTGCTCCTTCAAGGAGACCGCCCGGATGCTCGCCGGCTTCCCCGACGGCCGGTCCGGTGCCGTCGGGGCGACCGGCGGTGCCGGCCCCGCCTCCCTGGTCGGACTGCGGTTGGCCCGCGGCGAGACCCCGCCCGGTCACGCCGATCACGTCGTCGCCCCGCGCGCCACCGCGGACGGCCCGTCCGGTGAGCCGGCGTCCGGGCGGCCGGGCGAAGCGGCGCCGCCCGCCCACCCGAGCTCCCATGACGCGCCGCAGCAGACCTCGGCCGCCGACCCTGACCACCCGGCCGGTCCCGCATCCGAGGAGGGGGAGTGATGACCGTGGCAGCCGAGTTCGGCGGGGCCCCCGGGCCGCACGCCGGAGGAACGACCAGTCCGGAGAAGGTCCTCGCCCCCGTCCTGTCCGCCTTCTGGGACGCCCCCGAGTCCTGGACGCTGGAGACCTACCTGCGCCACGACGGCTACGAAGGCGCCCGCAAGGCCCTCTCGATGGCCCCGGACGACGTCATCGCCTACGTCAAGGACTCCGGGCTCCGCGGCCGCGGCGGCGCCGGCTTCCCGACCGGGATGAAGTGGCAGTTCATCCCGCAGGGCGACGGCAAACCGCATTACCTCGTGGTCAACGCCGACGAGTCGGAGCCCGGGACCTGCAAGGACATCCCGCTCCTCTTCGCCAACCCGCACTCCCTCATCGAGGGGATCGTGATCGCCGCTCACGCGATCCGCTCGAACCACGCCTTCATCTATCTGCGCGGCGAGGTCGTGCCCGTGCTGCGCCGGCTGCACGAGGCCGTGCGCGAGGCGTACGCGGCGGGCTTCCTCGGCAAGGACGTCCTCGGCTCGGGCCTCGACCTGGACGTCACGGTGCACGCGGGCGCCGGCGCGTACATCTGCGGTGAGGAAACCGCGCTGCTGGATTCCCTGGAAGGTCGTCGCGGCCAACCCCGTCTGCGGCCCCCCTTCCCCGCCGTGGCCGGCCTCTACGCCTGCCCCACTGTGGTGAACAACGTCGAATCCATCGCATCGGTTCCCGCGATCCTCAACAAGGGCAAGGAGTGGTTCAGGTCGATGGGCAGCGAGAAGTCTCCGGGCTTCACGCTCTACTCGCTCAGCGGCCACGTAGCCAACCCCGGCCAGTACGAAGGCCCGTTGGGCATCACCCTGCGCCAGCTGCTCGACATCAGCGGCGGGATGCGCCCCGGCCACCGGCTGAAGTTCTGGACGCCGGGCGGCTCCTCCACCCCGATGTTCACCGAGGAACACCTCGACGTCCCGCTCGACTACGAGGGCGTCAGCGCGGCCGGTTCGATGCTCGGCACCAAGGCGTTGCAGTGCTTCGACGAGACCACCTGCGTCGTCCGGGCGGTCACCCGCTGGACCGAGTTCTACGCCCACGAGTCCTGCGGCAAATGCACTCCGTGCCGCGAAGGGACGTACTGGTTGGTGCAGTTGCTCCGGGACCTCGAAGCGGGCCGCGGCCGGCTGGCGGACCTCGACAAGATCGACGACATCGCCGACAACATCAACGGCAAGTCCTTCTGCGCCCTCGGCGACGGCGCCGCCTCGCCGATCTTCTCCTCGCTCAAGTACTTCCGCGCGGAGTACGAGGAGCACGTCACCGGCAAGGGCTGCCCCTTCGACCCCGCCAAGTCGACCCTCTGGGCCGACAACGACGCTCACCTGGGGGTGAACGCATGACCGTCACCACGAACGCCCCCAACGGGGGCGGCCCGGCGGCGGTGCCACCGGAGGACCTCGTCACCCTGACGATCGACGGCATCGAGATCTCCGTCCCCAAGGGGACGTTGGTGATCCGGGCCGCCGAACTCCTCGGCATCGAGATCCCGCGCTTCTGCGACCACCCGCTGCTGGACCCGGCGGGCGCCTGCCGGCAGTGCATCGTCGAGGTCGAGGGCCAGCGCAAGCCGATGGCCTCCTGCACCATCACCTGCACCGACGGGATGGTGGTCCGCTCCCAGCTGACCTCCCCGGTGGCCGAGAAGGCGCAGCGCGGCGTGATGGAGCTGCTGCTGATCAACCACCCCCTCGACTGCCCGGTCTGCGACAAGGGCGGCGAATGCCCGTTGCAGAACCAGGCGATGCAGGTCGGTGACCCCGACTCCCGCTTCGAGGGCAGGAAGCGCACCTACGAGAAGCCGGTGCCGATCTCCACGCAGGTGCTGCTGGACCGCGAGCGTTGCGTGCTGTGCGCGCGGTGCACCCGCTTCAGCAACCAGATCGCCGGCGACCCGATGATCGAGCTGATCGAGCGCGGCGCCCTCCAACAGGTCGGCACCGGCGAGGGCGACCCCTTCGAGTCGTACTTCTCCGGGAACACCATCCAGATCTGTCCGGTGGGCGCGCTCACCTCCGCCGCGTACCGCTTCCGTTCCCGCCCCTTCGACCTGGTCTCCTCGCCGTCGGTGTGCGAGCACTGCGCGGGCGGCTGCGCGACCCGGACCGACCACCGTCGCGGCAAGGTCCTGCGGCGGCTGGCGGCGGACGACCCCGAGGTCAACGAGGAGTGGATCTGCGACAAGGGGCGGTTCGCCTTCCGGTACGCGCAGGCGCGGGACCGGCTGGTGCACCCCCTGGTGCGCAATGCCGAGTCCGGTGAACTGGAGCCGGCGAGTTGGCCCGCCGCGCTGGACGCCGCGGCGCGCGGCCTGGCCGCCGCCCGGGGCCGGGCCGGCGTACTGACCGGCGGCCGACTGACCGTCGAGGACGCCTACGCCTACGCCAAGTTCGCCCGGGTCGCGCTGCACACCAACGACATCGACTTCCGGGCCCGGCCGCACAGCGCCGAGGAGGCCGACTTCCTCGCGGCCCGGGTCGCCGGCCGCGGCCGGGATCTGGACGGCGACGGCGTCACTTACACCACGCTGGAGCAGGCGCCGGCGGTCCTGTTGGCCGGGATCGAGGCGGAGGAGGAGGCGCCCGGCGTCTTCCTGCGGCTGCGCAAGGCGCACCGCAAGCACGGTCAGCGCACCTGGGGGCTGGCCAGCCACGCCACCCGCGGACTGATCAAGGCCGGCGGGACGCTGCTGCCCGCGGCGCCCGGTACGGAGACCGAATGGCTGGACGCCCTGGCGGGCGGGGTCGGCCTGGACGGTGAAGGGCGCGCCGCGGCCGAGGCGTTGCGCGCGGACGGCGCGGTGATCGTCGTCGGCGAGCGGCTGGCGACGGTGCCCGGGGCGCTGACCGCCGCGCTCCGCACCGCCACCGCCACCGGCGCCCATCTGGTGTGGATGCCGCGCCGGGCGGGCGAGCGCGGTGCCATCGAGGCCGGTGCGCTGCCCGGGCTGCTGCCCGGCGGTCGGCCGGCCACCGACCCGGTGGCCCGGGACGAGGTCGCCGCCGCCTGGGGCGTGGCCGCGCTGCCGCACCGGCACGGCCGGGACACCGGCCAGATCATCGAGGCCGCGGCCACCGGTGAGCTGGGCGCCCTGCTGGTGGCGGGCGTGGAGGTGGCCGATCTGCCCGATCCGGCGCGGGCGCTGACCGCCCTGGACGAGGTCGGTTTCCTGGTCAGTCTGGAGCTGCGGCCCTCCCTGGTCACCGAGCGGGCGGATGTGGTCCTCCCGGTGGCGGCGGTGGTGGAGAAGGCCGGCACCTTCCTCAACTGGGAGGGCCGGGCCCGGTCGTTCGAGGCCGCGCTCAAGCCGGACCAGATGACCCGGCGGCAGCTGCCGCCGGACGCCCGGGTCCTCCAGATGCTCGCCGACGCCATGACGGACGTCGCGGGCGGCTCCACCGTGGGCGCCCTGGACCTGCCGGACGTCCACGCCGTGCGGCGGGAGGTGGACCGGCTCGGCGGCTGGCGCGGCCCGTACGGCGGCGAACCGGTGGAGACGGGGCGGCCGTTGCCCCGCCCGTCCTCCGGTGAGGCCGTCCTGGCCGGGCACCGGCTCCTGTTGGACCAGGGGCTGCTCCAGGAAGGCGACGAGGCGCTGGCCGGGACCCGGCACGCCGCGGTCGCCCGCCTGTCGCCGGCCACCGCCCAGGAGGCCGGCGTACAGGACGGCGACCTGCTGGCGGTCACCGGGCCGGCCGGCTCGGTCCGGCTGCCGCTCCAGGTCACGCCGATGCCCGACCGGGTGGTGTGGCTGCCGCTGAATTCCGTGGGCGGTGGCGTCGCCGCCGACACCGGGGCGCACCCCGGTGAGCTGGTGAAGGTCTCCGCTGCACCCGGTACGCCGGCGCCGGCCAAGGAGGTGGACGCATGATGCAGCATCCCGGTTTTCCGGTGGCCGCGCTGGCCGCCCAGGAGGACCTGTCGATGTTCGGGCGCGACCCGTGGTGGCTGGTCGTCATCAAGGCGGTGTTCTGCTTCGCGTTCCTGATGTTGACGGTGCTGTTCTCGATCGTCTGGGAACGCAAGGTCGTCGCCTGGATGCAGCTGCGGATCGGCCCCAACCGGCACGGGCCCTGGGGGATGCTCCAGTCGCTGGCCGACGGCATCAAGTTGATGCTGAAGGAGGATCTGGTCGTCCGGCGCGCCGACAAGGCGGTGTACATCCTGGCGCCCATCGTGGCGGCGATCCCGGCCTTCATGGCGATCGCGGTGATCCCCTTCGGCCCGTCGGGCAACGAGATCTCGATCTTCGGTCACCGCACCCCGATGCAGCTCACCGACCTCCCGATCGGCGTCCTCTACATCCTGGCCACGGCCTCGGTCGGCATCTACGGCATCGTGTTGGCCGGTTGGTCGTCCGGTTCGACGTACCCGCTGCTGGGCGCGCTGCGCTCGTGCGCGCAGATGATCTCGTACGAGATCGCGATGGGCGCGGCGTTCGCGTCGGTCTTCCTCTACTCCGGGTCGATGTCGACGTCGACCATCGTGGAGTCGCAGCAGAACAAGTGGTACGTGCTGCTGCTGCCGGTGTCGTTCCTCATCTACATCGTGACGATGGTGGGGGAGACCAACCGCGCGCCGTTCGACATGCCGGAGTCCGAGGGCGACCTCGTTGGCGGCTTCAACACCGAGTACTCGTCCATCAAGTTCGCGATGTTCATGCTCGCCGAGTACGTCAACATGGTCACCGTCTCGTCGGTCGCGGTCACCCTCTTCCTCGGCGGTTGGCGGGCGCCCTGGCCGATCTCGACGTTCTGGGAGGGCGCGAACCACGGCTGGTGGCCGATGCTCTGGTTCGTCCTCAAGGTGCAGCTGCTGCTGTTCTTCTTCATCTGGCTGCGCGGCACCCTTCCCCGGGTCCGCTACGACCAACTGATGCGGCTGGGCTGGAAGGTCCTCATCCCGGTGTCGATGGTGTGGCTGTTGCTCGTCGCCACCGTCCGGGCGCTGAAGAACGAGGGCTACGACTTCTCCCAGATCGTGCTGTACGTGGGCGGCAGTGCGGTGGCGCTGTTGCTGATCTCGCTGGTCGTGGACTTCTTCCGGCGTGTGGAGCCGGAGGAGGAGACCGACGGCGATACCGCCTTCGACCCGATGGCCGGCGGGTTCCCCGTTCCGCCGCTGCCCGGGCAGACCCTGCCGCCGGTGCCGCGCCGGCGTCCCCGCCGTGACGGGGAGTTGATTGTCAGTGGTCGGGTGGACACTGTGAGTGACGGAGATGTGAGCGACGGAAAGGGGGGCGACGGTGCCTGAGTTCCAGAACCCGGTGGCCGGCTTCGGCGTGACCTTCAAGGCCATGTTCAAGAAGCGGCTGACCGAGCAGTACCCCGAGGAGAAGAAGCCGACGGCGCCGCGCTTCCACGGCCGGCACCAGCTCAACCGGCATCCGGACGGGCTGGAGAAGTGCATCGGCTGCGAGCTGTGTGCCTGGGCCTGTCCGGCGGACGCCATCTACGTCGAGGGCGCGGACAACACCGACGAGGAGCGCTACTCCCCGGGCGAGCGGTACGGCGCGGTCTACCAGATCAACTACCTCCGCTGCATCCTGTGCGGCCTGTGCGTGGAGGCCTGTCCGACCCGCGCGCTCACCATGACCAACGAGTACGAACTCGCCGACCGGTCCCGGGAATCGCTCATCTACACCAAGGAAGAGCTGCTCGTGGGCCTGTCGGAGGGGATGGTCGACGCCCCGCACGCGATCTACCCGGGCATGACCGACCGGGACTACTACAGCGGGCTGGTGACGGAGGCCGCGCCGGGCACGGTCCGGCAGGTCGCGGTCTCCAAGGGCGAGCGGCCCGAGGACGCGGCCGGCGAGCCCACGGACCAGCAGAACGCCGCGGGCAAGGAGGCGCACGCATGACGGGCCTCGCCGCCGCGGCCTCCTCGGGGGAGGCCGTGCAGTTCTGGATCCTGGGGATCGTCGCCGTGGCCGGCGCGCTGTGCACGATCATGATGAAGCGGGCGGTGCACAGCGCCCTCTCGCTCGCCGGGACCATGATCGTCCTGGCGGTCTTCTATCTGGCCAACGGCGCGTACTTCCTCGGCATCGTGCAGGTCGTGGTCTACACCGGCGCGATCATGATGCTGTTCCTGTTCGTCGTGATGCTGGTCGGCGTCACCGCCGCGGACTCCCTCAAGGAGACCCTCAAGGGCCAGCGTTGGCTCGCCGCCGGACTGGGCGTCGGCTTCGGCATCCTGCTGATCGCCGGAATCGGCAACGCCTCGCTCAAGGAGTTCAACGGCCTGGCCGACGCCAACGCCGGTGGCAATGTGCAGGGCCTGGCCGCGCTCATCTTCACCAAGTACGTCTTCGCCTTCGAGATCACCGGCGCGCTGCTGATCACCGCGGTGGTCGGCGCGATGGTGCTCACCCACCGGGAGCGCACCGAGCGCGCCAAGACCCAGCGGGAGCGCTCCGAGGCCCGGATCCGCGGGGGCGGGCAGGCCCTCCCGTCGCCCGACCGCCGCCGCTCAACGACAGGCTCCGCCTGGCCCCTTCCGACCCCGGCGCCCGCACCGGGTGTCTACGCCCGGCACAACGCCGTCGACATCCCCGGCCTGCTGCCGGACGGCACCCCATCCGAGCTGACGGTCAGTCCGACGCTGCGGGAGCGCGGCCAGGTCCGGGACGTCTCCGGCCAGTCGCTGGCCGAACTCAAGGCGCTGGAGCAGCGGTCCGAGGACTGGCTGGGGCGCGAGTCCGGCCGGCCGGACAAGAAGCGGCCCGGCCCCGCGGCACCGAAGGAGGGCGCGCAGAAATGAACCCGGTCTACTACCTCTACCTCGCCGCCCTGCTCTTCACCATCGGTGCGGCCGGCGTGCTGATCAGGCGGAACGCCATCGTGGTGTTCATGTGCATCGAACTGATGCTGAACGCCTGCAACCTCGCCTTTGTCACCTTCTCGCGGATGCACGGGAATCTGGACGGCCAGATCATCGCCTTCTTCACGATGGTCGTCGCCGCGGCGGAGGTCGTGGTCGGCCTGGCCATCATCGTGTCGATCTTCCGCACCCGTCATTCGGCCTCGGTCGACGACGTCAGCCTGATGAAGCTGTAAGGGGTCGCACAAAGTGGAGAACTTGATCGCGCTGCTCGTCGCGGCACCGCTGGTCGGTGCGGCCCTGCTGTTGTGCGGCGGTAAACGCCTGGACCGCGCCGGCCACTGGATCGGCTCGCTCCTCGCGGTGGCCTCGTTCGCCGTCGCGGTGGTGCTCTTCGTCGACATGCTCGGCAGGGGCGTCGAGCACCGGGCGCTGCACCAGCACCTGTTCAGCTGGATCCCGGTCGGTGGATTCCGGGCCGATCTGGCCTTCCAGCTCGACCAGCTGTCGATGACCTTCGTCCTGTTGATCACGGGCGTCGGCTCGCTGATCCACATCTATTCGATCGGCTACATGGAGCACGATGAGCGGCGCCGCCGCTTCTTCGGCTACCTCAATCTCTTCCTGGCGGCGATGCTGCTGCTCGTCCTCGCCGACAACTACCTCCTGCTGTACGTCGGTTGGGAGGGCGTGGGTCTGGCGTCGTACCTGCTCATCGGGTTCTGGCAGCACAAGCCCAGTGCGGCCACCGCCGCGAAGAAGGCGTTCCTGGTCAACCGCGTCGGCGACATGGGCCTGTCCATCGCGATCATGCTGATGTTCACGACGTTCGGCACGTTCGCCTTCGGGCCGGTGTTCTCCGCGACCGGTGGCGCCCCCGAGGGGAAGCTGACCGTCATCGGGCTGATGCTGCTGTTGGCCGCCTGCGGCAAGTCGGCGCAGGTGCCGCTGCAGTCCTGGTTGGGCGATGCGATGGAGGGCCCGACCCCGGTGTCGGCGCTGATCCACGCCGCCACGATGGTCACCGCCGGGGTGTACCTGATCACCCGCTCCGGGGTGATCTTCAACGCCGCGCCGGACGCGCAGACCGCCGTGGTCGCGGTCGGCGCGGTCACCCTGCTGTTCGGTGCGATCGTCGGTTGCGCCAAGGACGACATCAAGAAGGCGCTGGCCGGTTCGACGATGTCGCAGATCGGCTACATGGTCCTCGCCGCCGGCCTGGGCCCGATCGGCTACGCCTTCGCGATCATGCACCTGGTCACCCACGGCTTCTTCAAGGCGGGCCTCTTCCTCGGCGCCGGTTCCGTGATGCACGGGATGAACGACGAGGTGGACATGCGCCGTTACGGCGGTCTGCGCAGGTACATGCCGGTCACGTTCGTCACCTTCGGGCTCGGCTACCTGGCCATCATCGGCTTCCCCGGACTGTCCGGCTTCTTCTCCAAGGACAAGATCATCGAGGCGGCGTTCGCCCGCGGCGGCACCGAGGGCTGGATCCTCGGCGGCGCGGCCCTGCTGGGCGCCGCGATCACCGCGTTCTACATGACGCGGGTGATGCTGATGACGTTCTTCGGCGAGAAGCGGTGGGACCCGCAGGAGTTCCACCCGCACGAGTCGCCGAAGGTGATGACGATCCCGATGATCGTGCTGGCGATCGGCTCGGTCTTCGCGGGCGGGCTGTTCAGTGTGGGCGACGCCTTCGTCAAGTGGCTGGAGCCGGTCACCTCCTTCGCGCCCGGCCACTCCCCGGTGAGCGCCGGGGTGGTCACCGCCGCCACCATGGTGGTGCTGCTCATCGGCGTCGGCATCGCCTGGCTGATGTACGGCCGCAAGGCCGTGCCGGCCACCGCCCCGCGCGGTTCGCTGCTGACCCGGGCGGCCCGCCGCGATCTGCTCCAGGACGACTTCAACCACGTCGTCCTGGTGCGTGGCGGCGAGCATCTGACCCGCACGCTGGTCTATCTCGACCACTCCCTGGTGGACGGCGCGGTCAACGGCACGGCGGCCTCGATGGGCGGACTCTCCAGTCGGCTGCGCCAGTTGCAGACCGGCTTCGTCCGCTCGTACGCGGTCCAGATGCTGGGCGGGGCCGCCGTTCTCGTCGCCGCGACCCTGCTGATGAGGGGTGTCTGAGCCATGTCGTTTCCCCTACTGACGGCGACCGCCGCGGTACCGGCGATCGGTGCGATCGCCACCGCCGCGATGCCCGCCGCCCGGCGCACCGCGGCCAAGTGGCTGGCGCTGCTGTTCTCGCTGGCGACGCTGGCGCTGGCGCTGCTGATCGCGGTGCGCTTCGACCCCGGCGCCAAGGGGCCGTTCCAGCTCACCGAATCCCACGCCTGGATCCGGGACTTCGGGGTCCGCTACGACCTCGGCGTGGACGGCATCGCGGTCGCCCTGATCGCCCTGACCGCCCTGCTGATCCCGTTCGTCATCCTGGCGGGCTGGCACGACGCCGACCCGCTGACGTCGTCCGACGGTGGCTCCGCCACGGGCGCATCGGGCGGTGGCTCCGCCACGGGTGAGCCCAACCGCCGGTACAGCTGGCGGCCCACCCAGGGGTTCTTCGCGCTGATCCTGGCCGTCGAGGCGATGGTGGTGCTGTCCTTCGAGGCCACCGACGTCTTCCTCTTCTACATCTTCTTCGAAGCCATGCTGATCCCGATGTACTTCCTCATCGGCGGCTTCGGGGACCGGGCCGGTGGGCGCGGCGAGCAGCAGGCCGCCGCCCAGCGTTCGTACGCCGCGGTGAAGTTCCTGCTGTACAACCTCGTCGGCGGTCTGATCATGCTGGCCGCGGTGATCGGGCTGTACGCCGTCACCGCCCAGCAGCTGGGCGCCGGCACCTTCTCGCTCCAGCAGATCGTCGAGGCCCGGGCGTCCGGCGCACTGAACATCGGCACCGGCACCGAGCGGCTGCTCTTCCTCGGCTTCTTCTTCGCCTTCGCGGTGAAGGCGCCGCTGTGGCCGCTGCACACCTGGCTGCCCAACGCCATGGGCGAGGCGACCTCCCCGGTCGCGGTGCTGATCACCGCGGTCGTCGACAAGGTCGGCACCTTCGCGATGCTGCGCTTCTGCCTCCAGCTCTTCCCGGAGGCCAGCAGCTGGGCCACCCCGGTGATCCTGGTGCTGGCGCTGATCAGCATCGTCTACGGCGCGCTGCTCGCGGTCGGCCAGCGGGACATCAAGCGGCTGATCGCCTACGCCTCGATCTCCCACTTCGGCTTCATCATCCTGGGCATCTTCGCGATGACCTCCCAGGGCCAGGGCGGCGCGACGCTCTACATGGTCAACCACGGCATCTCGACCGCCGCGCTGATGCTGGTGGCCGGCTTCCTGATCAGCCGTCGCGGTTCGCGGCTGATCGCGGACTACGGCGGCGTCCAGAAGGTCGCCCCGATCCTCGCCGGCACCTTCCTGGTCGGCGGTCTGGCCACCCTGTCACTGCCCGGTCTGGCCCCGTTCGTCAGTGAATTCCTGGTCCTGGTCGGCACGTTCAGCCGTTATCCGGTGGTCGGGATCATCGCCACCTTGGGCATCGTCCTGGCCGCGCTCTACGTCCTCGTGCTGTACCAGCGGACGATGACCGGCCCGGTGAAGGCGGAGGTCGGGAAGATGCCCGACCTGAAGGTGCGGGAGCTGGTGGTGGTCGTGCCGCTGATCGCGCTGCTGCTCTTCCTCGGGGTGTATCCCAAACCGCTCACCGACATCGTCAATCCGGCGGTCCAGCACACCCTGTCCGTCGTGGACAAGAGGGACCCCAAGCCCACCGTGCAGGTGGACGCCGTGCCCGGTTCAGGCCGGCACGGCCAGACCGCGCAGAACCAAGACGTGGAGGCCGCGAAGTGAGTTCCGTGGCAAGTGTCCACAGCCTGTGGACGGCGGCGGCCGGGGCGCCGGGCAAGATCCCGGCCCCGCGGATCGAGTACGTACAGCTGTCGCCGACGCTCATCGTCCTGGGCGCCGCCGTCGTCGGCATCCTGGTCGAGACGTTCCTGCCGCGCCGCAGCCGCTACTACGCCCAGGTGCTGCTGTCCGTGGTGGCGCTGGCCGCCGCGTTCGCCGCGGTGATCGGCCTGGCGGCGGGCGGCTTCGGCTCGTCCAAGGCACATCTGGCCGCGATGGGCGCGATCGCGGTGGACGGCCCGGCGCTGTTCCTCCAGGGCACGATCCTGCTGGTGTCGCTGATCGCGGTCTTCACCTTCGCCGAGCGGCGGCTGGACCCGGCGGCACACGGCAAGAGGGTGGACTCCTTCGCCGCGCAGGCCGCGGCGGTCCCCGGCGGGGAGGCCGAACAGACCGCGGTCAAGGCCGGGTTCACCACCACCGAGGTCTTCCCGGTCCTGCTCTTCGCGGTCGGCGGCATGCTGGTCTTCCCGGCCGCCAACGACCTGCTGACCCTCTTCATCGCCCTGGAGGTCTTCTCCCTCCCGCTGTACATCCTGTGCGCGCTGGCCCGCCGCCAGCGGCTGCTCTCGCAGGAGTCCGCGGTGAAGTACTTCCTCCTCGGCGCCTTCTCCTCGGCCTTCCTGCTGTTCGGCGTGGCCCTGCTCTACGGCTACGCCGGCACCGTGACGTACTCCGGGATCGCCGAGGTGATCTCGGACGGCGCCCGGCAGGTCGACCCGGCGCTGGCCGGCACGATGGGCAATGACGCGCTGCTGCTGATCGGTGGGGCGCTGGTGCTGATGGGCCTGCTGTTCAAGGTCGGCGCGGTGCCCTTCCACATGTGGACGCCGGACGTCTACCAGGGCGCCCCCACCCCGGTGACGGGCTTCATGGCGGCCGCCACCAAGGTCGCCGCGTTCGGCGCGCTGCTGCGGCTGCTGTACGTCGTCCTGCCGGGCCTGCGCTGGGACTGGCGGCCGGTGATGTGGGGCGTGGCGATCCTCACCATGCTGGGCGGTGCGATCCTGGCCATCACGCAGACCGACATCAAGCGGCTGCTGGCCTACTCCTCCATCGCGCACGCCGGTTTCATCCTGGCCGGTGTCATCGCCGCCAGCCAGGACGGCATCTCCTCGGTGCTCTTCTATCTGGCGGCGTACTCCTTCGTCACGCTCGGCGCGTTCGCCGTGGTGACGCTGGTGCGGGACGCCGGCGGCGAGGCCACCCACCTGTCCAAGTGGGCCGGGCTCGGGCGGCGTTCGCCCCTGGTGGCCGCGGTCTTCGCGGTCTTCCTGCTGGCCTTCGCGGGTATCCCGCTGACGTCCGGGTTCGCCGGGAAGTTCGCGGTGTTCAAGGCGGCGGCGGAGAGCGGCGCGGGCTGGCTGGTGGTGATCGGTGTGATCTCCTCGGCGATCGCGGCGTTCTTCTACATCCGGGTGATCGTGCTGATGTTCTTCAGCGAGCCGAAGGCGGACGGTCCGACGGTCGCGGTGCCCAGCATGCTGACGTCCACCGCCATCGCGGTCGGCGTCGCGGCCACCCTGGTACTGGGCCTGGCACCGCAGTACTTCCTCGACCTGGCCGGGCACGCGGGGGTCTTCATCCGCTGATCCGCCCGCCAGGCGCACGGCCGCCGCCCGGTGCCCCGGAAGGGGGCGCCGGGCGGCGGCCGTTGCG